>CADBNR010000044.1 GCA_902796035.1 uncultured Bacteroidales bacterium | reverse complement strand
TTTTAGTACTCATATACGTTTACGACATCGGCTGTCCGGCAAACTTATAGCCAAAAACTCATCAAAAGTTTTACCGGACACCAATATATCATAATAATAAAGGTGTGTCGATAAACGATGTCGACACACCTTTAAAGTTAAAGTCCCGACCGCAGTGTGCGGTCATTAATTTTTGGTAGTGAAAGGTATCAGCGGAAGGTAGTTGCCTCCATATACGTTGCCGGGCATGAAGTCTCCGTAGCCGTAACGTGCGGAGACCGGGTGCGGTACGTCCGGATTGCTGAGTTGGAATTCATTGGTCTGCCACAGGAAGATTACGTCTGTAGCAGGATAATATTTCCCGTCCTCACCGGCAATCTCAAAACCCTTGATGTCATAGTTCCGGCAGATGCCATGATTGGGCGAGTCTATGGCTACCATAATCTTGTCCCCCTCCACGCGATAGCTCTTATACTTCGGGCTTCCGGCCATAAACTGTTTCTTGCCGTATGTCTTGTTGAGAGCAAGGTCGCCGAGACGCTGTCCCACAGCTTCCTTGTTGCCCGGGTGGATATTGAATCGCTCGTATTCCTCCACTATATCGTTGGTGCATATCATGTCGGCATTGCTGAGACGCGCTGCAGCCTCCCACTGCGCTTCGCGCAACATCGGTGATTTGCCGTCCTCGGCGGGGTCGTCATATTCGTATGGAGCTATTTCGACGGCATAGAACGGTATGTCGCCGCGTCCCAATTCCTCACGCCAGCGGTTCACCATCGTGACCAGACGGTCGGCGTATGTGTCGTAACTCCTGACGTTGGAACAGCCCTGATACCATATTATTCCGTTGTATGTGTATTTGCTGATGGGCTTGAACATGGCGTTGTACATCAGCATCGGGCGCCAATACGACGTCATGTTCTCTATATCCTTTGGATCAAGCGACACATCCGGATATTTCTCAAGAATTTCACGCGGTAGCCAGCTTTCGACTTTCGAGCCGCCGTATGCAGCCGAAACGATACCGATCGGTATGTCAAGCACATCGTTTAGGCGAGTGGCGAAATACCACGCGGTAGCCGAGTATTCTGTAGCCGTATCGGGGCTCGGTACCGTCCAGTGCGCGTCGACATTTTCCACAGGTTCATAACTCTGACTGGTCGGAACAGTGTAGAATCTTACCTTGTCGGCATACTGACGTGCCTTGGCTATTTCCTTAAAGCCGTTCTTTACATTACAGCCGGGGAAACCTTTCAGTGGCATCTCCATGTTGGATTGTCCCGATGCCAGCCACACCTCTCCTATCAGCACGTTTTTGATTGTATCCGAGTTTGTTTTACCCGAAATAATCAGATTATACTGACTGTAGGATGCAGCAGGTGTTGCCACAGATATAAGCCAATGGCCTGATTTATCCGACTTGACGGAATAGGTATGTTTGTCCCATGAGGGAGACACTTTGACAGTTTCGCCGGAATCGGCGGTGCCCCAGATATGTGCGAGTGTATTCTGAGGCAGAATCATTCCGTCGCTGATCATGGGTGAGATTGTCATGGCATTCGTTGTTAGCGCGGCGAATGCTGCGGCCGCAAGTATTATATGTTTCATAGAGCAAATATAGCCCAAAAACGTCTAATCGCCAAACAAATTGTCATCAACTTGAATCAAGAGGAAATTATGGTGCAATTATTGTATAAGGAGAGCGTTTATAAGTTAAAAAGTATAAATGATGAAGAAAGCTCTAATCACAGGCGTAACCGGTCAGGACGGATCGTATCTGGCGGAATTGCTGCTTGAGAAAGGATATGACGTTCATGGCGTGATACGAAGGTCGTCCGTAGACTATCGTGAACGTATAGCTCATCTGGAAGGTCAGCCTCACTTCCATCTGCATTATGCCGACATGGGGGATTCCATGAGCATGGTGCAGGTAATAGGGAAGGTAAAACCTGATGAAATATACAATCTTGCCGCTCAGAGCCATGTCCAGGTGTCGTTCGATTCGCCTGAATATACGGCACAGGTAGATGCTTTGGGTGTGTTGAGAGTTCTTGAAGCGGTCCGACTCACAGGCCTTGCGGGCACGTGTCGCATTTATCAGGCTTCTACCTCCGAACTATACGGCAAAGTGGAACAGGTACCTCAGAACGAGGAGACTCCGTTTCATCCCTACAGTCCATACGCCGTAGCAAAGCAGTATGGCTTCTGGATTGTGAAGGAATATCGTGAGGCATACGATATGTTTTGCTGTTCAGGCATACTGTTCAACCATGAGTCCGAGCGACGCGGAGAAACATTCGTGACCCGCAAGATAACCCTTGCCGCCGCACGCATTGCCCAGGGCAAGCAGGATAAACTGTATCTTGGCAATCTATCATCGCTACGCGACTGGGGTTATGCCAAGGATTATGTGGAGTGTATGTGGCTGATATTGCAGAATGACAAGCCTGAGGACTTCGTGATAGCCACTGGCGAACAGCATTCCGTGCGCGAGTTCTGTCAGCTTGCATTCAAATATGTGGGCATAGACCTGATATTCGAAGGAGATGGCGCTGACGAGAAAGGTATTGACAAGTCTACCGGAAAAGTCTTGGTGGAAGTATCACCGGATTTCTACCGTCCTACCGATGTGGTCAATCTTTGGGGCGATCCGTCCAAAGCTAAGCGTGAATTAGGCTGGAATCCACAGAAAACCAGTTTTGAGCAGCTTGTGAAGATTATGGTGGACCACGATATGGCGAAAGTCGCCGTAGAGCGAGCCGGTGAGCAGGTACGCACCAACCTTGCGGAATACCTTGAAAAAGGTATAGTGAAATAATAGACAGTAAGAGAATTATAAAATAAGGGAGGGCCATCATTCGGCTCTCCCCTTTTTTGTTTCAGTATAAATTCCTTCTTATTCCATGGTAATGGTCACGATGGATTTTGCGGGAAGCTTGACTTTCACCACTCCGTTCTTGCCTGCTTTCGCATCCTTGAAAGGTTTAAGAGTCACCTTCTCGGGCTGACCAAAATCGTTGTAATCATTGATGCTCTTGCAAGTCAGGATTTCGCCGTTGATGCTCTTGATTTTGGCAAGTCCTGTATTGATTTCCACTTCCTGAGGTTTCTCAAGGTCAATGTTGGTGAGGGAAACGGTAACTTTACCGTCTTTCTTTGAAGCTGTAGCCTGCAGACGGTCAACGTCCCATTTGTCACCGCAACGAACCTTGTCGGTAGTTACATCCAGAGGGATGGGCGTTGCATCCTGATGAGGTATGTACATCTTGAAAACGTAATAAGTAGGAGTCTTGACCATCTGGTCGCCTTTGGTCAGAACCATTGACTGAAGCACGTTGGCCACCTGGGCTATGTTGGCCATTTTGACGCGTTCGGTATGACGCTGGAACACGTTGAGCGACAGAGCTGCTACCATAGCGTCGCGCATGGTGTTCTGCTGGAACAGGTGACCGGGATTCGTGCCGGGTTCTACGTCCCACCATGTACCCCACTCGTCCACAAGGAGGTTCACGCGCTTCTTGTCGTCGTATTTGTCCATTATCTGCTCGTGCTGAGCTATCACATCCTCTATCTCGAGGCATTTGCCCATGGTCCAGTAATAGTCGGCGGGCGTGAACTTTATGGCCGAGCCTTTCGAACCATCCCATCCGGTCACAGTATAGTAATGCAGGGATATGCCGTCCATGTAACGTCCGGCATTCTTCATCATCACGTCGGTCCAGGTGTAGTCGTAATCACTGGCGCCGGATGCAATTTTGTAGAGTTTGTTGTCGCCGAAATTACGGCAGTAAGTCTGGTATCTGCGATATACGTCGGCATAATATTCGGGCCGGAAATTGCCGCCGCAACCCCAGCATTCGTTTCCGACACCAAGATATTTGAGCTTCCAGGGCTCTTTGCGGCCGTTCTGTTCGCGCAGTTTGGCCATTGGGCCGTTGTCGGCTGTGATGTATTCCACCCACTGTGCCAATTCCTGTACGGTGCCGGAACCGACATTGCCGCTAAGATAAGGCTCGCAGCCCAACAACTCGCACAGATTGAAGAATTCGTGCGTTCCGAACGAGTTGTCCTCAACGGTACCTCCCCAGTTGTTGTTGACCTGGGTGGGACGGTCCTTCTGCGGACCGATGCCGTCGCGCCAATGGTATTCGTCGGCGAAACATCCACCGGGCCAGCGCATCACAGGCACTTTCAGCTCCTTCAGAGCCTGAAGCACGTCGTTACGGTATCCGTTGGTGTTAGGAATGGATGAATCGGGACCTACCCAGAGGCCTCCATAGATGCAGGCGCCGAGATGCTCGGCAAACTGTCCGTAGATTTCCGGCATGATCTTGGCATCCGGATTTACCTGATCCATCTGTAGTGTGACACTCGCAGCATGAACCGATGTTACTCCCAACATGGTCGCAACCAGTGGCATCAGCAATTTCTTTGTCATATTGTATTTTAAAGGTTAATAATAAGCCTGTTTATAAGTGTATTTTATACAATAAATGCAAATTTAGCAAATATAATCCTAACCACCAAAATTTGTTTTAACGTTTGTAAATATCATTCCACATCTTTTAATCTGAATTATTGGGTCATCCCAAGTCTGTTATGTAATTTTGTGGCGTGAGAATCCACTTGACATTCATATTGCTGCCGTTTGCCATAGCCGTAATTACATTTGAAGGTATGGCGCACTCGGGATCGAAAGACCGGACTTCCATTAAAGCCATGGATTTGCCGGAAGTACTCGTTGAATCCCGCAAGAACTCGGTGCTTCATATTCTTGCCTACCTGCGGGAGTATTCCACCATGACCACATATTCGGATACCGTCTTTATGTTCCGTGAGAAAATTGTGGACTATATGTTGCCTGTCGGACGTAAATCTAAGTTTCATGGTTGGACCAAGCCGCGTATGCTTACCTCGAAATCTTATTACAGATTCTCAAATCATAATGGACTTGACAGTATCAGCGACGAATGCCGTTTTCACTTCTCGTGGTCCGACTGGATGGGATTGGTGACGAATATCCCGCTACCGGAGCGATTACAGAATTCAGATGTCGGTACCGATACAATACATGGCAAATTCAGACCTGCCGAAATCTGGCAGAAAGACAACGACAGACTGCGTATAGACGTCGATGTCAAGGCAGATACATTGTCACGTCGCTGGGCCCCGGCTTTTGACGGATTTTTCAGAAGCAACTTCGAGTTCGAGAAGTTCCGGATCGGATATAATTACGACAATATTATCGGCGAAAACGCATTTGCTTCTAACCTGACAAGCTATTCATACAGTCTTGAATCAGTGGGGCGCGGTCGCAACATGTTCCGGTTCAATCAGCCCGACGAACCCTTTTATGTCAGCACCGATGCCGAGATTTATGTGCTTGGCAAGGAATACATAACCGAAAAGGAAGCCAAACGCTGGGACGAAAGGAAATACGACCTCGACGACCTCGATGTAAACATGCCGGACTATGTACCTGAGGTCTCTGCCTCTACCCAGGCCCTGATAGCCCGTGTAGAGCAACTTGACAAAGGTCAGATACGTCTTGGCAAAGACCCGGACAAGAGCCTTGCCGGCAAATTCATATCCTTCCGCAAAACCAGCCTCGGCCATCGCATCCTCTCCCTGTTCGGCATCAAATAAGATGCCTCGGGTTGATTTGTCGTTCTCCGCGTAACTCAAAAGTCAAAAAGGGAAGTACATAACTTGTATTTGTTTTCTACAAAGTCAGGACCGTATCAGGTACGCTAAAACACGCTTATTATTATATATGAATGTCTTTGCGACGTCAGAACATTATCGTGCTGATGTCACCTTTGGTATTGACCTGACACCGAAGTTGTTTAAACGTAAATCAGTTTAAACAACTTCTAATCGTGTATGTGTTTTGGATTATTTTCTTCTGGAGAATGTTCAAAATATAGAAACAATGGGATTGTCAAATTTATGCAATGATGGTATGCAATGATGGGACAAATCGGTCAATTTTAAGGTATAAGGCAATAGAATAGGTTTGGGGACGGTTCGGACTTTGTAAACAGAATGATTTTTTGTATTTTTGCGAAGTAATATTAAACCAATAGTTCGTTAAAAAATTATTCATAGGCTAAGCGGCATCCACCGCCAAGCCAAAGAGTTCTTTGACAAGTTTAGCATTTAAAGTC
>CADBNR010000043.1 GCA_902796035.1 uncultured Bacteroidales bacterium | reverse complement strand
CTTCGATAACAGTGCACGGCACATTCTTGCCGTCGGCACTGAAAACGGATGTCATTCCGATTTTCTTTCCTAATAATCCTGGCATTTCTTTACGTGTTGTATTTACGGTTGTTTATTCTTGTTTCAGCTTTGTCCGCTCCGGCATCACACCTTGATGCTTACGTCCACGCCGCTGGGGAGTTCGAGTTTCATCAGGGCGTCCACAGTCTTGGCCGTGCTGCTATAGATGTCGATGAGACGCTGATAGCTCGACAGCTGGAACTGCTCGCGCGCCTTCTTGTTGACGAACGTCGAACGGTTCACGGTGAAGATGCGCTTGTGAGTGGGCAACGGAATCGGACCGCTTACCACTGCGCCGGTGCTCTTTACCGTCTTTACGATCTTCTCGGCCGACTTGTCGACCAAGCTGTGATCGTAAGATTTGAGTTTGATTCTGATTTTCTGGCTCATATTTCTGTTATGACTATTATTTGCGAATTACTTGAGCAGGTCTACGCGGCCGTTGCACTCTGTCAGTACCGAGCGTGCGATCGACGGGCTTACCTCGCTGTAGTGGCTGAAGGTCATGGTGCTGGTGGCACGGCCCGAAGTGATGGTACGCAGGGCGGTCACATAACCGAACATCTCGGCCAGAGGTGCCGTAGCCTTGACGATGCGGGCACCGCTGCGGCTGGTCTCCATGCCCTCTACCTGACCGCGACGCTTGTTGAGGTCGCCGATCACGTCACCCATCGACTCCTCGGGGGTAACTACCTCGATCTTCATGATAGGCTCCATCAGAACGGGGCCTGCCTTCTCCGATCCGTGCTTGAACGCCTGGATGGCGGCGAGCTCGAAGCTCAGCTGGTCGGAGTCCACGGGGTGGAAGCTACCGTCGAGCAGCGTAACCTTCAGCTTCTCTACGGGATAGCCGGCCAGAACACCGTTCTTCATTGCGGTCTGGAAGCCCTTCTGTACCGAAGGAATGTACTCTTTGGGCACGTTACCGCCCTTGACCTCATCGATGAACTGCAGGCTGCCCTCGAAGTCCTCGTCGGCGGGTTCGATGCGCACGATGATGTCGGCGAACTTACCGCGACCACCGGTCTGCTTCTTGAATACCTCGCGAAGCTCGGCGGGACGTGTGATGGCCTCCTTGTATGTTACCTGCGGACGGCCCTGGTTGCACTCTACCTTGAACTCGCGACGCAGACGGTCGATGATGATGTCCAGGTGAAGCTCGCCCATACCGCTGATCACGGTCTGGCCTGTCTCCTCGTTGGTCTCCACGCGGAAGGTGGGGTCCTCCTCGGCCAGCTTCTGCAGGCCTACACCTAACTTGTCCAGGTCCTTCTGTGTCTTGGGCTCTACGGCGATACCGATCACGGGATCGGGGAATTCCATTGCCTCGAGCACGATGGGATGGTTCTCGTCACACAGCGTGTCGCCGGTGCGGATATCCTTGAAGCCCACGCCTGCGCCGATGTCGCCGCAGCCGATCTTCTCCATCGGGTTCTGCTTGTTGGAGTGCATCTGGAACAGACGCGACACGCGCTCCTTCTTGCCCGAACGGGTGTTGAGCACGTACGATCCGGCCTCTACCTGACCCGAATATACGCGGAAGAAAGTCAGACGGCCCACGTAGGGGTCCGTGGCGATCTTGAATGCCAGGGCGCACATGGGAGCCTCGGGGCTGGGTTCGCGGGTCTCGATCTCGTCGCTGCCCACTGCGGTGCCTTCGATGGCGCCTGCGTCCTCGGGACTGGGCAGGTAAGCGCACACGGCGTCAAGCAGTGTCTGTACGCCTTTGTTCTTGAACGACGATCCGCAGGTCATGGGCTGGATGGCCATGGCCAGTGTACCCTTGCGGATGGCTGCCTTGATCTCGTCCATCGTGATGGTGGAGGGATCGTCGAAGTATTTCTCCATCAGGGTGTCGTCGCACTCTGCCAGAGCCTCGAGCATCTTGTCGCGGTATTCCTCGGCCTCGGCCTTGAGCGACTCGGGAATCTCCTCCTCGGAGTATTCTGCGCCCATGCTCTCGTCGTGCCACAGGATGGCCTTCATCTTCACCAGGTCCACAACGCCCTTGAATGACTCCTCGGCGCCGATGGGAATCTGGATAGCTACGGGGTTGGCGCCCAGAAGCTCGCGCATCTGACGCATAACCTCGAAGAAGTTTGCGCCCGAACGGTCCATCTTGTTGACGTAACCGATACGGGGCACGTTGTATTTCTCAGCCTGGCGCCATACGGTCTCGGACTGGGGCTCGACGCCGCCTACGGCGCAGAACGTAGCCACGGCACCGTCCAGGACGCGCAGCGAACGCTCCACCTCGACGGTGAAGTCGACGTGTCCCGGAGTGTCGATCAGATTGATCTTGTATTTGTCGCCATTGTATTTCCAGAATGTGGTGGTGGCAGCCGATGTAATCGTGATGCCACGCTCCTGCTCCTGCTCCATCCAGTCCATTGTTGCGGCGCCGTCGTGTACCTCGCCGATCTTGTGTGTAAGACCGGTGTAGAACAGGATACGCTCGGACGTGGTGGTCTTGCCGGCATCGATATGAGCCATGATGCCGATGTTACGTGTATACTGAAGCTCGTCGTGTTTAGCCATCTTGAATCTCTGAATTTAGAATCTGAAATGAGCGAACGCGCGGTTGGCCTCAGCCATGCGGTGCATGTCTTCCTTACGCTTGAAGGCGCCGCCCTGGTCGTTGAATGCGTCAACGATCTCGGCTGCCAGCTTGTCGGCCATCGTCTTGCCGCCGCGTTTGCGTGCGAAAATGATGAGATTCTTCATGGATATCGATTCCTTGCGGTCGCCGCGGATTTCCGTCGGCACCTGGAATGTCGCGCCACCGATACGGCGGCTCTTTACCTCCACCTGAGGAGTCACGTTCTCCAGAGCTTTCTTCCAGATCTCCAGCGCGCTCTTCTCCTCGTTCGGCATCTTGGCCTTCACGGTCTCCAATGCGGTGTAGAATATTGTATATGCCGTGTTCTTCTTCCCGTCGTACATCAGATGGTTCACGAACTTGGTTACCTTTACGTCGTGAAATACGGGATCGGGCAATATCACCCTTTTCTTGGGCTTAGCTTTTCTCATTTTTGTCTGTTTAATGTTTTGATTTTGGCTGCTTTTACAATCTTCAACTCCGTGCCTCTGCACGGGGTTTACTCAACCATAGCATGTCCGAAAAATCAAAACTGGTTATACCTTTTTTGATTCTTGGCCAGATGTTTATTTCTTGGCTGCCTTCGGACGTTTTGCGCCATATTTGCTGCGACGCTGGGTGCGTCCCTGCACTCCGGCTGTATCCAGTGTGCCGCGTACGATGTGATAACGAACACCGGGAAGGTCCTTTACACGTCCGCCGCGCACCATTACGATGGAGTGCTCCTGCAGGTTGTGGCCCTCTCCGGGAATGTAGGAGTTAACCTCCTTGCCGTTAGTCAGACGGACACGTGCTACTTTTCGCATTGCCGAGTTAGGCTTCTTGGGCGTCGTGGTGTACACACGCACGCAAACGCCTCGACGCTGCGGGCAGGAATCCAGCGCAGGAGACTTGCTCTTGTCCTTCATCACCGTACGACCCTTGCGTACTAATTGCTGAATTGTTGGCATTCTGTTGCTTTTTTATTTTTGTTTATTCTGTTTTATCCATAATTCATTTCCACGGCAGACACACCATAAACGCCCGCCAACCAGCTGAGTGCCAGCCGATTAGTTAGACGCATCAGGCGTTTTGCCCCGAAAAACTTTGCAAAGTTACTAAAAATTAGCTTCTTATGCAAGTGCTTTGTTCGTTTTTCAACACTTTTTATGTTCCGTTCCCGTTCATTCAGAATTCAGGATTCAAAATTCCGAATTACGGCATACGCATTATCTCTTGAACTCGGCGGCGGACTTGTGAATGAACTCGAACATGCGTCGGTCCACGTCGGTCAGCTCGATGCCGCGGCGACCCATCACAACGGCGGCCACCTTGAAGAACTGGTCGACGCTGACGTCGGTGAATCCGGCGGGACTGCCCGTCTGGAAGCTGGGTATGAAAGGTCTCGGGAAGCCGGCGCCGTGGAAGTTCACACCCACGCCCACCACAGTGGCGGTGTTGAACATGGTGTTGATGGCCGCCTTGCTGTGGTCGCCCATAATCAGGCCGCAGAACTGCAGGTCGGTCTTCATGAAGCTCCGGCGCGCATAGTTCCAGACGCGAATCTTGGTGTAGTCGTTCTTCAGGTTCGAGGCGTTGCAGCCGGCGCCCAGATTACACCACTCTCCTATCACGGCGTTGCCCAGGTAGCCGTCGTGCGCCTTGTTGCTGTAGCCGAATATCACCGTATTGTCCACCTCGCCGCCGATACGGCAGTTGGGGCCGAACGTGGTGCCTCCGTATATCTTCGCGCCCATGCGCACGCGCGTGCCGTCGAGCATGGCGATGGGGCCGCGCAGACACGCCCCCTCCATCACCTGACAGTCCTTTCCTATATATATAGGGCCGCCGGTCACGTTAAGCGTGGCGCCGATTACGCTGGCCCCCTCCTCTATCATGATGCTGGGCGTACCGTCGGGCTGATACATCGGGCCGATGACGCGTGTGCTGTCGTCCGGCGCGTTCGACTTGCGGCCGTAACAGTAGCGGTGGTAATCCTCCAACAGGGCCTGCTCGTTCTTCAGGAAGATGTCGTACACATAGTTGATGCGTCGTCCGCGTGTGTCGCAGTCGGCGATGCGCTCATCCCTCTCCTTTATAACGCCGGTGGGGATGTTGTCGGTGGCGTCGTTGTCGGTCAGGCTCAGGAACTGCTCGTATGTGCCGCGCCATGCCCAGAGACCGTCAGCATCGGCCAGACCGTGTCCCGGCTCCAGCTGCTTGACCTGCTGCACCAGCTCGGCATCGGCCAGCACGTTTCCAGCTATGTATACGCATTCCTCGCCCGGAGCGCCGTATTCGCCGGGAAACTTCTCGCGCAGGCATGGCCGTGTCAACCACTGGTAATCGCCCGGCAGCATGGCCTTCCATTTGTCGGCCAGCGTGTCGATGCCCACTCTAAATGCGCCGACAGGCCGTGTATAACTCAGCGGAAGCAGATTACGATAATTCGCCTCTGTATCATACAGCACCACCTTGGTGCCCGAATCCCAATTGCTCATTCTGAAAATAGTTGTTTCCACCGCCGCATCCGCGCGGCAGCCAGGTTAACGATTCGCCTTGATGTGACTTGCAAATCCCTTGGCTTGCAAATTTAAGAATATTTCGCCGCTTACACAAATAAAAACAAAATGCAGCACGGTTTCACAACCATACTGCACCTGTGATTTTTTAGATAGCGCCTGCTTTCACAAGCCAACGATTTTCCTACTCAACCACTAACTTACAATTATATCACTATTACTAAAAGATTTTTGACTTGCCATCTTTCTTATTGTCTTGTCTGTGTTCCATACAAACGGGTTTCCCGCGTTTGCGCGGCAAAATTAGTTAAATTTTTCATACTAAAAAAATGTTACGCAAGAAAAACGTGTAAAAATTTATTAATTTTTGAAGAATTCCTTAATTTCGGGGCAAATTGACCAAATTAACGACCAAAATACTAAAAATCGCGGATAACAAGACAAGCCGATTTTGTCATTTTAACAAATTACCCTCTAAAACCGCAAATCGTCATATCGCAATTCAACAACCATTATTTTCATCATCCATTTCTCGAAATAATTTGTTAAATTTGCACATACAATTAAAGAATTATGAAAAAGCAACAGGAATATCTGGCGCGGATGCGTCAGGCCATGCGCGAGCATGGAATAGATGCGTGTGTGGTGTCGGGCACCGACCCGCATCAGAGCGAGCTGCCGGCCATGCACTGGCGCGGCCGGGAGTGGCTCACCGGTTTCGAATCGGCCAACGGCACCAACGGTACGGCCGTGGTGCTGCAGGACGACGCCCTCTGCTGGACCGACTCCCGCTATTTCCTGCAGGCCACCGAGCAGCTGAAGGACACCGGCTTCCGCATGATGGAGGAGGATGGCCCCAATGCGGTGGACCTGGTGGACTGGCTGGTGGAACACACTCATTCCGGCCAGACCGTAGGCATCGACGGCATGACGTTCAGCATCAGCTACGCCCAGCGTCTGGAACAGGAATTCGGCGACAACGGCGTTAAGCTCAACACCGAATTCCCCGTGTTCGACTATATTTATCCCGACCGTCCGACACGTCCCATGAATCCGCTGTTCGTGCACGACGAAAACATAGTTGGCGTCACCACCGACACGAAGATGAAGGCCATTATGGAGGAGGTAAAGCCGGAACTGGCCAACGCCATCCTACTCTCCAGCCTGGACGACATAGCGTGGGCCACAAACCTGCGCGCCGCCAACGACATCGCATACAGCCCGGTGTTCGTGGCATTCCTATATATAGATAATGAGCGCCGCGTACTCTTTATCGACCGGGAGAAACTTACCGACGAGGTCAAGGCGCATCTGCAGAAATACCATATCGAGGTCAATCCTTACGATTCGGTCACCGGGTTCGTAGCCGGGCTGCCCAAAGAGACACGCCTGCTTCTCGACCCCGAAAAGACGGCGCGCGGCATCTACGACCATGTGGGCTGCTCCGTGGTGTTCGGCGGCTCGGCAGTGGCCAAGCTCAAGAGCATCAAGAACGAATGCATGATCCGCAGCATCCGCACCGCCATGCTGAAGGATGGCGTGGCCCTGACCAGATTCTTCATGCTCGTTGAGCGCGAATATCCCAAGGGCGAGCTGACCGAGATAGGACTGGCACGCGAACTGCGCAGTCTGCGTCTTGCCGACCCCACATGCGTGGACGAGAGTTTCGCCAGCATTATCGGCTGGAACGGCCACGGCGCCATCGTGCACTATGAGCCCACCGAGGAATCGAGCAGCGACATCAAGGGCGACGGCCTGCTGTTGGTGGATTCTGGAGGCCAGTACACCTTCGGCACCACCGACATCACCCGCACCGTGGCCCTCGGCACACCCACCGAGGAGCAGAAGCACGACTTCACACTGGTAATGAAGGGCCACATAGCGCTGAGCAACGCCATATTCCCCGCCGGCACCACCGGCCATCAGCTCGATGCGCTGGCGCGTCAGTTCCTGTGGCGCGAAGGCAAGGCTTACTACCACGGCACCGGTCATGGTGTGGGATTCTTCATCAACTGCCACGAAGGTCCGCAGAACATACGCCTCAACGCCAACCCCACTCCGCTGGAGCCGGGAATGCTGCAGAGCGACGAGCCCGGCCTGTATCTGGCCGACCGATATGGCATCCGCTGCGAGAACCTGATTCTCTGCGTGCCCGACACCGTGACGGAGTTCGGCCAGTTCCTGAAGTTCGAGCCTCTGACGCTGTTCCCCTTCGACCTCCGTCTGTTCCAGACCGAAATCATGACGCCCGAGGAGATAAAGTGGGTCAACGACTATCACGCCCGCGTACGCGAGGCTCTCACGCCGCTCCTCTCGCCCGAGGAGGCCGCCTGGCTGGCCGACAAGACCCGCGAACTGAAGTAACCCAGCGAACTGAAATAACCCCGCGAACTGAAATAACCCCGCGAACTAAATAACCAAACCAAAAGTCACCCCGGTTTCCCGTATTGTGTGGGTTAGTTGCGGCCCGGAGCTTCAGCTCCGCCGCAGCCGGTTTAACAATTTAATAATCTAAGATTAATGGCAATAATCAAAAGTGTGCGCGGCTTCACACCCAAAATAGGCAAGGACTGTTTCATAGCCGACAATGCCGTGATTGTCGGTGACGTGACCATGGGCGACCAGTGCTCCGTGTGGTACAGCACAGTATTGCGCGGCGATGTCAACACCATCACCATCGGCAACCGCGTCAACATCCAGGACGGCTCGGTGCTTCATACGCTCTATGAGAAATCCACCATCGAGATCGGCGACGATGTATCCATCGGCCACAACGTGGTGATACACGGCGCCAAGATACACAATTACGCACTGATCGGCATGGGTGCCATAGTGATGGACGACGTCGAAGTGGGCGAAGGCGCCCTGGTAGCAGCCGGATCCGTGGTGCTGAGCCGCACCAAGATAGGTCCCCACGAGATGTGGGCCGGCGCTCCCGCCAAATTCATCAAGATGGTAGAGCCGGAGAAAGCCAAGGAAATGAACATCAAGATTGCCGGCAACTACCTGATGTACAGTCAATGGTTCAAAGACTCCGGCTATTGCGACATCCCGCAGGAATAGGTCTCTTGCTACAGTCACATACAGAAACGCAGCAGGTACTGAAAGCCCGCTGCGTTTTTATTATATTATGCAATGAGTGCATCAGTTGGATGTAATGGGTAAATCAGTTGGCCGGAGCCTTCAGAATCTGCTTCTTCATCTGGGATTTGGCGGCGAACTCGGCCTTGGCTTTCGCTAACTGGGCCTGGAAGGCGGGATCGGCATGAAGCACGCCGATTACGCCCGAACCGACAACGCGACCCATGTCTACGTCACTCTGATAGTGCGCGCCCACTATCACGCGGCTCTGGCCGAACTGAAAGCCGCGGTCCAGAATCTCGTTGACACGCGCGGGATTGATCTCGCTCAGCACCAGTGCCGTGGCCCAGCCTATGGCTGTGTGGCCCGAAGGATACGAACCGTTCTTGGCCAGACCCTCCTCGTCCCAGGGCGTGGCCGTGTGCTCGTTCCATTTCACGAACGGACGTGTGCGGTGATAATAGTTCTTGGCGGCGCGTGTAGACAGATCGCCGGCATCTTCCTTCATGTTGGTCAGAAGTTTGTAAATCTCCGGAGTGTTCTCCTTGGTGAGCCTCATGCCGAAAGCCTCGCTGAACGAACGGTCCAGCCATCCTTCGTTCAGGTTGGCGTCCACTACGGCCTGCTTGCCGCGCTCGGTGTCGCGCAGCGACTTCCCCCACTCGTATTGCTCACGGTCATACGCCAGACGCATCGAACCGTCGGCCGGAGGCTCAGGCAACAACAGCTGGCTGTCGGCCACCTGTCCCGGTGTCAGATAATACTTGTCGGGATCCGTGGTGTGGTCAC
Source organism: uncultured Bacteroidales bacterium (assembly GCA_902796035.1). Classification (GTDB taxonomy): domain Bacteria; phylum Bacteroidota; class Bacteroidia; order Bacteroidales; family Muribaculaceae; genus Lepagella. Next base: position 66,404 of record CADBNR010000043.1, on the reverse strand, counting down.
CCGCCCATGCTACGCCGCTTACCACCAGCGCCGTCATCAGAAGTGCTATTTTTTTCATGGCATTATGTTTTATGTGTATATCTTTCCATACTATTTATACCCACGGCAAAAAACAAGGATTGTAAGTTGATTTTCTATTACTTTAACGCTCAATCATAATTATTTGATTGTTTTTTGCAACATTTTTTTTAAAATATTTTGTCAATCCATAAAGTAATTGTAATTTTGCAACGCTTTTGCACCCTCAACGCATTCAGGGTGTGGCAAAACAGAATATAAACCAATAAAAAATAAAAAATCAAACATGATCATTGTACAGGTAAAGGAAGGCGAGAGCATCGAGAAAGCTCTGAAGAAGTTCAAGCGTAAATTTGAGAAGACCGGCATCATCCGTGAGCTGCGCAGCCGTCAGGCGTTTGAGAAGCCTTCGGTTACAAACCGCAAGAAGATGGTGAAGGCCGTATACGTACAGCAGCTGCGTCAGGCCGAGCAGTAATCCGCCACCTACCGACAACAACATATCAAGCGGTATGGGTCTGAGGACCCGTACCGATTTGTTGTGTCTATATGGAAGAATTCGGACGATACCTTAAGAACGAGCTGAACCGCAGCCCCCACACCGTCGAGGCATATCTGCGCGACGTGCGGCAGTTTGCCGCATGGCTCGGCGTTGGGGACGCCATGTCGATGCTCGCACCAGATGCGGTGACGGCCAACGACGTGCGCGACTGGATCGGAGCCGAGGCATCGCAAGGCATCGGACCCGCGTCGCTGCGCCGCAAAACGCAGTCGCTCAGGGCATTCTTCCGCTGGGGCGTCCGTTCGGGACGCATCAAGGTCAATCCCGCCGGCGACGTCATTCTGGCCAAACTACCCAAGCACCTGCCCGACATAGTCAAGGCACCGGAGATGGAATCATTACTGGAGCAAATCCCCACCGATACCTTTCCCAATGCACGTCTGCACCTCGCTCTCTCCATGCTGTACGGTCTCGGACTGCGACAGGCCGAACTGCTCGCCCTTACCGACTCCGACCTGCGCACCTCGGCCAACGGATACGAACTGCGCGTCATGGGTAAGGGACGCCGCGAACGAGTGCTTCCGCTCCCCTCGCAATTAGTCGAGGAAATCGACGAATATCGCACACTCCGCGACAAAACATATCCTGATTTGGAGGCACCGGTACCACTCATTGCCGGACCGCACGGACACATAGGCAAGAACACACTTTACGAGCTTGTGCACCAGGGGCTGGCCGGCACTTCGGCCTCGCGCAAAAGCCCCCATATCTTGCGGCATTCGTTTGCCACGGCGCTCCTTTCGGATGGAGCCAACCTTGACGCCGTGCGCCAGCTGTTAGGCCATGCTTCGCTCGGCACCACACAGATATACACCCATCTGTCGCCCAACGAATTACGCCAGGCTTACAACTCGGCCCATCCCAGAGCCTTGAAAAAGAAATAGTTTATTACAGCTGTCTTTCCACCTCAGCAGGCGTCATCTTCGGTTCCAGGCGCGACTGCTTCCGTATTTTCTTCATCAATAGTGCTAACATCACGGCAGCCACTACGACCGACAGCAGATCGGCTATGGGATATGACGCCCATACGCCGTCAAGTCCCCAGAAATGAGGCAACGTGAACAGCAACGGTATCATGAAGATTATCTGACGCGTCAGCGACAGGAAAATAGATTTGGCCGCCATGCCCAAGGCCTGGAACAGGTTGGTGGTGACTATCTGGAATCCCACCATCCAGAATGTAAGCGTGGTGATGCGCAGGCAGTTCACGGCGCATTCTATCTGAGCCTCGTCCTGCATGAACATCGATGCGATGGCGCGCGGCGCCAGCGCCCCGGTCACACTTCCCAGCGTGGATACAACCACACCCACTATCGCTGCCAATGTAAAGGTATGCACCAGGCGCCTGTAGCGGCCCGATCCGTAGTTATAACCCACTATCGGCTGCATGCCCTGACACAGACCGATGATAATGAACACGAATATGGTGACGAACCGGTTGAACACCACCACGGCCGCCACGGCATTGTCGCCGCCATGTTCCAGCAACGTGTTGTTGACTATGGCGTTGATGGCCGATCCGCACACATTTATCAGAAACGGCGCCATGCCGATATACAGCACTCCGCAGATTATGGGCCAGTTGAAACGGAACGTGCTGCGCACAAAGTGCAGCGTGTTCTTCTTGTTGAAGAAATGACTCATCACCCACACCCCCGTCACGGCCATGGATATGTCGGTGGCCAACGCCGCGCCACGTATGCCCCACTTGAAGCCGAACAGGAACAGCGGTGCCAGTATCACATTGATCAGCGCCCCTATCATATTGGTGTACATAGCCTTGGCCGGATAACCCGACGAGCGCATCACATTGTTGTAGCTGAACGTCAGGTTCATCAGCACGCAGCCCGGAAGCACCCATAGCATGAACTCGCGCGCGTATGGCAGCGAATGGTCCGAGGCGCCGAACATGCGCAGTATCGGGTCGATGAAGGCGGCGAACAGCCCGGCATACACCACTCCGATTATCACCGTCAGCTGCACGCAGTTGCCCAATATCAGCTCGGCCGCGCGCTGGTCCTTCTGTCCCATCACGATCGACACCCTGGTGGCCGCGCCGGCGCCTACCAGCATACCCAGCGCCGTGGCCAGGTTCATCACCGGGAACGTCACCGCGATGCCGCTCACCACGTTGGGGTCGTCGATGGCCTGACCTATCACGATGGAGTCGATGATGTTGTAAACGGCGCTGATCACCGTGCCCACGATGGCCGGAAGACTGTATTTCAGCAGCAGCCTCCCCACAGGAGCTTCGCCAAGTTCCCGCATTCGTGTCTGAGGATCCTGTGTGACGTTTCTTTTCGACATTTCGGGTTATGTTGTGTTTTTACGACACCATCGTCAGAAGGGCATATCCGGTCATTGCGTTATAAATTCCGAACACTATCGGCACGGCCAACAGAGCATAATAATATTTGCGGCTTATCAGCGGGAATGCCGCCAATGTCAGGATATCGGCCGTACCCAACAGTTCGCCGAGCCTGGTGGGCATTACGGGCATACCGCCCAGCAGCAGGAAGCAGGCTTGCGAACAGATGGATATGCCCACACATACGGTGGCCAACGGATACCGTCTCTGTATCTGCGGCATATAATACACCATGATCATAAGCACCACGCACATGCCGATACGCATCGGTCCGACAGTCGAATCGGTCACAAACCGCTCGCCTCCGTACGACAACAGATAATTGTTCACTATGTCCAGAGGCAGGAACCGCACCAGTTTGCCCAGCTGCACGCCGGTAAGGCCTATTATCAGACACACACCCAGCAGAATCATCCAGAAAGGGCGGTACATACGCTTGCGCGGCAGGAAAAACAACGGCACGAACACCAAGGCCGAAGAATGAAAGAATAATGCCAACGCAACCAATGGGAAATATATGTACCACCTTCGGTTCTGAATGTACCTGACGGCTATAAGCAATATTCCTGCCGATACCGATGCGCGCATCTGAATCATGTCGTGCAACACGAAATACATGCCTACATACAGAAACATCGACAGCCACAGGTTCGGACTGTTGCGGAGTATGCCCCAGTAATGCGTGCCGATTGACATGAGGGCGTAGGCCGTCAACAGAGCCATGAACGTGGGCGACGCCTGACAAAGCAAAGTGAACGACAGCTCGATTTGCTTGTTGTGAGTGTATCCATGTCCATAGTACATGTTTTTGTACATATAATAATCGGGCAGCAGTTCAGAGCGCGACACGCACACCATCACCAGCATGACGAATATCACCCCGAGAGCCACGTACATGCCGACGCGTATGTATTTGTTCACGCCCCCTAACGGCACATACCTGTCTCGTTCCAACGTCTCGTGGGCAAACACAATCTTGTCCGACGCCATCGGCAGCGTCAGAATCAGGATAAGCGCGAGTACTATGTAATACAGCTGTACCATTTATTCCAGTGTATATAACGCCCCTTGACTTTTAATTATTACTTTTTTTCGTTCGGGTGCGACAAATACCGGGATTTTTTGTTATCTTTGCAAAACGGAAGGAACACCGGGCCTCGGCCGAAGACCACCCGTAGTTTTCGTGCCGGGACCGACATTCCGGACAGTGAACTTAAAACCCAAGATTATGGAAGCAAAAATCAAAGCTATTCACTTCGACATCACGGAAAAGTTGGTGAATTTCATCAACAAGAAGATCGATAAGATGGAGCGCCGGTTCGAAGCCATCACCGACGCCGAGGTTACACTCAAGGTAGTGAAGCCGGAGACGGCTATGAACAAGGAGGCATCCATACGCCTGAGCGTTCCGCCGGCCGCCGATCTATATGCATCCAAGACAGCAGACTCCTTCGAAGAAGCTGTCGACCTCTGTCTCGACGCCCTCGAGCCCCAACTCGAAAAGAACAAAGTAAAAAACTGACAAACACGTAATGTCGTGCCGGCATCTAAGAGTATGTTTACTTTTAACACGAATTTTATATTTTTGATTACTTTTCTTTCCTTCAAAGGTCTTTTTGGTGATTATAGCCAAGTCTCGTCGGTCACATAGCCCGCTATGCTCCCTTCTCGACTTGCGATAATCCCTCAAAAATCCTCTTTGAATGAAAGAAAGTTAAAAGTAAACTTACTCTAAGCCGGATGTCATCCAACCCAATTTATAAAACCCTGTAATTAATGTCTACGTCAAAGAGCGCGGGCACTATGAAAAATAAAAAGAAGCATTCCCGGCCCGGAGTCACCGGCCGGCGGATGCTTTATATCATGCTCGGCGTAAGCCTGTTGTTGATTATATTTCTGGTCGTGGCCTATCCTCTGGTCATGACAGGCGCACCACGTACCGCCGTGATACGCATACCCAAAGGAGCCACCGAAATAACCGTACGCGATTCCCTTGTCAGGCATTTCGGCGATGAATACGCAGGCATAGTGATGCGCGCGGCCAGTCTGCGACGCATTGATTACGGCAGGCGTCACGGTTCGTACGAGATTACCGAGGGCACCAGTCCCCTTTCGGCCATGCGCAAGCTCACCTCGGGCGCCCAGACTCCCGTCAGAATCACCATCAACGGTTACCGATCGCTTCCTCTGTTGCTCCAGAACGTAGCCGATAAATTCGAGTTTACGGTCGATTCGCTCGCACAGGCTCTATATGACAAAGATTTTCTGGACTCCTATGGCCTGACGCCTGACAACGCCATGGCCATATTCATCAACGATACATACGAAGTATATTGGTCGGCCACGCCACGGGAAGTTCTGGAAAAATTCGGCAAGAATTACCGCTACCTGTGGAACGAGGACAACCGCGCCAAGGCCGCGCAGCTGGGACTGCATCCCGAACAGATCATGATCATAGCCTCCATCGTTGACGAAGAAACCAACGCCCGGTCGGAGAAAGGCACCATCGGACGCCTGTATATCAACCGTCTGCACAAGGGAATGCGTCTGCAGGCCGATCCCACCGTCCGATTCGCGATTGGCGATTTCACCATCCAGCGCATCAGCAACGAAGACCTGAACGTGACTTCGCCATACAACACCTACCGCAACGACGGTCTCCCTCCGGGACCTATCCGCACCATCGACAAGCGCACCGTGCAGAACATTCTCGACTCCAAACCACATGACTATCTGTACATGTGTGCCCGCGAGACATTGGACGGAACCCACAATTTCGCCGAAACGTTCGACGAACACACGCGCAATGCCCTGAAGTACCGTCAGACCCTCGACAAGCTGGGCATCTCCCGCTGATCCGCTGATCCGCCACTTCGACGCGCGCATCCTCTCCGACAACTAAACCGTACTCTCCGACCCATAAACCGTACTCTCCGACCCATAAACCGTACTCTCCGACCCATAAACCGTGGTAAAAGCCCGCGGCTTTTACACCTCCAATACTTCCCCATTATGACAGTGATCCAACGATATTCCAACCAGGCCGAAGCCTATATAGACCAGGGATTTCTGGAGAGCAACGGCATCCCGGCCGAGGTAAACGCCGACGCATTGTCCGAAATATTCCCGGCCCCCGGTGCCGGTATCGGATCCATTACTCTTGTGGTGCCCGACAATCTTGCCCACGAGGCAATGAAACTGCTGCAACAGCGCGATTAACCCATGCGCGGCATGGTTTCGGCGATAATGATGCTGGTAGTCACGGTCCTTGTAGCCCGTGACGCATCCGCCACACCCCAACTTTCTCTTCAGGCGTCAACTGAATTATCTGACACGGTATTGAGCCAGTCACTCAAAATCCATGTAGACACCATCAGACTCACATCCCGCTTTCCGGGCAACATCACTGTCGACACTTCCGCCTTGCGTGTTTGGGCCGATGGCGATTCCCTGAAGATGCATGACGACACTTACGCCCAGCGCGACTGGCTGTACAAACTGAAGCACAAGCAATTGCAGATGGACGACCCCTCTGTGCGCTGGCCCTCGAGTTTCGCGGGTTGGTGCGTAGGGGTATATAATTGGTTTCAACGCAATTTCAACGCACGCGACACGACTTACGTCAAAGGAGACGGAAAGATGGGCAAATTAATGCTGACATCCGACAACTGGGCCGACAACTACCTGTTCGGCTCCAAAACGCTTCCATACATCACCATGGGAAGCAAGTTGTTTCCCAACCTCGGCATTTATGCTAAATACGGCATTTTGTCCATAGGCTACTCCGTGGACATATCCACGCTGTTCGGCGGCAATCATTCGAATCACCAGAAATGGAATTTTTCGGTCGGATGCGCCAAGTTCAACATCGAGGCGCACCTGTGGCGCAACTCAGGAACCACCTATATCCATCGCTTCGACGACATTAAGGAAATGAAAAACCTCGACCTGCCGTACGACGGGCTTACATTCTCAGCCGCCAACATACACGGGTACTACATATTCAACAACCGCCGGTTCGACTTCGGTGCGGCGTTAAGTTATTCCAACAACCAACGCATCAGCCAGGGGTCGGCGCTTGTCGGCCTGGATGCAAGCAGAATCGTGGCATTCTTCGACTTCACCAAACTGCCTGAGGAACTGATTGAATCTAACCCATATCCTCTGGAAAACTATAGGTTTCATTACCAATCCTACAGCGTATTGGGCGGTTACAGCTTCAACTGGGTGCTGAACAAACACTTCGTGTTCAATGCCACGGCCATTCCCGGACTGGGAGTCGCTTACTCGCGCGAGGACGCCTCGATGTCCGACAAACTCCAGTTGGCGGGCGTATTCAAGGGAGTTGCCGGATTGCTGTATACCACAAACCGATTTTTCATAGGTGCACGCTTCCGATACCATGCCAATGCCGTTCTGTCGGACGACATTGACTTCATGAACGGCCGTTTAAACTTTCAGGCTTCGGCCGGTTTCAGATTTTAAAATGTCCTTACATACTCGACTTATATGACAAAAGATAAAGAAGAAGACAAAATTCTCTCCGAGGAATTCGACCGCTGCATGATGCGCCGTGCCTTGCAGCTGGCGGCCAACGGTGCGGGATATGTGTCGCCTAATCCGATGGTCGGCGCCGTGATCGTGGCTGCAGACGGCCGTATCATAGGCGAAGGATGGCACCGCAAATATGGAGGACCGCACGCAGAAGTACAGGCATTCCGCAGCGTCAGCCAGGATGATGAACATCTTCTTCATGACTCCACTGTCTATGTCACTCTCGAACCCTGCTCTCATTACGGCAAAACGCCTCCGTGCGCCAAACTCATAGTGGACAAAGGCGTGAGACGCGTTGTGGTGGGCTGCGGAGACCCGAATCCCAAGGTGTCGGGACGTGGCATCGAGATGATACGTCAGGCGGGCATAGAAATCACGGAAAACGTACTGCGCGATGAATGCGCGGCGCTGAACAAGCGGTTCATGACCGCTCATACGCTTCACCGACCCTGGATTCAGCTAAAATGGGCCGAGGACGCGCAGGGGAATATGGCCCGTAGGAATCCCGACTACACTCCCGGCAGTGCTATGCCGGAGTACCTTCCGATGCGGATTTCAGGCCCTGTCGGCATGGTGCTGATGCATGGACAGCGCGCCATGGTCGATGCCATAATGGTAGGCACCAATACTTTGCTTAACGACAATCCCTCGCTCACCACACGCCTGTGGCCCGGACACTCACCGCGACCCGTCATTTTCCGGTCGTCACGGCTTCCCGATTCGCTTAAAATATGGAACAGAGACCCTATCATACTTGACCCCGCCGTGCCTTTGGAACAGAACATGCACCTGCTGTTCAGCGAACACGGCATCACATCCCTTATGGTAGAAGGCGGCCGCACACTCCTCGACTCCTTTATCGAGCATAACCTCTTTGACGAAATGCGTGTAGAGTCCTCCTCTATCTGATTACCCATTCCTTCCATTACTCCCATTACTCCCATCACTCCCATTCCTCCCATTTCTCCCATCACCTGCTATAAAAAAAGCGGATGCGCCCGAACTCTCCGTCCGGCGCATCCTCTTTTATCAGGTAATTGATTCTAACCGTGGTCTTATCCTGACCTTAAAATTAACCTACATCATTCCTGATAGCTGTAACTATCCATGAACCTAACTTACCATGGGCTCCATGAGTCACCTCATCCTTTTCGTGCCCTGATTTTTAATAATTCCTAATACAATAACAATAACACTACTTTCTCTTCTTGCACTTATTATATTGCAGGATTAACAGTGCAAAACTATTATCCAATGGTTGTGGGGTTGTTGAAACTGTTGCAAAGTTACACCATCCATCCCCTCCTGAAGCGCATAGGAGTAATATAGTAGTCAAATATTTATGCTATAATACTGTTTGTCTGATTATTAACCAATTAAACTATCATAAATTCGGTAGTGAGATAAATAACTGAAAATATGATTGGAACGACCGTTTGAAGCCGAATCGTCACATTTTCCTTTCGTCTGCGTTGCCGTCTACCCGAGCGTTTCTGAGGCGGACGCGGCAGTTATAGATGGTGGAGAGGGATTTGTGCAGGAACTCTGCTATCTGGTCGCTCGACACGATGCCGAGCCTTATCAGAGCCATCACGCGCAGGTCGGTACCCATCGAGCCATCACGGCTCAACGACAGCCGACACTCAGGCTTAAGATCCCTGTTCACCTCCTCTACGAAATCAGGATAGAGACCTAAGAAAGTGGAATCGAAGTTACTGAGAAAACGCTTGGTTTCCTTCTTATCGTCAATCTCGGCCAGGAATTTGTTGACTCCGTCCATTCCTTTCTTGCGGAATGCCGATGATACGCCCATCTTCAGTTTTTCGATGTCTCGCACAAACTCCGACGATAGTTTCAGATACTGCAACAGGTACGTGTCACGCACCTTATTACTGTCCTTGAGGCGAGCGTTCAGTTCCGACAGCTCCGAATTGTACGACTTGAGCTGACTGATCAACAGCCTTTCGTTTTGCGACACACTGCGCAACCGGTTTCGCTGTCTGGCCACAAACACCAGAACCACAAGCAGAAACAGCAGCATGACCGTTATGCCGGCTATGGCAATGCGTTCGTTGCGCTGTTCGCGATTCACCTGTTGCTCGTACGCGGCCAATACGGTAGGAAACAATGCGTTGACGCGCACCTGATTGGCAATCACCTTGCAGGCACCGGCATCGGCCATAGCCAGCTTGATGTATCGGTATGCCCGTTCGGCATCCCCGCGTTTCAGCAGCAGTTCCGACAGCCGGAACAACGACTGATAGTCGCGCACCGGCACCTTGAGATCGTACAGCGAACTCATTATCAGGGGTTCAATGGCATTCACCGTGTCACCCTCCAGCAACTTCAACTCGCCCTCCAGATAACTGTATATCGCCTTGTCTCTGTCCGGAGCGCCGTCAGGTTGTTTTGAATGCAGAATCACGGAATCGGCTCGCTCGTATTGTCCCGTTCCCTCGTATAGCCTCAACTCATAGAACCATCTGCCCTCGTCGGTCGGGTTCATGTATTTCATCATGTGTTCATACACATCTACCGGCGTGACGCCCTGTCCCACCATCACATCGGCAAGCGCCCGGTAGTAACCGTCGCGCACCTCTGGAATCACCGTATCGTTCACATGACGCATAATCAGCGTCATGGCCTCGTGCAACTCGCCGCGCGACACATACAACCGCGCCAGACTCATGGCCTTGCGGGCCATTTCACTTGTACTGTTCCGCGATTCCGCAAGCTCATATTCCTTCCGGCCGTAATATATGGCCGAGTCCATGTCGAAGGTCTGGTACTTAAGTCTAAGGTCACGATACATGGACATGCAGCGGTCGTCGCTCAACGATGGCTGTTGTGCCAGAATTCCCTCGCGACGCAGTTCCTCGCCATACCGCCTGATGTTGGTTGCATGATTCTCCACAGCTTCGTCAAGGGCCGTAAGCATCGGTTCCGGGTCATGTCCGCACGCCGTCAGCGACAGCAACGTCACCCATATCACTCCACGGAACCTCATGACAAGTCCTTTCCTTTTTACCCTTAACGGTTTACTTGCAACGTATCGATTTACTCATAACGTATCGACGACTTGCGCAGCACCTTCCAGTAGCCGTTCTCGAATATGGCTGTACCGCTGCTCTCGGTCACGATGGACGTGGCACCAACGGTGTCCTCGATGTCTATCGCCGAGCAACCTCCGGACAGCATCTCCAACGGATGCTCCAAGGCAATGGCCGTGACGGCAGGATTGTCAACGACATGGAACGTTCCCACCAGACCGTCCTCGGTGTCAAGACGATAGATGGTATTGCCCGGTGAGAGCCTGCGGTCGGCGCGTACGAATATGCCCCGGCTGTTGGCACGTCCTAAGTATATGACGTGCAGAATCTCCTCCTGCACTGGTGTCGGCTTGGGTTGAACAGGCGCCGTTGCCGGTGCGGGAGCCGGCGCAGGCTCGCGATATGAACGGGTCTCCGCCTTGCGCAGTTTCTCCTCCAGGTCGGCGATGCGGGCCAGCAGCTGCTGTTCGCGGCGCACATGCTCCTGTTCACGCGCCTTAAGTTCGCGCTCCACATCCTCGTGGGCGGCAAGTTTTTCCTTATACGACGCTATGGCCTGACGGGCCTTGGCGCGCACTTCCTCGGCTTCGTCATCGTTCTTGCCGGCGGCGTCCGGCTGACGGTTCATCACCTTGGCCGCGAATGTCACGAGCCATACCACCACGCCGATCAGCACGCAGAGTATCACCACATATATCCATGTGGAATTGCTGCCCGAATTCTGCGATTCGGGAGCGGCGTTTTTGGCATCGTCCTCTATGGCTTTCTGGTCGGCCAGGATGTCGGCCTGCTGTGCGGCGGGATCAGCCGCAGCAGCCTCGGCGGGTTGCTCGGCTACGGATGCTTCAGCCGGCGCGGCCTCGGCGGGTGCGGGTGCAGCCTCGGCAGGCGTTTCGGCGGGTGCGGCAGCCGAAGGCGCGCTAATGCTCATGGCCATAATCTGCTTGCGCACACGAGGCCGGGCACCCTTTCCTTCCTCTATCAGACCGGCGGCCTTGAAGGCTGTCGAGCCCCAGTATTCCACCAGTTTGGTCTTGTCCCATGTGGCATAGTCCTTGGGAACGGGTATCGCCAGGAATGCCTTGATGTTCTCCTTTTCCTTGGCTTTAAGCGATTTCTGAAGCTCGGCTATGCTCTTGGCATTCACTTCGTCCAGGTATCCGCTGCCGTTGTTGGCGTATCTCAGATATGCCTTGGCGGCGATGGCGCGCGCCTCCTCCATTTCCCGGTCGCTCACTGCTCGACACTCCACGGCGCTTCCCATCATGGCCGCCAGTGTCAGCACTCCTGCTATTATCCTGTTGATCTTTATCATAGTCGTATGTTCTTATTCTACTATATTTTACGCGGTCTTGTCCCGCTTATTATGCGCCGCCTTCACAGTTCCTTGCGCAGTCTGGCCACCGGGATGCGCACCCTGTCGCGGTATTTGGCCACCGTTCGCCGTGATATGTCCAGTCCGGATGCGGCCAACATGTCGGCGATACGCCGGTCGGACAGAGGTTTTCGCTTATCCTCCTTGTCTATCAGCGCTTTGATGGCGGCTTCAATCTTGCGGTTGGTAGCGGCGTCCTCGCCTTCGGATGTGTCTCCCTTGGTATCTGAGAAGAAGAACCTTAACGGGTATATTCCCCACGGAGTCTGGACGAACTTATTGTTGGTGGCGCGCGAAATGGTCGAGAAATCAAGTCCCGTAATCTCGGCCAACGTCTTGAGCATCATCGGCTTCAGCTTGTACACATCCTGCGTGCGGAAATATTCTTCCTGCACTTTCAGTATGGCCGACATCACAGTCATCATCGACTTCTGTCGCTGGGCCACGATGCGGATGAAATCGCGCGCATCATTGTATCGCGACACTATGAATTCGCTACCCTTCTTGCGTTTTCCGCGCGGCAGCTTCTCCAGTTCGGCCATGGCCTGCTCGAAACTGCGTTCCACCCTCAGTTCGGGGATTCGGTTGTTCAGCGTCACGGTCAGCTGTCCGTCCTCGTCGCTGATTATGAAATCGGGAATCACCACATTGGCCTGGTCCACAGGATCGGAGCCTACGGAGGCTCCCGGCTTGGGATTGAGCGACAGAATCAGGTCGAGGGCTTCAGCCACCCGAGGCTCAGGGATTCCGAGCTGCGACACGATGCGGTTTCTGTGCTTAAGCGTGAATGCCTCGAATGCCTCGCGCATTATGCGCAGGGCGTCGTCGCGCACCTGCGACGGACGCATCGCTTCCAGCTGTATCTCCAGAGTCTGCTGCAGGTCGACCGCGCCTATTCCGGCCGGTTCCAGGCTCTGCACCACACGCAGCGCCTCCTCTACTTCCTGTTCGGTGACGTATATCCCGGGGCCGAACGCCATATCATCGACTATGTCGCGTACCGTGCGTGTCAGATATCCGTTGCTGTCCAGGCTGCCTATGATGAACCGGGCTGCTCTGTCCACGTTGTCGGGCAGGTCGCGCTCGGCAAGCTGATCGTTCAGATGGTCGTAAAGCGACATTGACGAGTCGGGAGTGATGTTGGAGTAATCCTCTGCTTCATCGCTGCCGGTGCGCGGCGTCCATCCGTTCAGCTGCTGATTCTCAAGTGGCTGCTCTTCCTCAGCATCGGCCAGCGCGGGGTTATCCTCCATCTCGCGTTCTACGGCCTCGTCGAATTCGGGCGCGTTCAGTTCCAGCAGGCGCACATAGCGCACCTGTTGCTGCGACAGCCGCTGCACTGTCCGCTGCTCTATCTCCAATCTCTGCCCGTTAGACATATCAACTGCAAATTTAGCAAGAATCGGATAAATAAGCAAACTCCCGCAGACCTTTGACTATGCCTTTTCTGTCTGAGGTTCCTCCACCTTTTCCGCATGCAGTATCTCTTGCGAGACACCCTTGGAGTATTGCGTGGGGGTCTTGCCGAAATAATCCTTGAATACCGTCGAGAAATGCGAGGCATTGGAGAAGCCGGTGGCATACGCCACTTCGGATATGGTCAGATTGTTTTCCGTCAGAAGGCGCGCGGCCTGCTTCATGCGGATGCTGCGTATGAAGTCGCGTGCCGACAGATTGGTGAGTTCCTTCAACTTGCGGTGCAGGTGTGCGCGACTCATACCCACGGACTCGGCCAGCATCTCGACCGAGAATTCAGACGAACCGAGATTCTTGTTCACAGTCTCCATCACGCGCTTCATCAACAGATCGTCGGCCGATTTCAACACTATCTTCTCTATCTTGTCTTCCTGCTCCTGCAGGCCGGAGAATTTCACCTTCAGCAGGTGTCGGTTGCCCAACACCGTACCGATGGTGGACAGCAGGAGTTCTGAGCTAACGGGCTTCACAAGGAAATTGTCGGCGCCACTCTCAACTGCCTCCTTTATGCTGCCGGATTCTGACTTGGCGCTCAGCAATATCACGGGAATATGGTTAAGCTGCGGATTCTGCTTCAGCTTACGCGTGAAGGCCACGCCGTCCATTCCCTCGCGCATCATCACCCCCGACACTATGATGTCGGGCAGCGGGTTCATGGCCAGTATGTTGCCGAACGATTCCTCGGCGCTGGAATATGCCGTAACGTTGCGGTAATGCTTTTTCAGTTCAAGCCCCATATATCGGCGCACCTCGTCGTCGCTTTCCACTATCACCACGCGGCTGCTGCTGATGGCTTTCTCCACGGGTCCGCTGTCTATGGAATTCCAATCCACGGTCATTTCCGGCTTCTCCTCATTCTCAAAGCGGGGATTGTCAACCAGCTCGTTCACCAGTTCCATCACACGCAGCGAGCTGTTGTAGATCAGCGTATATGTCTGTTTTACAGTCTCGTCAGTGCAGCGGGCCAGCAATTTGCGCATTGGATCCACAATCAGCGTCATCGGGGCGCGGAGTTTGTGCGAGAAATCCGTAAACAGCTGCAGTTTGGCTTCGGCCATTTCCTCGGCCCGCTGCTGACGCGCTATTTCCTTGCGCGCACGCCTGTGCCGGCGGTATATGTGCCATACCATCCAGCATAACCCGCACCCTATCAGCGCGTACAGCAGTTTCATGGGCCACGACATATACCAGGGCGCGGCTATCACTATCTTAAGATGCGTCACGGCCTCGGGATTGTCGGCCACCCGTATCTCGAAATCGTATGTCCCGCTGCTCAGGTTGTAGAACGTGACCATATTCTGCCCCGGCTCCATCGTAACCCAGTCGTTGCTTTTCTGCGTCACACGGTACTCGAACCTGATTTTCGACGGATTGTCATACGTCAGCGTGGAGAAGAAGATGCGTATCGTGTTCTGGTCGGATGCCAGACTTACCTTTCCGTCCTTGCCGGGACCGCCGGACACCACCTGATATTCACCCGGTCTGTCGGCCGATGACGCCAGATATGCCCCGACCTCGGTTATGACCGGTTTGTATTTCGATTCCGAATCCTCGATGTCGCCGGGATGGAATGACGTCACGCCTTTCAGACCGCCGA
Organism: uncultured Bacteroidales bacterium; assembly: GCA_902796035.1. Lineage (GTDB taxonomy): Bacteria > Bacteroidota > Bacteroidia > Bacteroidales > Muribaculaceae > Lepagella. Next base: position 51,404 of record CADBNR010000043.1, on the reverse strand, counting down.
AGAATATCCTGCCGTGTTCATCCTGACAATACGCTCCATGCGTGAACTCATTGCCCTGCAGCCCGTCGCCGGCGTCATATACAGTCACTTTCCCTTGCTTCGGGTCCAGACGCGCCATTCCGTGATACGTACTGATCCACACGCGACCCTGCTCGTCCTGTGCCAGTCCCGATATCACGTTGTTGGGAAGGCCGTCGGCCGTGGTGTATCGTCGCATTTTCCGTGTTTGCGGGTCATAACGCCACAATCCGGATGATGTCCCCATCCAGACATGACCGTTTCTGTCCTCCATCAGCGAATATCCCACGGCGTCGCGCACCAGGTTGAGCGCTCCGTCTGGGCGAAGGAATTTCCTGGCCTTCAGGTCATAGCAACTGATACCGTTGTAATGCGCCACCCACATTATGTTCCCCTTTGCCGTCAGCAGCGAGTTGACGCAGTTCAGCACGTTTGCGTTATCCTGAATCATGCGGCAATGCTCCGAGGCAAGGCAGTCCGTCACGCGCTCTGTGGAGGGATCGTACATTTCCAGACCCTTGTCGAGCGACCCTATGTATATCATGCCGTCAGGGGCCTGCGCCATGCTGTATATCTTTCGGCCGGCCAGTCCAGGCACCGGGTTCCATAATCCGGGACCCGACATGCGGAAAGCTCCCGCCGGATACGTTCCGGCCCACAGGCTGCCGTCCCGGTCGCGCATCATGCACATGGCCGTACCAGGCAATATGTCGTGGCTCAATTGCCTGCCGTCCTGATCCAGATGATATATCCCCTCGTTGTCGCAGCTCACCCACGTCGTGTTGTCACGGTCCTTGAAAACGGCCATGACACACCCCGAGCCGATGGGATTGGCCTCATGCTGCATCTTGCCGTAATAATCGAACTTATACCGTTTGCGCGGCAGGCATATCACGCCCTGCTGGTACACACCGAGCCACAGATTGCCGTCGCGGTCGTCGAGAATCTGCTGCACCTTCAGTTTCCTGCCTCCCTCGGGAGCCGAAGGAACAGGAAGGCGCGACACCAGCCTGCCGTCCTCCAGAATCTGCACGCCGTCACCGTCCGTGCCGGCCAATATCCTGTTCCCGACGCGCGCCAGCGCCGACACGCGCCGTACTGCAGTACCGTCCGACACCGGCACCGGCGTGAAACGTTCCTCGCGGCGGTCGTACACGTTTATCCCGCCGTCGTATGTGGCCACATACAGCCGTCCCTCGTTATCCTCCACCATCGACTGCACTATATTGCCCGACAGCTCGGGCATTCGGAAGCACCGGGCCTTGCCGCTGCTCGTATAGTATCGGCACACACCGTTTTTTTCAGTACCTATCCACAGCACATGCGACGAATCCTCGTATATGCACGACACAAACTCGGAACCCACCAATGCGTTGACCTTGTCGATACTGCGGGCTTCATTCCCGGCCCTGTCGTATCTGAACAGGCCTGCTCCGGCGGTGGCTACCCACACTTCGCCCGACGAAAGCTCGCGAATGTCGTACACATGCAGCCTGACCTTCTTCCCCTTGGATTTCATCGGTATGGCCTTGAAGGTGTCGCTCCGGCGGTCATATTCCATCAGGCCGTTCACGCATCCCACCAGCACATGACCGTCCGACGTCTCGTAAACGGTACGGACATAATTGGAAAGCAGCGATTTACCGTCACCTTCGCCGTCCACATAATATGTCTTGAAGCGTGTGCCGTCATACCGGTTCAGGCCGTTCTCGGTAGCTATCCATATATATCCGCGCGAGTCCTGCACTATACGGTTCACCAGTCCGGACGACAGAGTCTCGTCGGAGGTGTACAGTCTTGGCTCCTGCGCACGCGCCGATGCACACACAATTATCATTATCATTGCGCACAGGGCGATACGCAGTGCCTGTAATGTCAGTTTACGATGATAGGTTCCGGTCATGATCAGAGTCTTTCGGGAGGTAAAATATCAGATTTGCGACAAAGGTAGTTTAAAAATGTCAAATCCACCAAATTGCAACGACGGAAAAAGCTGGTTTTATGTTGCATAACATATATGTGACATAAAAAAAGACATACGCAACATACTAAAAAGCGAAAGTTACGTTTATTTATATAAATGCAACGTTAAATTTGCCTTAACACTTCAAAAAACTCTAATTTTGCAACGTAAAATCCACCCGCATACACCCGCACACACCGGATGCCGCGGTGACCACCATGAACTCCCCGGGATCACGCATACCGATTCCCGGGAACGAACCAAGAGAACAACTTTCCTTTAGAGATATAGAGAAAGATTAGAGAGATAACAACTTTCACACAACAATAACATATTTACATGAGAAACTCGGATTTCACTCTGCGACTATTGGCAGCGGTCCTGATAGGATTCCTGATGCCAATATGGACGTATGCCCAAAACGTGAGCGTTACGGGTACAGTTCTTGATGAAACCGGCGAGCCACTGATCGGCGCGACGGTTCTGCAAAAAAATTCCAGCAACGGCACCTCGACCGACCTTGACGGCAAGTTCAAGCTGTCGGTGCCCTCCAAGGCCAAGTTGGTGTTCTCGTATGTGGGATACACCACACAGGAGATCGCGCTGAACGGCCAGACCGACCTTAAAGTCATCATGAAGCCCAACGCCGACATGCTCGACGAGGTGGTTGTGGTAGGTTACGGTCAGATGAAGAAAAGCGATATGACCGGTTCGGTGGTGTCGGTTGGCGAAGACGCCGTGAAGAAGTCGATCTCCACGAGCATCGACCAGGTGCTTCAGGGTCGCGCCGCCGGCGTACAGATCCAGGCCAACTCCGGTACGCCCGGTGCCTCTTCGTCAATCCGTATCCGCGGTATCAACTCGCTGAACGCCACCAACCAGCCTATCTTCGTAATAGACGGCGTAGTGATCGATTCCGCAACGGACAGCGAGTCGAGCAACCCCCTCAGCTCCATCAACCCCTCCGACATCGTGTCGATGGACATTCTGAAGGATGCTTCCGCAACAGCCATCTACGGTAGCCGCGCTTCGAACGGTGTGATCATGATCACCACCAAGAAAGGCAAGGCAGGCGACGCCACAGTCACCTACGACATGTACCTCGGCTGGCAGGAGATGCCCAAGCAGTACCACATGCTCAACCTCCGCGAATTCGCCGAGCACTACAACTACCTGGCCAACGAGAAGCATCTGATGGACCCCTCCAACACCTATCTGCGTCCCGAGCTCCTCGGAGTCGGAACCAACTGGCAGGACGAGCTGTTCCACAAGGCTTTCATGCAGAACTACAACCTTTCCGTATCGGGCGGTACTGAGAAAGTGACCTACGCCTTCTCCGGTTCTTACTTGGGACAGGACGGTATCGCACACGGATCCGACTTCCAGCGCTTCACACTGCGCAGCAACATCGACGCCCAGCTCAAGAAATGGCTGCGGGGCGGCATCAACTTCTCGTTCACCTACGCCAAGCAGAAACTCGGCGTGGACAATAACTCCATCATGAACGCCCTGATGCAGCAGCCCTCCGTGGCTCCCACAGGTCCCGACGGAAGCTATGACGGTCCCGATGACGTCTGGATGCCCGACAACGCCCTGGCACTGGCCGAACTCATCACCAACAAGAACCGCAAGTTCAACTTCCGCCACAACGTGTACTTAGAGGCCACCATCATCGACGGCCTGAAGCTGCGCACGGAATTCTCCGGCGACTACAACTTCAACAACTACTATTATTATATGCCCGACTATAAGTTCGGCGTACGCACCCAGGACATCCGCACTTCGAAATGGACCAAGACCAACACCCAGTATTATTCATGGCGAAACCTCCTTACATATAAGAAGACCTTCGCCGAGAAGCACAACCTGGACATCATGTTGGGTCAGGAAATCTCGAAGAGCAAGTACGAGACCCAGGTTGGCACTGCCTCGGGATTCCTGTCCAACACCACACCTGACCTGAGTGCGGGCGACATCACCACATCGACCACCACAGGTTTCAAGAACACCAACTCCATCGCATCGTTCTTCGGCCGCGTGTTCTATAACTTCGACGAGCGCTACCTGCTGACCGCCACGCTGCGTCGCGACGGCAGCTCCAAGTTCGCCGACGGCAAAAAGTGGGGCTGGTTCCCCGCCGTGGCAGCCGCATGGCGCATCAGCTCCGAAAAATTCTGGCAGAACGTAGACCCCGTCAACAACTTCAAGCTCCGTCTGGGCTGGGGTAAGACCGGTAACCAGAACGTGGCCGACTGGGCAACGATCGCACTGCTGTCCAACAAGACCACTCCCTGGGGCGTAGGCGTGCTGAGCGGCAACACCCCAAACCCCGACCTGACTTGGGAAAGCACCTCGTCGTACAACGTCGGTCTCGACCTCGGATTCCTCCAGAACCGCATCGAGCTGATAGCCGACTTCTATTATAAGAAGACCGACAACCTGCTGCTGCAGGTACAGCTCCCCGCTTACCTGGGTTCCGCAGGACAGGGTGCCGCATCCAACCCCTGGATGAACATCGGCTCGCTGGAGAACAAGGGTTTCGAGCTGACGCTGAACACCACCAACATCACCAACCGCCACCTGACCTGGACATCTAACATCGTATTCTCGATGAACCGCAACAAGGTCAGCAAGCTTGACACATCCACGGCATCGCTCGAGAAGACCTTCCAGCCCAGCTCCACCAACTACATCGTGACCAAGACCGTAGTGGGCGAGCCCATCGCTCAGTTCTGGGGCTACAAGGTGATAGGCCGCTTCGACAAGCCCACCGACTTCTACTATCACGACAAGGACGGCAACCTCAAGCCCGTGGCACTCCCCGAGGGCAACACCATCGCCGAGAACTCCACATGGATAGGCGACTACATCTACGAGGACCTGAACGGCGACGGCGTCATCAACGCCGAGGACTGCCAGTTTATCGGCAATCCCGAGCCCAAATTCACCTGGGGATTCGGCAACACACTGACCTGGAAGGGTTTCGACCTAAACGTACAGTTCAGCGGCGTATACGGCAACAAGGCCATGAACCTGACCTATATGCGCATAGCCGACCCGCGCAACAAATCCAACATCCTGCACAGCAGCCTCAACGTGGCTCAGATAGGCCTGATCGACCCCAATCTGCCCGCCAACGACTACCGTAACCTGTATGTGACGAATCCCGGCGACACCGACCTCCCGGCTATCCAGACCTCGGATGCTAACGCCAACTTCAACCGCATCAGCGACCGGTTCATCGAGGACGCAAGCTACATCCGCCTGCAGAACATCACGCTGGGATATACCGTTCCCTCCAAGCTGCTGAAGAAGATATACCTCAGCAACGTCCGCGTTTACTTCAGCGCCCAGAACGTATACACATGGACCAAGTACAAGGGCCTCGACCCCGAAGTCGGCGCAATGTACGGCGACGCACTGATGACCGGCGTGGACTACGGCCGTTATCCTTCGCCCCGTATCTTCACTTTCGGTCTCAACGTTTCATTCTAACATTCCGAACATATAATGAAAACAAGAATAATTTCACTCAGCATAGCGGCTATAGGTTGCCTCGGACTGGCGTCGTGCGATTCCTTCCTGACTCAGGAGAACACATACCAGGCCAACGACCAGACCTTCCTTGACAGTGACAAGGCAGTGCAATCCACCACTGCGCCGCTCTATAACTACGTCTGGAACGATTTCAACTCGAAATTCTATTACAGCGTGGGCGACGGTCGCGCCAACAACCTGACCGCCCGCTGGTCGGATTACATCTATCCCTACACCAACTTTACCGAGACTTCGCTGTCGCCCGGTCTGGAGGACGCCTGGGGTTCGTTCTATTCGGTCATAGCCCAGTCCAACAACGTGATAAACCGTATAAAGGATTATTCGGGTCCCTCCGTCAGCGAGGAGGCCAAGGTGCAGGGCACGGCCGAGGCACGCTTCATGCGCGGATTGGCTTACTGGTACATCGGTTCCATCTGGAACTGCGCCATCATCTACACCAACACGGCCGACAAGGTGAACGACTATGTATGTCCTCCCCACCGTGTGACGGACGTAATGGAGTTCGCCATCCGCGACCTTGAATACGCCGCCAAGAACCTGAGCAACACTCCCGCCAACGAAGGCCGCGTCACAAGCTACAGCGCATTCGGCATACTGTCGCGCGTATATCTGTCGATGGCCGGTCTGACCACCGACGGCGCTTACGACGGCACCAACATTGCCACCGACTACAACCGCGGTTCGCGCAATCCCTACTACCTCGACCTGGCTAAGAAAGCCGCCCTCAAGTGCATACAGGGTCCCTACAGCCTGATGCCCAAATATGCCGACCTGTTCAACATCAAGACCTGGAACAACAACTCGGAGTCCGTGTTCCAGCTGCAGTGGCTGGTTGGCGCCACCGACGCCATCGGATGGGGTGCCAACAACTCGATATCGGCATTCTTCTCTTGGTCCACGATGGTGGGCGAGACCAACTGGGGCAACGCAACATACGCCTCCTACGACCTGGTGCGCGAATACAGCGATCCAAAGGAGTTCGACAACCGCCGCCACACCACCATCGCTACAGTCGGTGCATACTATCCTGACCTCAACGTCAAGAACGGCGGCTACACCTACGATGAGACCGAATCCGGCTACAAGGAAAAGTGCAACATCAAGAAGTACACCATCGGAAAGCTCGACGACAACGGCATCAGCTACCAGCAGTCAATGGGTGTGAATACCTATATGATGCGTCTGGCCGAGGTTTACCTGAACCTGGCCGAGGCCATCATGGGCAACGATGCCAAGACCACCGACGCAACAGCCCTGCAGTATTTCAACGAGGTGCGCAAGCGTGCCGGAGTCAACCCCGTCAAGGAAATCACATACGAAGACATCCGCCACGAGCGCCGCATCGAGCTTGCTCTGGAGGGCCAGTACTGGTATGACCTGATCCGCCGCTCGTACTACAAGCGTCAGGAGGTGGTGAACTACCTCAACAATCAGGACCGCAACTGCGGTTACGAGTATGACGAGTCCGAGGCCTGCCAGTATGCCAAGACCAGCGAGGGCACAGGTGTCTCGACCGCTACCGAACGCAGTCTGGTGTTCCCCTTCAGCGACGTCGACCTGGGCCGCAACCCCAAGCTCAACTCCACTCCCGTAGAGTATGAGTTCGGCGAGCGAGAGGTAACCGTTTCAGAGTTGTACAACTAATATACCACGTAAACACAATGAAAGCTACAAACTATATATTGCTGGCGGCCATCGGAGCCTCGACATTAGGTTTCACCGCCTGCAAGGACGATGACAGCTATTTCGACTCGAAATATCAGTCATCCCCAATCGAGGTGAGCAAGGTATTCCTGGAAGATTACAAATCGTCCGTACCCGACCGCGAGGTGGACTTCGTGCGACTGGGCCAGACACTGCGCCTGGAGGGCAAAGGATTCATGGGCCTCAAGAAAGTGTATGTCAACGGATATGACACATACTTCAACCGCAATCTGGTGACCGACGGCAACATGATCATCTCGATCAACACGAAGACTCCGATCGTCGAGGCCGAGGAGGATGTGCGCAACACCATCCGTCTGGTCAAGGACGACACCGAAACCACCATTCCCTTCACTGTGCGCGCGGCAAGCCCGACTGTAACGAGCATCAGCAACACGCTGCCTATGCCCGGCGAGACCGTGACCGTATACGGAACCGGCCTGCAGGAGGTAACGGCCGTCACACTGCCCGGCGGTACTGTGATAACCGAAGGTATACAGAGCGATGACGTGGACGGCGAATGGTATTCGTTCACAATGCCCGAGGGCGTGACCGCAGGGGGTGCCCTGATAGCCACCTGCGCCAACGGCACGGCCCAGAGCCCCGATTATTTCAACTATGCCGAGTGCATGATCCTTAACTTCGACGGCAAGGGCACACAGGGTTACTGGGGCTGGTCGGAGACCGGTTCGATGATCAACAACGAGGACCTGGTGGACGATCCGTTAGGTACCCACGGCAAATGCTTCCAGCTTGTGCCCGACCGTCTGCTGGCAAACGGCGTGTCGAGCGCCAAGAGCCGTGTCACCGAGTGCTGGACAGCCGGTAACGATGACGCCGCCGACGACTGGAACCGAATGACCGAATTCATTCCCGCCACAACCCCTGTGACCGAAGTGGCTCTGCAGTTCGACATCTACTGTCCCGAACCCTGGGGCACTACAGGACAGCTCCAGATCTGTCTGATCAACAATTATAACTTAGGTGGATACACTTCCGACGACAACAACGAAAAGGGTCTGACCATGTTCTTCATTCCCTGGCTCACAAACGGGGAACCCTTCCAGACAACCGGCTGGCAGACTGTCACCATCCCCTTCAGCGAAATGGGCAAGTACAAGGCTCTCGTTGAAGACAAGGAGGCCGAGACTCCCACATTCGCCGATATCATCGCCGACCGCAACGCGGCATCATACCGCAACTTCGGTATGGGATTCGTAAACTCCGACTTCACATTCGACAGCAAGGAATACAAGTCCGAATGGTTCTACGGGCCCAAGATATATATCGACAACTGGCGCGTGGTGCCCTGCAAATCGGTCACTATCTCCGATTATCCAGAGGATGAGGAGGAAACTCCCGCCAAGTAACGAAGTCTGATTAGTCAATACTTAAAAAAAGAACACCAACAATGAACAACAAAATATATATACTACCGTTGGCTGCACTGGCACTGGGCATGACAGGGTGTGACGACCAGATCATGGACTGGCGCGACAGCGACGGCTCGGTTGTCAGCTCCGAGATACCCCTGGAGGTGCGCGAGAAACTGGCACTGTACAAGCCCATCAAGGAGTACATGCAGGAATATCATCCCGAGATCCAGATCACGAGCGGTGTCGGTCTGGACAAATATCTGAACGACGACGCCTACCGCAACATAGTGAACACCAACTTCCAGGGCGTGACGTTCGGCAATGCCATGAAGCATGCGTCGGTTGTCTCGACAAGCGGCAAAACCAACTGGAGCCAGGTCGACAAGTTCCTGGCCATGAATCAGGGGCTGAGCCTTCACGGCCACAACCTGCTGTGGCACACCCAGCAACAGCAGGCCTACATGAAGTCGCTGATAGCGCCTACACTGATACAGACGGGCAGCAGCGAGGACGGGATCTCCAACATCCTGCCTGGCGACGCCAGTGATTTCGAGGGAGGCACTACAGGCGGCTGGAGCTCATGGGGCTCCAACAAGAAATCGGCTGAAGTGGTCGACGGCGTCGGCCGCGACGGCTCAAAGGCACTGGTGCTCGAGAACAACGGCGACGGAAGCGCATGGGAGGCGCAGTGCGCATATACCTTCGACACTCCGCTTAAACAGAATGTGGACTACAAGATCCGCTTCTACGCCAAGGCCGACACTGGCACAGGCAAGCTGCAGTTCCAGTATCAGAACGGCACCACCTACGGCAGCCAGGGCGGTTACAACACCTTCGACGTAGGCACCGACTGGACTCTCTGCGAGTACACTTTAAAGATCACTGATTATGACGACGTGAACCGCATCATCATCAACTTCGGCCAGGTAGGCGGCAAATACATTGTCGACGACATCCGCTTCGGCGAATACAAGGAGCCGGAACCCGATCCGATGACCAACGTGATGGTAGGCGATGACTCCGACTTCGAGGGCGGCACCATCGGTAAATGGAGCTCGTGGGGTTCCAACAAGGATTCGGCCGGTGCGGTTGAAGGTGCCGGCAAAGACGGCTCGTACGGCATGGTGCTCAAGAACAAGGGCGACGGCAATGCCTGGGATGCTCAGTGCGCCTATACGTTCGACACCCCGCTGAAGCAGAACGTGGCCTACATCATCCAGTTCGACGCCAAGTCCGACACAGGCGCCGGCAGTCTGCAGTTCCAGTATCAGAACGGCACCTCCTACGGCAGCCAGGGCGGTTATAACGACTTCGCCGTGGGCACCGACTGGGTACGCTGTGAATATGAGTTCACCATCACCGACTATGACGATGTGGACCGCATCATCCTGAACTTCGGCAAGACAGGAGGCTCATACAGCATCGACAACATCAAGTTCGGTGTCAAGACCGCGGCCGCCAAGAAGCGCGGCTGGCGTGCGGCTTCGTTCCACTACGAACTGAAGTCCGCGGCCGAGAAACGCGAGATTCTGCTCAAATACATGGAGGAATGGATCAAGGAAGCAATGACTCATGTCGACGTCTGCACATCGTGGGATGTGATCAACGAGCCTATCGACGACAACACCAAGTGGCGCGGCTTCGACGGCGCGTTCATGTGGGACGAGGAAGAACCCGACCAGGCTCCCGAGGAAAGCACCGAGAAGGGCCTCAACCTGAACTGGAAGTCCGACCACTGGTACTGGGGTACGTTCATCGGCAAGGACTACGGTGTCCAGGCATTCAAATTCGCTGCCAAATACAACAAGAACGGCGCCAAGCTGTTCGTAAACGACTATAACCTGGAGACCAGCCCGTCGAAGCTGAAGGCTCTGATAGAGTTCGTAGAGTACATCGACAACAACGGCGGCCATGTGGACGGCATCGGCACCCAGATGCACGTCAGCAAGTCCATCACCAAGGATCAGGTGGACGCCATGTTCAAGACCCTGGCCGCCACCAAGAAGCTGGTGCGCGTCACGGAACTCGACGTGGCTCTCGGCACCGCCACTCCTTCGGCCGAGGAGATGCAGACCCAGTCCGACATCTATCAGATGATCATCACCTCTTACTTCGAGAACGTTCCGGCGGAACAGCGCAGCGCCATCACCATCTGGGGCGTCAGCGACAAGCCCGACGAGCACGAATACTGGCTCAAGGATCAGTCGCCCAACATTTGGAACGCCGACTATGAGCGTAAGACCGCTTACAAGGGTGTGTGCGACGCCATCGCCGGAAAAGACCTCTCCGCGGACTTCAACGGCGACGAGTGGAAGAACGTGGTCGAGACCGAAGACGAAGACGAAAAATAATCATTCTGCACTTTAGTGGCGGAGGGGGTTGCCCCTCTCCGTCACACCAAATTAAAAATCATTACTTGGAGACTGTGTTCAGCCTCCGGCCATGTCACTCATGAAACATCTTATACCTTACATACTTACACTTGCAGCGCTTGCGATTCCATGCGTCACGGACGCTGAAGTGACACTGAGCGCCGGCAAGACGCCACAACTTATGGCACGCCGCGGCGCCGACAATAGACTTCCTCTCACCCGACCTTTACGACAAGGGTTTCACCGACTGGGTGGCCAAATATGCACTCTCCGACAATGTGCTGTTCATACCCGAAATCAGACGCGGGGCGGGCAATGCGGCACAGGCTCTCTATGTGCTGGGCGAGCATGACGCCATCGGTCTCAGCCCCTTCTCCATCGAGAACGGCAGCGACTCTCCCTCCGACCCGAATGTACGTGGATACGCCATGATAGTCGAGGCCGCGCCTCTGATTCTGCAACATCAAGGCAAAGGCACGATGCGCGGAATGGACTTTGACAACAATTCCACTTCACGAATATATACCGATGGCGATCTGCGCATCACCGCCTCGCATTATTTCACCCTCCCCTGGGATCCGCGCGCCAATGACGGCTCCGTATGGCCCGAGACGGGCGCGGTGCTGATCAAGACAGCGCCGGACGAATATATCTTAGCGGACTCGGGCGTGGTGCTTAAATTTGAACACCGGAGCGAGAGCGAGGACGCACGCAAGCTTGGCGAGGACGGATTCCTTGACTCGAGCAACGACCGCAATCCGGACTCCAAATGGAAAGGACAGCGGCGCATCGGGCTGGCCGAAGTGGCGGAAGTGACAGTGTCGCCCGACGGTTCGACGCTCACCCCCGCAAGATACTTCAACGGCGACGAAACCCACCAGGGGCGGCACGTGCGCATAGGCGTTGACGACTTCAAGATACTCCGCGTCAAACTTTACCGATACTAAATTATCAGGAAAAATTCAAAACACACAATGGATAATACAATCGAAATGCAAGCTCCCGTCTCCGCACGGGAGGATTCCTCCAAGGGATTCTACAAACTATCATGGCTGCAGCGGATCGGATTCGGCTCGGGCGACCTGGCCCAGAATCTGATTTACCAGACCATCAGCATGTACCTGCTGTTCTTCTACACCAACGTCTACGGCCTCGCGCCCGAAGTGGCCGCCATCATGTTCCTCATAGTCCGCATCGTGGACGTGATATGGGATCCGTTGGTCGGCACGTTCGTCGACAAGCACGACCCCCGTTGGGGCAAATACCGCTCGTACCTGCTGTTAGGCGGCATCCCGCTGACAGGCTTCGCGCTGCTCTGCTTCTGGAACGGATTCTCCGGCTCGCTGCTCTACGCCTACATCACATACGTGGGTCTGTCCATGTGCTACACACTGGTCAACGTGCCTTACGGCGCGCTGAACGCCTCGCTGACACGCGACACTCAGGAGGTGACCATCCTTACCTCCGTACGTATGTTCATGGCCAACATCGGCGGCCTGGCCGTCGGCATGGGTATTCCTATCGTACTGAAACTGTTCGATCCCTCGGAAAGCACCGACCTCTCCAGCAGCGACTCCGCATGGTTCATCACAATGGGCATATACGGTCTGACGGGTCTGGCCCTGTTGGTGTTCTGCTTCTCGCAGTGCCGCGAACGCGTGGTGATGGCCAAGAGCGAGACCGAGAACGTCAAGGTGTCCGACCTCTGGGTGGAGTTCGTGCGCAACAAGCCCCTGCGCATCCTGGCGTTCTTCTTCATCACCGCTTTCGCCATGATGGCCATAGGCAACGCCGCCGGTGCGTACTATATCAACTACAACATGCACGGCACGGCCGAGGAACTCTCCATATTCATGGGTCTCGGCTCCATCCCGGCATTCATATTCATGCCCATGGTGCCGGCCATCAAGAAACGCATCGGCAAGAAGGGAATGTTCTATGTGTTCCTGATGACAGCCATCGTCGGTATGGCCATGCTTTACGCAGTGTCGATGGTGCCGGCGTTCAAGGACCAGATGTGGATTGTGTACGTGGCGCAGTTCATCAAGTCTACCGGCGTGATCGTCGCCACAGGCTATATGTGGGCGTTGGTGCCCGAGGTGATTTCCTTCGGCGAATATACCACAGGTCGCCGCATCTCGGGTATCGTGAATGCCCTGACGGGTATCTTCTACAAGGCCGGTATGGCTCTTGGCGGCGTGGTGCCCGGTTTCGTGCTCGCATTCGTTGGCTTCAACAAGGATGCAGCTGTCCAGACTCCCATGGCCGAGCAGGGCATCCTCTGGCTCGTGGCCGTGATTCCCGCGATCCTGCTTGGCCTGGCCATCGTGATTATCTCGCGCTATGACCTCGACGACGACAAGATTGACCGCATCAACGCCGAAATCGAAGCGCGCCACAAATCCCATTAATCCCACAACTCCCAATTTTCCCAAATCTCCCATTAATCCCCACTACTCCAATGAAATTCCACTCTATCATAGCCGTTGCCGCGATGGCACTCCTCGCCGCCGGCTGCAAGCAGGCTGAAACACCTGCCGAACCCGGCCTTAAAGATGTGTTCGGCGACAAGTTCCTCATCGGAGCCGCCATCAACGTAAACCAGTCGAACGGCACCGACACCCTCGGCGTGGCCGCCATCAAGAAGCACTTCAACGCCATTGTGGCCGAGAATTGCATGAAATGCGAGGAGATACATCCCGCCGAAGACAAATACTTCTGGGACGACGCCGACCGCTTCGTCAAGTTCGGCGAGGAAAACGGCATGTACATCACGGGCCATTGCCTGATATGGCACTCGCAGATGGCCCCCTGGTTCACCAAGGACTCCGTAGGCAACCTTGTGGACGCCGAGACCATGAAACAGCGCATGAAGGAGCATATCTACACCATCATGGGACGCTACAAGGGACGCATCCGAAGCTGGGACGTGGTGAACGAGGCCATAGAGGGAGACGGCTCGTACCGTCAGAGCGACTTCTATAAGATCCTGGGGCCGGAATACATTCCGTTGGCATTCCAATATGCGCATGAGGCCGACCCCGACGCCGAACTGATCATCAACGACTACGGCATGAACAGTCCGGCCAAGCGCGACGCATACGTGCGCATCGTAAACGACATGAAGAAGCGCGGCCTGCGCGTGGACCAAATCGGTATGCAGAGCCATACCGGGATGGATTATCCCGACCTGAAGGAATACGAGGAATCGCTTAAGACATTCGCCGGCACGGGCTGCAAGGTGGCGATCACCGAATGGGACATGAGCGCGCTGCCCACCATCAACACCGGCGCCAACATATCCGATACCGCCGAGTACGACAAGCTGCTCAATCCCTACCCCGAGGCATTGCCCGACAGCGTGTCGAAAGTATGGAACGCCCGCATGGACTCAGTGATGTCCATATTCCTGCGTAACGCCGACAAAATAGCACGCGTAACGGCATGGGGCGTCAGCGACGGTGATTCCTGGAAGAACGACTGGCCCATGAAGGGTCGCCGAGAGTATCCCCTCCTGCTCGACCGTAATTACAATATCAAGCCTTTCCTCAACAAATACATGGAGGAATACAAACAGAATAAATCGAAATAATCCCGAGCTATGAAAACAACGAAAAGATACCTCTTTCCCGCCGACTACATGGCCGATCCGTCGGTACACGTGTTCAACGGCAAACTCTACATCTATCCCTCGCACGACAACGACGACGCGAGCTGCGAGAACGACAACGGCGACCAATACGTGATGCGCGACATGCACGTGCTCAGCACCGACGACCCGATGAACGGTCTTGTCGTCGACCACGGGCAGGCACTTGACATAGCCGACATTCCCTGGGCCGGACGCCAGCTGTGGGACTGCGACTGCGCGGAGAAGGACGGCAAATATTACCTCTATTTCCCGCTGAAGGACAAGAACGACATATTCCGCATCGGCGTGGCGATAGCCGACCGTCCCGAGGGTCCGTTCGTGCCTCAGCCCGATCCCATCCGGGGCAGCTATTCCATGGACATCTGCGTATTTCAGGAGGACGGCAAGTATTACCTCTATTTCGGCGGATTATGGGGAGGCCAGCTGCAGCGCTACAAGGACAACAAGGCGCTTGAGAACGCCTATCTGCCTGAAGGCGACGAGCCGGCGCTGCCCAGCCGCGTGGTGCGTCTGACGGACGACATGCTGCAGTTTGCCGAGGAACCGCGCCCCGTCATGATAGTGGACGAGGAAGGCAAGCCTTTGACGGCCGACGACCCGCACCGTTTCTTCGAGGCAAGCTGGCTGCACAAGTACAACGGCAAGTATTACTTCTCATATTCCACCGGCGACAGCCATCTGCTCTGCTACGCCATAGGCGACAACCCCTACGGCCCCTTCACCTACAAGGGTGTGATACTTACCCCCGTCGTTGGCTGGACCACCCACCACTGCATCGTGGAGTACAAGGGCAAATGGTATCTGTTCCATCACGACGCGGCGCCCAGCGGAGGCCGCTCGTGGCTGCGCAGCCTGAAGGTGTGCGAGCTGGAGTATGACGAAAACGGCTTGATCAAAACCATCGACGGCATAGACGATTAATGAGACACTATTTGACACTGGCATTATCGGCATGTCTGGCCGTGACCCCGTTCGCGGCCGGACGCGCCGCCTCACCGGCCGAATCGGCGTTTCCGGGCAACCCGCACTTCGAACGCCGCATCCTCAACCATTGGGACAACCCGGACGGCACCATCGAGCGTGGCTATGCCGGCCGCTCCCTGTGGCAATGGGATCAGTTGCCCGACTCCGTATCGCCGAGATACGAGGAGTACGCCCGCCTGATTTCATCGATGGGCATCAACGGCTCGGTGCTGAACAATGTCAACGCCAGTTCTCAGATATTGTCGCACGATTATCTGCGCAAGGTCGCGGCCATAGCCGATGTGCTGCGCCCATACGGCATACGGGTGTATCTGTCGGCCAATTTCGCCGCGCCGATGCAACTCGATTCTCTGCCTACTGCCGACCCGCTGGACAAGCGCGTGGCCCGGTGGTGGAAGCAAAAATCCGACGAAATCTATAAGCTGATACCCGACTTCGGAGGATTCTTGGTAAAGGCCAATTCCGAGGGTCAGCCCGGCCCGTGCGATTTCGGTCGCACCCACGCCCATGGTGCCAACATGATGGCCCGCGCCCTGAAGAAGCATGGCGGCATCGTGATGTGGCGCGCTTTCGTGTACTCCCCTTCCGATCCGGACCGTGCCAAGCAGGCTTACACCGAATTCCATCCTCTGGACGGCAAGTTCGATTCCAACGTCATAGTGCAGGTGAAGAACGGCCCCATCGACTTCCAGCCCCGCGAGCCGGTCAGCCCGCTGCTGCTCGACATGGCGCACACCATGCTGATGCCCGAACTGCAGATCACACAGGAATATCTTGGACACAGCAACCACCTGGCCTATCTGGCTCCGATGTGGAGCGAATTCTTCGGGACTGCCTCGCCCGGACGCTACGATGCCATTGCCGGTGTGGCCAACATCGGCGATGCCGCGAATTTCACAGGTCACCCTTTCGGCCGCGCCAACCTCTACGCATTCGGCCGCATGGCGTGGGATCCTACCCTTTCGCCAGACTCGATAGCAGACGAATGGATTGTACGGGACCTGGGCGTCACCGAATCTGAGGTAAAGAACAAGATCAAGGATATCATGCTGCGCTCGCGCGAGGCGGTGGTGGACTATATGATGCCTATGGGTCTACACCATCTGTTCGCCTGGGGCCATCATTACGGTCCGGAGCCCTGGTGCGACATCCCCGGTGCGCGTCCCGACTGGATGCCGAGTTATTACCATCGTGCCGATTCCACGGGCATAGGGTTCGACCGCTCTCCTTCGGGCAGCGACGCCACTGCTCAGTACCCCGACTCGTTGGCCAGACTTTATGCCGACCCCGGAACTTGTCCCGAGAACCTGATTCTATGGTTCCACCATCTTCCGTGGGATTATAAGCTGAAAAGCGGCGACACGGTATGGAACACACTCTGCCGTCACTACGAGCGGGGGTATCAGACCGCATTGGTTATGCTACGCGAATGGGACAGCCTCGAGCCTTATTTCAAGTCGAAAGGAAAACTGGATTTGTGGCAGGACGTACAGCGGCGTTTGCACACCCAGGTGCGCGACGCTCAGTGGTGGAAGGAGGCATGCCTCCTGTATTTCGCCACATTCCATTCACTGCCCATGCCGGATTTCGTCACCCCGGCCGTCCATACTCTCGACGAGCTGAAACAGGTGAATCTCGGCATCGACAACTATACCTGCCCCTCGCCTGAGCTGCTTAATTCCGTGCGATAAAACAAATTAGCAACTGTTAATTAACATCATAACCGAGCCGCAAAGGATTTGTATTAATTTGAGCTAAAATAGTATTAATATTTATCCGGAAAAACTTCTAATTTTGTGTCGTGAACGCCTTAAAAACTACAACACACATCATATAGAAGAAACCTTTAAGAATCATAAAACTCAAACCGACATAAACAACACACATCAATAATTACTTATCAGAACCATTATGATCAAACAATTACTTAGCGCAGCTGCCCTGGCAGCCATGGCATTGAGTGTCAATGCCGCAGAAGTGACCTTGTGGGAGGGTGAATGCAACTTCGGTAAGGACTGGACATCCGATGCATCGTTCGCCATCGCAGCTTACGAGTTGAACGTACTCGGTAACGAGACCGCAGTGCTGAAACTGCATTACACTCTGGACCCCGCATGCACGTATTGGCAGTTAAAGGCTGCTTCCAACAGTGAAGGCTGGCCTGCTCTCGAGGTGTCTACCGAACTCGGCAACGAGTATCAGTGCATCTCTATGGAAGCCGGTTCCACAAGCTATAACCTACCGCTCGGTGCTACAGACATCGCCACAATCAAGGCAAACGGCATCCGTATGCAGGGTTATGGAATGATTGTGACAAAAGTCACCACCGACACCGAGGCTGTAGTCGACCCCAACGTGCTCTGGGAAGGCGAATACAAGATTTCAGGATGGAACAGCGGTGCTGAATTCCCCGTTGGCAAAGTAAAGGCCGGCGACATCCTTACCTACACATTCACCGCGGCCGGCAGCGAAAATGCTCAGGTCCTCGTCAAAGGTTCCGACTGGAACAATCTGCTCGGCACAACCAAAATTACCCAGAGAGACATGGCCACAGGTGCTGTAGTAGTGGGTGTGACTCAGGAAATGATTGACAACTGCGGCGGCAAGATTTTCCTGCAGGGCGAAGGAGATTGCGTCTGCACCAAAATCACAAAGACAGGTGAGTTCGACGCTAAGGGCGTTGCTGCCTACGGCGCACGCATCCCCGGTGTTTCCGTATTTGCCGTAATTCCCGAAGGCACCGCCAAAGTGGCAGTAGAGTTCGACGCCGTTCCCGAATGGGCTCAGCTGTGCGACAAGAGCTGGACAGACAAGGAATTCCCAAGTGAGACTTCCAACGAAGGCAAGACAGTTACTTTTACCATCACTCCTGAATTCGTAACGGCAGTAGCCGCTGACAAGGAATTCATCATCAACGGCCTTGGCGCAAACGTAGTGAAGGTTTACTATCCCACCGAGGATGCAGGTAGCGGCATCGCAGGCATCGCAGCCGAGAAGAAGATTGTGAACGTTTATGACCTGGCAGGCCGCGTGGTTCGCCACAACGTTGAATCCGCAAACGCTGTAAACGGCCTGGCTAAGGGCATTTATATCGTGAACGGCAAGAAGGTACTCGTTAAGTAATCATCCTGCATACCCATGCATCCAAGGCCGTGTCGCATCCCCGACACGGCCTTTTTACTGGGAAGGCGACATCCACGTCGCCTACAATATGACGGTGTGGACACCGTCACTCCAGTCGCTGCCGTCACTCCAGTCGCTGCCGTCACTCCAGTCGCTGCCGTCACCCCAGTCGCTCCAGTCGTCGGAGCATGGAACGGAGGTTCTCAACCTCCGCCCTATTCCTATTTATTTTTCGGACCAAAATCGCCACCAAAACGCCCTAAAACTTCGATAAGAGGCTAATTTCCACCCCTGAAAGGCATTTCATGCCATTCCGCGCATTTTCCTATTACGTCAATTTTTGTTAATTTTGTAACTCACACGTGATTATTCAGAAACAATAACACGACACTTACGACACTACCGCATACCATGTCAAGGTTTAGACTCACGGTTTATATCCTTATGATTCTGACGGTTATCGGTTGCAGACGAAATGACCGCCAGACCAGCCTGTACGAAAGCTTCGGACAGGAAGTGGCCGATGTACTTGAACGCGGACACATTGATTCCGCGATGATGATAATAGAAACACACAAACGCATGGCCCTTGAGGCTCAGGATTCCGACGCGTTCTACGGCGTCCTGACCCAGCAGGCCATCGCATCCTACTACGGCGGCCGTCAGACGGAACTGCTGCGCGAGCTCGATTCAATCGACAGGTATCTGGCCCGCGTTCCCCGCACGCCGCTGCGCAGCCTGCTGCAGGGAAAAGTCCATTCCTCGCGCGCAGGGTATTACACACGCTTCACCTACAACCCTGACTCCAACATCTACTATTACAAGCAGGCCATCAAGGAATTCTCCGGCCTGAAAGACCCCGCTACCCAATCTGACGCTTATTTCAACTTAGCGGGAGCCTATCGCAACAATGGCAATTACGACCTCAGCGCACATTGGTTCGGCCGCGCCATCCAGGTGGCCGACTCAGCGGGACTGTCCGACCGATACAGGGTGCCGCAGTACATAGGTCTCGCCTCGAACTATACCGAGCTGCTCGACTTCGACCAGAGCCGCCAATGGTGGGACCGTGCCGCTGAGTATCTGCCCGCAATGTCGGCCGACGACCGTTTCCATTATCTCAACAACCGTGGCCACGACTATTTCGTGCAGAAAAAGTATCCCGAGTCTCTGCGGCTTTTCCTGCAGCTTGACTCTTTCCTGATGGACAGGCCTGAGCTGGAATGGGAGCGCAACTTCTGTCGCGCCAACCTCACCGACTTATACCTGCACTTAGGACTGGACGCTAAGGCAGACTCGCTGTTAGGCCTGACCGAGGACTACTTCACCAATGTGCAGCCCAGCGAATACGTGCAGGAGCACCTGCGCACCCAACGCCTGCAACTGGAGAACATGCGCGGTCACTACGGCAACGTGTCGGCCATGCTGGCTGACTGGAAATCGCGTCGCAACTCCCTGCGGCCCGAACAGGTGCACGAGCGTCTGGAATTCGTACGCGATTATTACGCCGCCACGGGCCAGTGGCAGAAGGCTCTGGACGCCATGACGCAATACACTCAGTACGAGGACTCCATACGCAACTACGCGCTGCGCATGAGCGCTTCGGAACGACAGATGCGCTTTGAGCGCGACTCGCGCCTGATGACCATGTCCAAGGACCTGGAGATGCACAAGAAGCTGCTGACCCGCGACTACGTGGTGGGGGCCGTCTCGCTGGTGGTGATAGTGCTGCTGGTGATAGTGATAGTGCAGATGCGCCATGCAGCGCGCCATCGCGAGGAACGGATGCTGCACCGCATCATGGACCTGCGCCTCGAAGCCCTGCGCGCACGCATCAACCCTCACTTCATCTACAACATACTGAACCACGAGATAGCCCGCCGAGAACAAGGACTCCCCTCTCATCTCGACGCCCTGGTGCGCCTGCTGCGGCGCCAGTCAGTAATCGTTTCGGAGGTGTATGTGTCGCTGGCCGAGGACCTGAATTTCGTAGACGACTACGTCTCCCTTGAGTCGGACAGGACTTCCGTCCCAGTATCTTACAATAAATCGATAGCCGATGGTATCGATCCGGACAGAGTTTTCCTACCCTCAATGGTATTGATGATTTTCGTGGAGAACGCCTTCAAGCATGGATTCGCGTCACTGCCGGAATCGGAGCCAAGAATACTTGACATCAACGTGCGGCGCGATGACGGGAACTATGTGATAGACGTGCTGAATAACACCGCGCCCGACGCAATGCCCTGCTGCGACTCCACGCGCCAGGGTCTGAAGATTGTGGCCAACCTGCTGCAGATCATCAACGAGAAGAAACGCGTGCAGATACGCTTCGACATCCAGCCATGCACGCTCGACAACGGACTTCCCGGATACCGGGCATCACTATTCATACCCACCGACTTCAATTTCAACATCCATGGCTGACACACCTCAGAAAACCCGCGTGCTGATAGTTGACGATGACGCGCCCTCGCGTCAAATCGTGGCAAAAGACCTGACTAACTTCGACTGGGCCGAGGTGTGCGGCACCGTGTCGGGAGCCCGGCAGCTGTTGAGTGCCGCCTCGGCGCTCAAACCCGACCTCATATTCCTCGACATCGAGCTTGACGAGCAGTCAGCCCTCGACTTCATACCCCGCCTTAAGACCGTGGTGCCGCAGGACTGCAAGATTGTGTTCTACACCACCTACAACAAGTACCTGATGCAGGCGCTACGCATGGAGGCTTTCGACTTCCTGCTCAAGCCTTACGACACTTCGGAGTTGGAACTGATCATGAACCGTTACCGCATGGCCATGTCGGGCAAGCGTCAGGTAACCGATCCGGCCGAACGCCTATCGTCGTCGCACTTCATTCCGGGCGCACCGGCCGG
Organism: uncultured Bacteroidales bacterium; assembly: GCA_902796035.1. Lineage (GTDB taxonomy): Bacteria > Bacteroidota > Bacteroidia > Bacteroidales > Muribaculaceae > Lepagella. Next base: position 29,780 of record CADBNR010000043.1, on the reverse strand, counting down.
AATCTCGGTCACTACAATCACCAACGACCGGATGATACTCTTCCCCAAGGACATCGTTTTCTTCCGTTACGACACCGACCGCAAGCTGTGGGAAGTGGTGCTCAACACCCTGCAGCACATCATACTGAAACGAAACACCACTGCCGACACCATTCTGAAATATGGCCCGCAGTTCGTGCGCACTCACAAAAGCTACATCGTAAACGTGGCTTACATCTCCATGATTTCCGGCAACGAATGCCGCCTTGTGCCTCCCTACCACGACCTGTCGCCCATCAAGATCAGCAAAGTATACCGAGCCCAGCTGCTCGACCTTTTCTACGACCTGTAACGCCGGGGCACATACCACATTAGCGATTTTTCACGTTATAATACGAGCACACCCCTCCTGGGATGCTTCCAATGTGTCATAATAACCCGTCATGAAATTCCTTAATAGAATAAATCTACAATCCGGATATATTATATTTTCAGTATTCACGTTATGGCTAATCCTTATTCTGTATACGATTGATATTGGGTTAAACGTTCGATTATTCTACAACGTAATTTATTTCATAGGAGACGCATGCCTGATTTTGTCTCCTATGTGGTTTTTGGAACGCAAGAGTCGCTGGTATTCGGTACCAGTAGTATGGCTGATATCCATCTACCTCATGGCTTCGGCAGTCTATTTCAAATACTGGGGCAATCTGTTGCCCCTTGTATCCATTTTCGATTCATCGAACTGGAATCACTTTGTGTTCGAAAGTGCCTGGCATAAGATCAATTGGCGGGATGTTGTAATAATCCTCGTGGCGGCGATTTATACTGTCCTTTCCTTCGTATGCAAGACGAAGGCCCCTACAAAATCATCGCTTCCCAACAAATACAGAATCATAGGATTTTTTGGATCCATTATGATGTGGATGTTCGCCATATTTGTGGATTATATGCATATGGTCAGATACACTCGATGGTTTAATAATGAATATGCTACAGAATCCACTTGCAATCTCGACTCATATCTGAATGGTAGAATCGAGCCATCAGTCATTGCGGACTCAAGCAGTTCATTCAACTCAGGACTAGTGTGGTATCTTGTAAGGCAATTCAGCTACATCAGACTGTCTCACAACAGATTAGATCTATCGAAAGAACAAACAGAAGAAATAAAGGAAGCATTATCAAGACAATCGGCCACTTCTGCATTGACTGACAGCGTCACAGCCTGCATCATGTCCGACAATAAAGATAAAAATTTAATCTTTATTATTGTCGAGTCGCTAAACGCCGAGGAAATAGGCCATAAAATCGATGAACGGAGCATAACACCCATATTAGATTCCCTGATTAACGCACAGGGAACCATAGCGGCGACTTTCATGATGCCCCAGATCAAATCGGGAGGATCAAGCGACGGTCAACTGATATATAATACAGGCCTACTTCCTGTTGAATCAGGTATTACAGTACAGCAATATGACAAAAACCGGTATCATTCGCTTGCAGAAATATTAAATAAGACACATTCCGCAGAGTTTATCGTAGAAGATGGCATCCTTTGGAATCATCGCAGTACGACCAAGTCGTTCGGATATGACAAATTATTCGAAATGAATGACCTGAAGACCGCAGGGCTTTACCGTAATGAGAACGGGGCAGACCACGCCATATTCACATTCGCCTTGAGGCATCTTAAGGATATGCCACTACCTTTTTATGCAGAAATCACCACTTTGTCCATGCATTATCCTTTCGATGACAAGGGCATCGCCGGTTTAGAGAATGGCCTAGCCAATATCAATACAGAGCAACGGTATCAGCTTTCACTTAAATACTTCGACTCGGAATTAGGCCTGTTCCTCAATAATCTTAAACGTCTGGGTCTGTACGACAATTCGATTATCATAATTGCTTCGGACCATGACACCGAGTATAAAGTTAATATTCGCGGCAAACGCCCCATCTGTTTCATCGCGCTCAATACCGGCATTACGAAGCATATCACCGCGCGCACCTGGCAGGCCGACGTGTTCCCAACCATCCTCGATATAATGGGAGTGGACAGCACTGCCGGTTATCGCGGTCTTGGGCACTCGCTGCTGTCCGACTCCATTCCCGAGCGTGGCGACGACTACTGGGCTACTGTCCGGGGGATATCCGACCGGATTATCCGCTCCGATTATTTCAATCGGAATTGACTCTGACTCTACTCGGCATGGTCTATCAAATCGGGATGGAACTCAATAGTGGATTCCGACACCCACGAGGCATGGAAAGCCTAACAATATCGCTTACCATCCGTTGTATTAATAGATTGGATAAAATACTGATAAATGATAAACCTGTCACAACTCAGCTCGCCCGCGGACCTCAAGGTGATGGATGCGAGCCAGCTGAACCTGCTCAGCAATGAACTGCGTGCCGTATTGCTGAAGAAACTGTCCGCCCGCGGAGGCCATGTCGGCCCGAACTTAGGTGTGGTGGAGGCCACCGTGGCACTGCACTATGTATTCGATGCTCCTAAGGACAAGATTGTGTTCGACGTGTCGCACCAAAGCTACGTGCACAAGATGCTGACGGGCCGCATCAAGGCATTTCTCGACCCGGCCGACTACAGCGACGTCACGGGATACACCGACCCGAAGGAAAGCCCCTACGACCTGTTCGAGGTAGGCCATACGTCAACATCTATCTCTCTGGCCACCGGTCTGGCAAAAGCCCGTGACCTGCAGGGCGGACACGAGAACGTGGTGGCCTTCATCGGCGACGCATCGCTTGGCGGCGGAATGGCCCTTGAAGGTCTGGACTACGCTCCCGAGCTGAAATCGAACATCATCGTCGTGCTGAATGACAACCAGATGTCCATTGCCGAAAACCACGGCGCCCTGTATCACGCCCTCGAAGTGTTGCGCGAGTCGAACGGCACGGCCGAAAACAACATATTCAAGGCCTTAGGCTACGAATACATATACGTGCGCGACGGCAACAGCATCCCCGACCTGATAGAAGCTTTCCGTTCGGCCAAGGATAAGGACCACGCCGTGCTGGTGCACATCAACACCATGAAAGGCAACGGCTACGGCCCCGCCGAGGTCCACAAGGAACGCTTCCATTACTCCGCCCCCTTCGTGCTTGAGACCGGACAGCTCACCACCCCTCCCTCAGAAGGATACGACGACATATTCACTAACCATTTGCTGCAGCGCATGACCGCCGACCCGATGATTGTGACCATGACCGCCGGCACGCCCGGAGCATTCGGATTCACGCCCGAGCGACGCAAAGCCGCAGGCAAGCAATTCGTTGACGTAGGCATCTGCGAACAGGACGCCGTCACCATGGCCGCCGGTCTGGCCAAGGGTGGCGCCAAACCGATGTTCGGCGTCATGGCCACGTTCATACAGCGCGCCTACGACCAGCTGTCGCACGACGTGGCCATCAACAACCTGCCCGTAGCGTTCGTAGACTTCGGCGGCGGTGTGTTCGGCATTCCCGACATGACCCACCTCGGATTCTTCGATATCGCCATGATATCCAACATCCCGAACATCGAGTTTCTGGCCGCGACGTCCCGTCAGGATTTCCTCGCCATGATAGACTATGCACTTGACTGCGACACGCATCCCGTATTCGTGCGCACGCCGGGCGGTCCCGTCATGGACTCCGAGCTGCCCGTTGACCCCGACTTCTCGAAGTATCAGATTGTGGAACAGGGCGAGAAGATCGCCCTGATAGGTGCCGGCACATTCCTGCAGACCGCCCTGCAGGCCGCCAAGCTGATGAAAGCCACGGGCATGAAACCTACAGTCATCAACCCGCGCATCCTCTCCACACTCGACACAGCAACCCTGGACACGCTGCGCGACTACGACCACGTCATCACTCTGGAGGACGGCATTCTTGACGGTGGCTTCGGCCAGAAGGTAGCCGCCTACCTCGGCTCCGACCCGGTGAAAGTGACCTGTCTCGGCCTGAAGAAAGAGTTTCTGGACCGCTACGACGCCCGGACCGTCCTGGAAGCCAACGGACTGACGCCCGCCCATATCGTCGCCCTTGCCTGAATATCACCTGTTTGCGAATATTGGCCTAAATTTTTAGCAAAAAGTTTAGGCCAATATTTGCAAGATTCAGAAAATCTTCCTAACTTTGCACTCGCAAAAGGGAACGACCCCTATAAACGAGGTCACCCTATCAACAATGATGGTGTCATAGCTCAGTTGGTAGAGCAAAGGACTGAAAATCCTTGTGTCCCCGGTTCGATTCCTGGTGACACCACCCAAGACCGCTAATTCTCAATGAGTTAGCGGTCTTTTATTCATCCATACCCCTCCGGGTCACCACAAAAGTCACCACACCCACGCCAACACACTGTTATATTGTGGGTTATATGTGTCAACGCCGGTGCATATCTTTTCTTTAGATTGTTTAATAGGTTGATAATCAGAGCATAAATCATCTCCATTCAAAATCATTCAGCATCATTCAACCCCACATCACCGCCTCATAGCCCTAAACTTTAACAGACTTTAACCATATTCCAACGATAAAAATGTGTGACCTCAGCCAAATTTCCGCCGGGTCACCACACTCAAATGTTAAATATTGTAAATTAGCAATTATCTACATTACAGCGGTTATACTTCGTTTTGCATAGATATAAGATTTGGGAATGATGCTATATTTATATTTGTTAACATTTCATTGAATTGCTTCATCGTATTATAGAGTATATAAATAATAAAAACAGTTATGATGAAGTTGACATTAGAACAAGTCCAAACCTATGGCGAAGGGTTAATGCGCTGGGTGGAATCTGGCGAAATTTCGCTGGGCGATATGCTTGAAGGTAAGAAAGCGTATCGTTTGCTGGTTTGCCTTATGGGAGACCCACGCAGAGAATATATCGATTCTAATTTCAACGGGATGTCTTTCGAGGAACTTTGTCGGTACCTAAACGTAGTAAATTCTGACAAACAACTTTAAAAAGATAACTGACATACGGTTTATCTAAAAACAAATACAATGTCTATAGAAGACGCATATTTGATTGATCGCATAAATCCGACACATACCGGAGTGGATGTTCCATTGTGGATTAGCTGTGAGGACTCCGACCGAATTCCACAAGTAAAAGCAGAGGCTGATGGCATATCGTTTGCGATTGCCATAGATGACCAACGATTCTTATCTGATGACAATGATTATCTTAAAATCTCGACCAGTGTCCTTATTCAGTTGCAAATGTGGGTGCGGTTAAATCGACAGGCATTACTGGATTATTGGAAACTGAGGATTGACACAGCGAGTTTTCTGCGTCTGATGATTAGGCTGCCTTAGCATATGGCAGATGCTTCTTCAGTTAATCTGAATGAGAGTCATATCTATCCGTGAGAGATATAGATAACATATTGTGTTTATTTAGGAAATGAATCACTATTATGCAGTGTAATTATTCATTCTACTTAAAAGTTGCGCACGACACGAAAAGAGTGTATTAGACAATGATTGGATACGCAGAACAAAAAGGTTCAACCGTGTATGTGTATGGCCCGAACGGAGGCTACATCTGGCACAGAGTAGGCACTCTGTTGGGTTATACATCCAACACTGTAACGATCAAACATGGCTCAACCACATATATATGTGGGGAACGTGGAGAAGTTAAAGCTACGCGATAAAAAGATATGCAAGAGAAATATCGAAAACACATGACCTGGTGGCTGGATGAATTTTGCGCTGGCGACCAAGTCGATCATTACGTCGAACTGTTTCCGGAGCTTGACTCGCGTCTTGCCAAGTTTGCTGTAGGAATATTTTTGTGGAATATGATGGGACTTATTGACATCAACAATCCTGATGATGTAAGTAAAGTACGTTCAATCCTTAAAATCCTTGACCAGACTCCGGGGTATGATTTTTTCGACAATGTATTCAACGAAGCCGATCCTAATACTGTATGTCAGATAATCGGAATGTCTTCTGTCGTTCCCATAGAAGAAGGAGAGATTGAGTTTGACTATTGGGTTAGTGAAGTCAAAAACTTTGAGGATGCTCACTCATACTTTGAAATGGTTTCATGGTGCATCGTAATTTCTAAAGAATCATTCAAGGAGTACACCTCAAATGGCAATCGATTCTATTTCTGTGGCAATGGCGATTGGTGGGACGTTCCTTGTAAGCCTGGCATGGGCTTTCCACATGATAAGTATGGCTATTCACTAATGGCAGTCGAAATTACACCGGATAATCAAATCGCATCTGTGACCAGTCGCTGGAATACATACGCAGGAGACAAGGGAGACTTCATCATCGAGGAAGATCTTAAATCAATCCTCGGGAAAGAGAATTACGGCAACTTATTTTTGTAATCAAACTGAAAATCACTAAATTTGCAATTATGATTGAAGACACAATACTAAATCAATTCTGCGTCAGAGCGATTGACAAGTCTGCAATATTGTCATCGGAATCTGGTGAAAGGGCTTATGAACTGGAAACGATTCATCATGGCATTTGCGAGGATGAATCCGAGGAAGCCGAACGCCTTGCTTCGATATCGACAGTTTCGCAAGACACCCTCGGATTTGAACTGGATTTTGAGGTCGATATGTATCCATACGATCTTACGACTTTTACATCCGATAAACAGGTCAACGCAAAGTTCGTCTGGGGTGGCCATGCTCCGGGTGGGAGGAACTATATGGAGAAATGCCGCTTCGATCCTGGAGACAAGGTCTTATGTGTTGTTCATCAGGGATACGACGCAGTTATTCCCGCAATTGTAGTTGGTCCGCTAAGTGAAGAATATATACGGGAATTATATGAAATAGACTCGGAAATGCAACTCATTTATTCATCTGCAGATGAGGTTATCGAAGAATGGCTCGACTGGGACTGGGATTCAGTCATCGTCCGTCCACTTGTCCGTCTAAAAAATGATTGGGAGGAAATGGGCGAAGTAGTAATGATCCCACGTGTATATTTATTCCCGTATAAGAAATTTGAGGTATGAAAGAGAAGGTACTTGAAAAGTTGGTCGAATGGATGAAACCATTAGCTATCCCAGCCGGCGAATACAAAGGTCGTAATTATGATTATATTTTGCCTTTGCGACCATATGCAAAAGGTAAAAGACGCGATGCTATTGCCGAATCACTGACTAAGTATGACGTTTTGACTGACGGAGTAAGGTATTTTCCGAATGTTTTGCCGGTCAACGAGCTACATTCCTATGCGAATCATCTAAATTCATCTCAGATTCTATGCTATAATTTCTTTGGTAAGTTATTGGCAATAAATGAGTACAGCGAGCGAAACATTAAAATCACCCCGGAAATGAAAAACTGGTTGGAAAGATATTTGTCAACTATCCCCAAATTGTCTGACAATGCCATATGTGTGTTTGAGGCAGTAGTAAACCCAAAGGAGGGTACTTCATTTGATTTTATCGTTTATGACTGTAACACAGAAATTCGTTTTGAAATCAAGTTTACAGAATATGGATTTGGTAAGACAAAAAAAGACAGTAACTCAAAATCGGGAATTACCCATCATCAAAAATATACAGACATATATCCACCATGTCTGAACAAATCTACCGTTGTACAAAATACCGTCACGGAAGATGATTTCTTCTGCAATTACCAACTTTTTAGAAATGTCATTACCGGAAACAGGCCGGGAGCATACAGAGAAATATATAATGTTTTCATGTATCCAAGTTGGAATACTAAATGCGCCGCTGAATTTGAAAATTTCACGGAGAATTATGTAGTGGATAAATCAAGGATTTTAAACCTTGAATGGGACAAGGTTGTTCCTCAGGAAATGAAAGGATTTTTAGATAAATATTATCTCTGATGAAAATACTCCACCTTTCTGACACTCACGGCTGCCATCATCGGCTTCGGGATTTGCCCGAAGCCGATGTGGTGGTACATTCCGGCGACTTCTGCATGATCGGGAGTGAGCAGGAAGCGATTGATTTCCTCAACTGGTTTTGCGACCTTCCTTATAAGCACAAAATTTTCATCTGCGGCAACCACGATGACTGCTTATATGGAGCTAATATCAATGGCCTTGATGACAATGTGCATTACCTATGCAACTCCGGTATCGAGATTGAGGGCCTGAAATTCTACGGTGTCCCGATGTTTATGTGTGATTGCGTGACTGACCGCCAAAACCTCAATTATGACAAAATCCCTATAGACACTGATATTTTGATTACTCACACTCCTGCCTACGGAATCCTTGACTTCGATGACAACATCAACTACGGCTCGGAGGTATTATTGCAGGCGGTGACGAATGTAAATCCCCGTATTCATCTGTTTGGCCATATTCACAAACAGCATGGAATAACGACTATCGAAACAACGATATTTTCAAACGGAGCGATAATGAATGAAGATTATTCAATTCACAACCATCCTAATGTCATTGAGTTATAAGATTTATATAGAAAAGAGAGGTGCAATAGATTGTAAGAATTAACGCCACCCAGGTAGCATCAGCTCCCTCGGTGGCGTTGTTATTAGAATCTGTACGCCCTACACATGTGTCCGTAGTTGATTTTGAACATCGACATCGCATTCTAATCTTTATACTAATATTATTGTAATTTTAATAATAATATTATTGATATATTGAAATCTTTTAGTAACTTTGCAGTGTTGAACAGACACAGGAGCAACGTATTGCACGGCTCCGTTATAAACAAGAAGATAAATACACCAACCAAACTGAAGATTATGTTAGCAAAAGTATCACAAATCGGCACATCGGTCGGGGTGATAATCCCGCGGTATATCGCTACGGAAGGCGGATTCACAAAGGGTTCGCCGGTAAATATAGAGTTTTCAGACGATAAGATAATCATATCGAAGCCCAGGACAGCGCGACAGGGTTGGGCAGACGCTTTCGCCCGTTATACAATGGAAGGTGAGGACGAAATGCTGCTCCCCGACTGTCTCGACAGCGAGGCCGTGGACCTGATATGAGCTCTTGTCTCTGTTCAAAAATAATAACTTTTAAATTTAAAGAATATGTACAATCAATTCCATTTGAATTGGGTCAACTTGGACCCGACGGTCGGTGCCGAAATAAAAAAGACGCGCCCATGTTTGATAGTGTCTCCGGACGAAATCAACAATTTTCTTAAAACAGTGATTATAGTGCCGCTGACTTCAGTCCCAAGGAAGTTGCCCACCAGAATCCCGATAAAAGCGACTACGGCCAGCGGACTGCCTAATGACAGCTATGCGGTTCTTGACCAACTGAAAACAGTCGACAAGTCAAGAATATTAAGTCATATTGGCGAGATATCCGAGTCTGAGAAACATGCAGTCTCGGAGACTCTTAAAGAAATGTTTCATTATTGAAATCAACCATAATTCAAGCCAGGCAGCCGCTCACCTTCCGGCTGCATTTTTTATATCTTTGGGACTCAAAGAAACGACAATTCCCCGGTTACCATTCGAAGCCGACGTGCGCGCCGAGGCCGTTCTGGACGATGCTGGACTGGTAGCCGCTCCAGTAATCGGAGGTCAGGAGGCGGTAGTGGACGCCGATGTTGAAGGCCTGCTTGCTGTTCTGCGAGTTTACCGGAATCCTGACGCCGATAGCCGGCTGGAAGTAGAAGTAACTGGTATTGGTCAGGTATCCGTTGCGGATTTTCACCGAGCTGCTGTTGGCCAGGAAAGAGGCGCCTATCTTCAGGTCGATAAAGAACGATGCGGCATTTCTCGGTCCGATATTGAACCGGAAATCGGTAAAAATCGGAATCATCACGGCCTTGGACACATACGTGTCGTCATAACGGTCCATGTTCGACTGCGACCAGCCGTTGCCCCAGTCGTCGTTGACATACGACCACATCAGGTCCACGCCGATACCGGCACCCATGAACAGCCAGTTGTTCAACTGATAGCCCTGTGACGTGGACAGTGTGGCGAAATTCGACCGGTACCGTCCAACTCCCTGTGTATAGGCCGCATCCACAAAACCTTTGTACGAATTCGATCCCGACAGGGCCGGCATCAATACGTTGGTAAGTCCGTTGGCTATATTCGAATACTGTGCGCCGGCGGCGACTGCGGCGCTCAGCATTATACCTAACAATATGCTCCTTTTCATCGGTAATTCTTTTTAAGAGAGTGTTTGAATTTAAACCGTTTTAACTTAAAAACTGGGATTTTGAAAAACTTCAAATTAATATTGAGGTCTTTTTTGGCTGAATCCGCAATCCCCATAAGTCACAATGCCCGCATTGCTCCTTCTTCGGCTTGCAGATTCATCGCAAAAAATCCTCTCAATCTTAATTTGATTTAAATTCAGACACTCTCTAATGAATAACAAGAGAATAAAGCCAATTGTTAACGACTGTTACACCTTTGCGACAATTATCAGTTACCTGTATTCCGCATACCGGGCGCCGTTGGGTGTGGGATCCGTTACACGGACAGGCTTGTCGTACACCATTTCCATCAGCGACTGCAGGTTGCGGGCGCCCTCGGCGCGGGCTCGCTCTATGGTACCGTTCCGATACAGAAGTTTCGTCGACTTTTCCTTAATCTTGGTCTTAACGGCGTTTTCTTCCTCAATCGTAAACTTATCGCTGCGGAACATCGCCATCCGGCCTATGGCCTTGGTGTCGATCACTTCCCACGAATTTTTGTCGGTAGACTCGTACAGTTCTACTATTTCGGGAGGAAGCGTGATTATTACGGTATCACCGGAGGCATTCACCTGCAGCTTCTCCAGGTCGAACGACACGCTCCCTTTCTGCTTCTGGATGGCGAACATCACCTTATCGTTGATGGTGTCAAGCACCGGCACCTCGCTGTAGATGTCTACGGTACACAGCCGGGCCATGGTCTCTATCCGGCTTACCTTCCCCTTGTCCACGTCGATGGTCTTCTTGGGTAAACTTAAGCTGAAATACAGGTAAAGTCCCGCCGCCACGACCGCAATCACCACAACCGCGATCAGTATGTGTTTTGCTTTCTTAATCATTGCAGCCGATGTTTAGGGTTTGAAATCGACACTTGCCGTGTAGCCGTTCGCCTCGAACAGCGTCTCGAAATATTTGCGGGCCTTGCGTTCGGCGGCGTCCACAAGCTGCTGCCTGAACTCGGGATTATCCTCCACCTCCTTCTTGAACGAGGCGTTGGCCTTCTCCTTTATTTCGGCCCGCTCCTTGGAATCAAGGTTGGATCTCAAGGGGCCGATGTTCTCGTACTCCTTGCGCATCTCCATGTCGCGGCCCGCAATCTCGGTCCTGACGGGAGGCAGTGTGACCTTGACGGTTTTCATATCCTCATCATACACTATGTCGTCCATCTGCATGGCCGACAGATTCACATACGCACGCATATAGGAATCGTAGGAATAGACAGAGATTCGTTTCCCGATGGTGTACCAGTCGGAGCTTTCCATCCTGGCCGTCTTGGTTATCGCCATCGAGGCGAACACCATCTTGTCGCCCGACCTGATTTCCTGATATATTCCTGTATGGTCGGGCTGTTCGGTCTTGGAACACGCGCCTAACATAAGCAGTCCGACAACGCCCATGAGATATTGTTTCATTTTTCTTCCAATTTATCGCAATATTTGACCACAAACCGGCATATAAGTTTACTTGCCGAATCCTATTGTAAAAACACGGAATCCGAATGAAAAAGTTCGGGCATTTTCAAGTTTTCAGCAATCGGTTTTAAGTGATTTCAGTATCTCCAGCGCGTTGCGGGTGGCGACGAGGCAGCAGTTCAGGCAATGGTCGCGGCCCCGGTTCTGCTGGCCGCAGCACACCGTGCCGAAATGATCCTTAAACTTCGTATACATTTCCTTGGCAGCCATTGTGGCGCCTTTTCGGTCGGCGCCCATCGCAAGTCCGGTGGCCATGATGGCGCCGCTTAAGGCACCGCACGTACCCTCGTCGAACGTCGCGCCTATGCCGCCCCTGAAACCCACGGCCAGCGACCGCAACGTCTCGTCGGCCAGCGCGCAGCCAGCCACGTGGCTCACCGCCAATACCGTCGTTTCCGAACACGAAGTCCCGGCCAGTCTCAGCGCCCTGGCCTCCTCCTCTCCTTTCAGTATATCAATGCTCATTTCCGTTCTGTTTTCTATGATTATTACTACGGTCTTATAAACAACCGGTCATGCGTCTGTGAACAAATCACAAGTCTACTACCAATTTAACAATTCGGGCTTTAGGAGAAAGTCAATCAATCCTAATGTAACTATGCCCGCCTCATTCCTCTTGGGTTGAATATAGTCATTGACAATGATGATTTTTTTGAAAGAATCATCAATATTAAGCAGAGAGGCGGATTCTTGACGCTCTTTAGCATCCGTTGGCATGATAAAGGCTGACTGGATATAATAACGTTGACTCCCTTGATTAGCCACGAAATCCACTTCATATTGCTTGCGAATGGTCTTCCCATCCTTGTCCGTGGTTCGACATTCCACCATCCCGACATCTACTTGGAAGCCACGTATTTTTAATTCATTATAAATGACATTCTCCATAATGTGGTTTTCCTCCTGCTGTCTGAAATCAAGAATTGCATTACGCACACCCACATCTGTAAAATAATACTTGGACAGAGTATTTATATATTTCTTTCCTTTGATATCATATCGAATTGCTTTCTCGGTCAAGAAAGACTCACAAAGGTATGTCAGATAATTATCAATAGTCTTATTAGACAGAGATACGTTCTTGAGGCTTTTGAAAGTGTTTGCCAACTTGTTGGGATTTGTCGGCGACCCGATGGCAGAGGCAATTATCTGAATCAACTCTTTCAATTCAGATTCACCTTTAATGTTGTACCTCTCGACTATATCGCTGATATAGACTGTCGAATATAATCTTTTTATGTAGTCGATTTTCTTCTTGGGTGTTCCCAAGGTCAAGACATGAGGGAGTCCACCGTAAGTGTAATAATCAGCCCAGGCATCTATGGGATGCCTGTTGTCAACTGACATAAATTCGCGGAAAGATAGCGGATACACATGAATCTGATCGCCTCTGCCTCTGAACTCTGTGATAATATCCGTTGATAAGAAACGGGAGTTGCTTCCCGTGACATACACATCGGCATTCGCTATCTTAAGGTAACTGTTAAGCACGTCCTCAAACTCCGGCACATGTTGAACTTCATCAAGAAGTATGTAATACATCTTGTCATCCGCCATTTTGGAGTCGATGTGAGCAAGCAACGCATCAGGATTCCGAAGTGGCGCTTTTCGTCGATCTTCTAAATCCACTTTTATGATATGGTCTTCAGAAATTCCTTGCTCCCTCAAATAGTCATAGAACAGATGGAATAACAGATATGACTTACCGGACCGTCTTAAGCCAGTGACAATCTTTATAAGCCCGTTGTGCCGGCTTTCAATTAGCTGATTTAGATAATAGTCGCGTTTTACAATCATGGTCTATTCCAAAAAAATGACATTTATGTCAACTTTTTGGAATGCAAATATAGGTAATTATTTTGTAATGCACTATTTTTATTCCAAAAAAATGACATTTATGCCAACTTTTTGGAATGACTTCCCTTACTACACTACCTTACAACGTGAAAACTCCCCTATGCTGATGTCAGCACAGGGGAGTCTGTTATGTGTTCAGGCTCTGTTCTAAACAATATTTACGCCGGAGTCGGGGTTGTGTCTCTGCGCAACGTCAGGCCAATCACTTGTGTTTGGATTTGCTGACATTGTATATGCCGGGATTGGCCGCACGCAGAGCGTCAAGGTCGGCCTCGGTAGCTTTCCTAAACCCTTTGAACTTGGCGGGATAACCTGTAACGGTGAGAGTGCCGCTGAAGCCGTTGCTCTCGTAAATGAATTGTTCCTCGAGCAGCACGTCGGCATCTTTTGCTTTAAGCAGATTGGCCACCAGGTTGCCCTTGCGGGTGTCAAGAGATATTCTCCTGAACGGATTCCAGCCCCATTCCACGGTAGCCGTGGCCTGTTCCATCACCTCAAGCTCCGTGACGGTGGGATACTGAACCACTGCAGTCTGCACTTCAGCGATGTACGAGGTCTTTTTGACGGTGGTGCAGGAACACAGGGTTGCCAGCGCCATCACGCCGATCAATAATATCTTTTTCATATCCGTAGTCTATAGGTTCATATTCGCGGTATGGAATTACCGCATGTTTATTTATGAGCCTCGCAGGGAAGTTTTCTGAAATTCTTGTATGTTGCGGGATAGCCGGTTACCGTGACCTCATGGATGGCACCGCGTCTGATCTTCATGTCGAACTGCGGGTTCACCAGAATATCGGCATTTCCGTTGGCCTTCAAGGCTTCGGCCACAGCCGTAGCCTTAACGGACTTATTGCCGCCCTTACGCACGCTGCGGGGCACATCGTAGTAGAACGAGATCTTTTTCGGAGATATCTCCAGGTCGGCCTCCGAGCCGGCGGCGATCACGGTGCTGACATCCTGGGTCGTTGCAGTCTTCTTCACTGTGGTGCAGGATGTTACACACAGCACAGACATCGCGGTCATAACCGTCAAAATCAGTTTTTTCATAATAGTTTATAGGTTGGTTATAGTTAGTACACTAATGAACAGTGTATCTATTTGTGTTCTGAAATTCAATTTGTTTGAGTCTTGGCTTTCAAGTCAAAATTGAAGTAGCAAGTCAATTTCCAGTCAAGTCAAGTCAAATCGTGTGAAATTTCAGGTGCAAAATTGCACATAATTATCGAAACCGCCAAATTTTTCCTTAACAAATTTTTAAAAGCTTAAATTTCAATGATTGTGGAAGTATAATGGTGATGAGCCTGTAAGTGAACCCAAGTCGAAAAAATCAACATAACTTGAACCGTTTGGAATTGTGGCCGCAATAGGTTAACTTTGTGGGAAATACAAAGGACCCTTTAGATATGACACAGATGCCGGTAAAATACCCGATCGGAATTCAAAGCTTCGAGATGCTTCGTAAGCTGTCTTATCTATATATTGACAAGACTGAGCTTATCTATAATCTCGCAATGACCAGTAAGTGTGTCTTTCTGGCAAGACCGCGCCGCTTCGGCAAGAGCCTGCTGTTATCAACCGTTCAGGCATATTTCGAGGGCAAAAAGGAATTGTTCAAAGGTCTTGCCATCGAGCAGCTGGAAACGGATTGGCAGCCTCATGCCGTGCTGAAACTCAGCCTTGCCAGCTATAATCCAAGTGACAACGGCAATCTTGAAGCAATTCTTGACAATCAATTCCTAATCTGGGAAGAACAGTATGATGTAAAGATAAAGGCAACTGATCTATCATCACGCTTCGGCAACATCATACGGGCTGCTCATGGTGCCTCAGGCCGACCAGTCGTAATCCTTATCGACGAGTATGACCATCCCCTCATATCGAACATGCACGATGCCGATAAACTCGAGGAGCACCGGCTGCTGCTTAAGTCCATCTATGTCAACACCAAGGACCTGGACCAGTACATCCGCTTCACCATGCTGACAGGAGTGAGCCGTTTCAGCAAGATGACCATCTTCAGCGGACTGAACAACCTGGAGGACATATCGTTTGACGACGAATATGCCGCCATCTGCGGCATAACGGAAGATGAACTGCATTCCAACTTCCGGGAAGGGATTTCCAATCTGTCCAACAAATACTCCATAAGCACGGTGGAGGCAATCACCCTGCTTAAGACTCATTACGACGGCTATCATTTTTCCGAAGTCAGTCCGGACATCTATAACCCTTTCAGCCTACTGAACGCCCTCAAAAAGAAAAAGATAGATGCCTATTGGTTCCAGAGCGGCACTCCGGAGTTCCTGATACGCCGCATTCAGGACAGCAATGAATTCCTGCCTGACATGTTCGATGAATCGGTGGAGGGCCGAATTCTCTCGTCAAGCGATATCCTGGACTCGCGCCCCACGTCCCTGCTTTATCAGACCGGTTATCTGACCATCAAGCGCTTCGAGATGCCGGACGTTTATCACCTCGGCATACCCAACCTGGAGGTGCGCAAAGGCTTGTTCCAGAACCTGGCCAGGTATTATTTCGACAAGGACGACACCGTGATCTTCAACCATGTGCGCGAAGTCAGGAAGCTGCTTGAGGCTAAGCAAATCGACGAGGCGATGGAGCGCCTGCGCACGTTCATGGCCGGCATTCCGTACGAATTCTCCGACAAGGCCACCAAGCTGCATTACGAGAACAACCTGTTCATCATCTTCATGCTCATCGGCGTCGACGCCCGGCCGGAGTGGCACACGTCCGACGGCCGCATCGACCTGCTGCTGAGCATGCGCAATTACATCTACATCATCGAGCTGAAGCGAGACGGAACGCCCCAAGAGGCTTTAGACCAGATCAGGAAGAAGGACTACGCCCGTCAGTTTGCCGGCGACCCGCGCCCGGTCATCAGCCTCGGCATCACTTTCAGCACCCCTCCCCGAAACATCACCGCCTGGCAGGCAGAGGATTTATGAACTGGCTCCACATCATTGTCCGGGCTATATTAGTGACGCTGTCGGCTACGACAGCCGGTACGGCGTTAGCCGAGAATGTGCCTGAGCCGGTCGATACGACGGCCTTTGCACAAAAGAAAAAGGATGTACCTCCGGTGATGCACAACGCCGTCGGCGACCGCTCAAAAAACGGCTCCGATTCCTTACGCCTGGAGATTATCGGAATACGCCAGCAGTATTCCGGTATGGACCGGTCGACATACGATAACTCAATCTTCTCTCCGAAGTCCGCGCTTTTCAGCCCTGACGGCTCTAAACTGTATGTAAACTCTCTTGAGGGATGCCATACCACTGTATTCAGCGTGCCGTCACTTCAGCGCCAATCGTTGATCAGCTATTCATTCCCATCAGGCGTCGGTCCCAAATGGAATAAGACTTCTGGCTACTATGCTTTTACCCATTATACCGACGGCGACCGCCGGAAATTTGTCGGCAAACCGGTGGAAGGCACTCTCAGTCACAACGGCCGATACCTGTGGGTCACGTTTTATCGGCGCTCGTTCGACATCAACGCCCAGGATCCGTCGGCCGTGGCCGTCATAGATACCCGCACCGATTCCATAATCCGGATGTTCGAGACCGGCCCGTTGCCGAAAATGATTGCAGCCTCGCCCGACAACCGTCGGATAGCCGTGACGCACTGGGGCGACAACACCGTCGGACTGATCGACATATCGGCTCCGGACATCAAGGACTGGCACCACCTGCAGCCCGTCGTAATCGGTCAGAAGCTGAAACTCGACCATCCTCTTGACAAGTCTGTGAACCGCGACGCCAATTCCGGCAACCTGCTCCGCGGCACGGTCTTTACGCCCGACGGCAAATGGCTTCTTGTGTCGGGAATGCACGGTCCTCTGCAGGTCATCGACGTCGAGAACGGCAAACTCGTCGGCCAAGCCAACGAGATATACGGCCTCCGACACCTGGCCATCTCCGACGGATACGTCTACGGCTCGCACAATGTCGGCGGCATGGTGTATCGGTTCCCGCTGGCTGCCCTTATCTCCGATGCCGTCAAGGCGCAGAGCGAAGGACGGAAGTCGCTCCGGGTCGGCAAGGTGGAATCATGCAAGGTAGGCAAAGGCGCCCGTACCCTTGTCATATCGCCCGATGGACGATACCTGTTCGTGGCCTGCAACACTGAGAGCGCCCTTTGCGTGGTGGATACCCGCACCATGAAGGTCGTGGACTCGCTGACCATAGATTCATACCCTGTCGGACTGGCCATCTCGCCCGACGGCACCCTCCTTGCCGTCACCTCCCAGGGCCGCGAAGGCCACGGCGGCAACGCCCTGAATCTTGTCAAGGTCATCCGCCCATATTACGGAACCCCGGTCCCTGCAATGACGGATTCCATTGCGGATGACCCGGACGACAGTCCCGCACTCCAGGAAACGCCTGGCGACGTAGACACCGACCGAAAGTCCGGATTCGTCAATATCATCCGGAATATGCCTCTCTTGATTGGCACCGGCATATCACTGATAGCTATCCTGTCTCTCCTCCTTTATTTCATATTCAGAAAACGCAAATAAATTCAACTACATCTTATATCATGAACCGCATTGCATCCATTCTGCTTTCTGCGTTGCTGACGGCAGCGTCATTCCTTCCGGCCCGCGCCGAGTATGTGCCTTCCGACCAGGTGCGGGAGTCGCAGCGCGAATTCGCCGCCGACCGCTTCGGCATCTTCATCCACTGGGGCATATACAGCATGTTCGGGCAAGGAGAATGGTATCTCAACTACGGGCCCCGGGCCGATGAGTATGCCAAGGCGGCGCGCGGCTTCTACCCTGCCGATTTCAACGCCGACGAGTGGGCCAAGGCCATCAAGGGATCAGGCGCCCGCTACATCTGCTTCACCACACGCCATCACGACGGTTTTTCGATGTGGCATACCGGCCAGAGCGCTTATAACATCGTGGACGGCACTCCCTTCCGCCGCGACGTGCTGCGCGAACTCAGCCAAGCCTGTCAGAACAATGGCTTGAAGCTGCATCTGTATTACTCGCATCTGGACTGGACACGCGACGATTACCCCCAGGGACGCACCGGCCACACCACAGGTCGCGACAGCCTCCGAGCCGACTGGCAGTCGTACCGCCGTTTCATGGACAGCCAGCTTACTGAGCTGCTGACAGGCTACGGCCCCATCCGCGCCATCTGGTTCGACGGCTGGTGGGATCATGACGAGGACAAGACGCCTTTCGACTGGCAGCTTGACGACCAGTATGCCCTGATACATCGCCTGCAGCCGGGCTGTCTCATCGGCAACAACCATCACCAGACGCCCTTCCCCGGCGAGGACATACAGATTTTCGAACGCGACCTGCCGGGCGAGAACACCGCCGGACTCTCGGGACAAGCCATCAGCCGGCTGCCCCTCGAGACGTGCAACACCATGAACGGTATGTGGGGATATAAGGTGGTGGATACAAATTACAAAGACACCAAGACCCTGATCCACTATCTGGTCAAGACCGCCGGACTCGGCGCCAACCTGCTGCTCAACATCGGTCCGCAACCCAACGGCGAACTGCCGGCCGTGGCTCTGCAGCGGCTTCGCGAAATCGGCGAATGGATGCAGACATACGGCGAGACCATCTACGGCACCGAGGGAAGCGCCTTCAAGGCTGACTGGGGCACCTCCACAACCAAAGGCAACCGGCTGTTCGTGCATATACTCACGCCCGAAAGCACGGAAATATTCGTACCCGTAAAAGGGAAGGTTAAGAAAGCCGTCATCTTCACCGACCGTAGTCGCAAGGTGAAATACTCAAAATCAAAAGATGGCGTCACCCTGCACCTTGACGAGATACCGCAGGACATCGACTTCGTAGTGGAACTTGAAACGGCATGACCATGTCTAAGACTCTTGAGATATGCACAGGCGATCCCGTAGGAATCGAGGCGGCGATAGCCGGTGGGGCAGACCGCATAGAACTTTGCAGCGGTCTCGCCGAGGGAGGGTTGACGCCATCCATCGGAGCGATACGCTATGCCGCGAGCCGCCCCGTAACCGTGAACGTGCTGATTCGGCCCCGCCCGGGCGACTTCGTTTATAGTCCTCGGGAAATCGAACTGATGGTCGCCGACATCAAGGAGGCCGTTCGCTGTGGTGCCGACGGCATCGTGGTCGGCGCGCTAACACCCGACGGCGACGTGGATATGGATGCCTGCCGGCGGTTTATCGAAGCCTCGCAAGGTCGCAATGCCACATTCCACCGCGCATTCGATGTATGCCGCAATCCGTTCCAGGCTCTCGAGGATGTCATATCGCTGGGCTTCGACAGGATTCTGACTTCCGGCCAGGCGTCCGACGCATTGCGAGGCTGCGATATGATTCGTCGGTTGCACGACAAGGCGGCGGGACGCATCCGCATCATGGCCGGCGCCGGCGTAAAACCCGAAAACGCCGCCGAGATTCTTACACTCTCCCGTTGCGATGACCTGCACGCTTCGGCACGTTCGCTGATACCTTCCGGAATGGCGCAAAACCCCGGCGAGGCTTCCATGGGAAGCGCCGACACATCCGACGGCAGCCGCATGGCTACTGACCGGAATATCGTAGCACAACTTAAATCCATCCTCTCCGACTCTAAGCATTAACCCCTCCTCCCATTCGCAAATGAACAAGACTATATTAGCGACAACCCTATTGGCACTGTTATCAGGAACCACAAACGTCAGTGCTCACGACATACTCACTCCGAAAGCCAATCAGGATTACGCCTCGAGATCAACTGCGCAAAAGGGCATTTTCAAACACCTTGACTTTTCCAAATGCGCCGATGCCGCCGAGCGCGACGCGCTTAAATTCCTGTACACCTACATGGCCACGCCCGACGCGCTGGATTATGACGCGGATTTCTATTTAACCAACATCCGCGCGTCGCTTCAGGCTGCAAATGAAATGCCGTGGGGCACTTCGGTGCCCGACCGCGAATGGCGTCACTTCGTTCTTCCGGTGCGCGTCAACAACGAGGATCTGGACCTCTCGCGTCCCGCTTTCTATGCCGAACTGAAGGATCGTGTCAAAAACCTGTCCATGAAAGATGCCATACTCGAAGTGAACCATTGGTGCCACGAGAAGGTGACCTATCAGCCGTCGGACGCCCGCACTTCGTCGCCTTTGGTCACTGTCAGCAATGCGTTGGGCCGCTGCGGCGAGGAGTCCACATTCACAGTGGCGGCATTGCGTAGCGTGGGTATCCCGGCGCGCCAGGTCTACACTCCGCGCTGGGCACATACCGACGACAACCACGCATGGGTCGAGGCATGGGCCGACGGCCAGTGGTATTTCCTCGGAGCCTGCGAGCCGGAGGCTGTGCTGGACCTTGCCTGGTTCAACGCTCCGGCTTCGCGCGGTATGCTTATGAACACCAAGGTTACGGGAGCATACGACGGCCCGGAGGAGCAGCTGGACTCCAACCCCACCTCCACCGTAATCAATGTCACTTCCAAATATGCGCCGGTACGCCCCTCATGTGTCATTGTCTCTGACTTAGCCGGCAATCCCGTTAAGGATGCGACGGTCAATTTCTCTCTTTACAACTATGCGGAGTTTTATCCCGTGGCTGTCAGGCGCACGGATGCGCGTGGCTATGCCGAGCTGACCACCGGCGTGGGCGATATGGTGATATGGGCCGGCGACGGCAGCCGTTTCGGACTTGGCAAAAGCATCCCCGGCGACACGCTGAGACTCACGCTCGACAGGAACGCAGACTTCACCGGTACAATAGACCTTGACCTGGTGCCTCCTCGCGCCGGTGCGCAGCTTCCCTCGGTCAGTGCGGAGGCGGCCGCGCTAAACGACATGCGCAAGGCGCGTGAGGATTCCATACGCAATGCGTATGTGGCGACATTCCCTGACACGGACTCGGCCCGCGCTCTGTGCCGCAAGCTCGGCATATCAGAGGAGGCCGCGCAGTTGATTGTAAATTCCCGTGGACATCACAACGTCATCACTGCGTTTCTCGACTCGGTGTCCCCGCACGACCGCGCCAAAGCAGTGGCGTTGCTTTCGGCCATCAGCGAAAAGGACCTGCACGATGTCTCCCCTGGCGTTCTCGCCGATCATCTCGCCACGCCCGGCACAAGCAAATGGCCCGCTCAGATATTCAATCAGTACATCTTGAATCCGCGCGTCCAGACGGAACGGCTCACCCCGTACAAGGCTTATTTCGCAGCAAAACTGACTCCCGCAGAGAAAAAGAAATTTGCCGCTTCGCCACGCGCGCTGGAGAAATGGATGCAGACACACATCGCGCTCGACACGGTGTATAATCCGCTGCGTTACCGCATATCGCCGCGTGCCGTCTGGGAGAATCGCATCGCCGACCCGCTGTCGCGCTCCATCGCATTTGTGGCCGTCTGCCGCAGTCTCGGTGTGCCGGCGCGCATCGACCCGGTCAGCGAACAGACACAATACTATGATGCTGACGGCATCTGGCACGATGTGCGTTTCGGCGAAACGACTCCGACTTCGGACACCGCCAAGGGTCACGTCTCCATAGTTCCCGTCGGCGACATGAGCCGCGAACCGAAGTATTTCTCACAGTTCACCATCGCCAAGGTTGAGCAGGGATTACCGAAGCTGTTGGGCTTCGGCGACTTCGAGCCGGTCGGCGAAATCAACGCCCGCCATGAGCCGTTCGAGGCCGGGCAGTATGTGTTGGTCAGCGGCCAGCGTCTTGCGGACGGCTCGGTATTGACCCGCGCCAACTTCTTCCGTGTCAATCCCGGTACCGACACTAAAGTGGATTTAGCCGTGCGTCAGGACACGACGCAGCTCCAGGTCATAGGCAGTCTGAATTCGGAACTGCTTTACATACCCTTAGAGGGTGGCGAACCTAAATCACTGCTCACCACCACAGGGCGCGGGTATTACGTGCTGACACTCGTAAAGCCGCAGCATGAACCGAGCGCGCACGTGCTGAATGACATTGCGGAGGCAGCCGGGGAACTGGAAAAGACCGGCCGTAAGATTATGGTAATATTCCCCGACTCAGAAAGCGCCTCTCGTTTCAATGCCGGGGATTACGGCAAATTGCCGTCCAATGCTGTCCTTGGCATCGACGTCGACGGCAAGATAGCTGCAGACCTGAAGGCAGGACTTGAGCTGACTTCCGACGAATTGCCCATCACCGTTGTGGCCGACACGTTCAACCGCATCGTCTTCGCGCGTCAGGGCTACGGCATCCGCACGGGCGAAAAATTGCACGACATACTCACCCGCATCGCCGAGTGAGTATGCCGTGCAACTATTCACTATTCACTATTCACTCATCACTTGTCACTCTGACTTATCTCGTAGATAAGTTTCGGCAGGTCGGTGTTGTCGTGCAGCCCCTGAAAGCGCGCTGAATCCACGCCGATGGCAAACACGGGCACGAAGTCGCCGGTGTGTCGCTCGGTGGTGAAACCGATGCCGGCTATATCGTTGAAGGTGTCGAACACAGCCTCCACGAAGTTGTTGCTGGAATTGTACATCGTCTCGTGCGTACTGCCATCCCCCTGAACGAAAGTGCGGTCAAACTCGCGCCTGATATATTCCTCCTGCTCCTTGGTCAGCGGTACGGCCTTCCAGTAACCGAATTTTTCCGTCAGCTCCTTCCTCATTTCGTCCCAGCTGACGGGAGTCTTGTCCTTCAGCAGCTTGCGGCACCAATCCGAGAAGCGGTCCTTCGATATGCGCTGATAGGGTATGGTCTTGAGGTTGGCCATATAGCTGCAGAACATATTGCCTAAGGCCATGCCGCCGGTGTTGTGGTCGGCCGACACCACTATCAGCGTCTCGTCGGGATGTTGCAGGTAGAAATCGTACGCCACACGGATGGCATTCTGCAGCGTCAGCACTTCATGCACCACGCCCCCGCCGTCGTTGCTGTGGGCGGAATGGTCTATGTCACCCTCCTCCACCATCATGAAGAACCGGTCGGGCGTTACCTTCTGCAGATGTCTGAGACACGCCTCGGTCATGCCGGGCAGCGTCAGCACGCCTGGTATCGAGTCGACGGTATAGCCGATTGTGGACGAATGCACGCTGTCGGTGTTGAGCAGCACCACACGCTTGGAGTCAACGCCTCGCAACGCGTCCAGACCGCGCACCGTCACAACTTCGTTTTCGGCAAACATCCTGGCCAGTCCGGTGTCGTTGCCCTTCTTGTCCCTGAGGCCGCGCCAGTTGGAGCCGGCGATAAACTGATAGCCTGACTTGGCGGCCTCAGCTCCAATTTCGTAGTACATTCCGCGGTTAGGCTGATGGGCATAGAACGATGCCGGCGTGGCGTCATCCGGAGCGCCTGTAGTCACGAGGCCCACGCCCCAGCCCTGGTTGAACAGTTTGGAGGCTATGCTTTGCACCGGCACGCTATCGGCGTCCATGCCGACCATGCCGTTGCGTGTCTTGTGGCCCGTAGCCAACGCCGTTCCACCGGCCGCCGAATCCGTCACGTCCGACGACGCCGAATGTGACGTGGCATAACTGGTCACGGGAAACTGCAGCATCAGCAACGGCGTGTCGTTGCCTAATACCGAGCGGTTGAACGCCTCGCCCGCCAATACGGGATTGAGGCCCATGCCGTCGCCGATGAAATAGAAAATGTATTTCAGTTCCTGCTTCTTCTCCGGCTTGACGGATTTCGCGGTTTCTATGCTCCTCTCCGTCTTTGCCTTCTTTGATGTCTTTACGTTTTTGGCCGACAACGGCATTGCGCCGCTCAATGTCACTGCCGCGATTGCAACGGCACACACCGCGCGCCGCCAGTTCCTGATGTTGTTATGTTCCATGGTGTTGTTTTTTCGTATCCTTCAGGCGGAATTTCTCTCCCGCCCTTTTCCACCCCAAAATTACAAATTTTTCCGCACACCGCCCGAAATTTCACCCAAAATAGTGGGGCATGAGGTCTCTGAGTGGCTCTGAGTCGTGCCACTATCCGCACATTAAACATTAGTCTATAGACAAATCTTTAGTCAAATATTACAAATGTTTTGTTTATAAACTAAACTTTGTGTATATTTGCAGAAAGTTTAGTTTATGGAAGAAACTTCTGGAATTATATACAGGCCTCTATATATGGATAGAATCATCCCATATATAGATCAAAACATCATAAAAATTCTTGTAGGTCAGCGGCGCGTTGGAAAGAGCTATATACTTAAGAGTGTGGCTGCAGAATGCAGACGACGGAATCCGGATGCGAACATCGTGACAATCAACCTCGAGGACTTCTCATTCTCGCACATAACCACGACAGAGGCACTTCATCAGGAAATTATCTCGCGTCTGGCTGATGACAGGAAAAATTACATATTTCTTGACGAAGTGCAGGAAGTCAAGGAGTTTGACAAGGTGGTGCGTTCCCTCAATCTTGACCCTAAAAACGATATATACCTGACCGGGAGTAATTCCGATATGCTTTCATCGGAGATTGCATCCCGCCTTGCAGGACGAAGTATACAGTTTCAAATACATCCCCTGACGTATCGGGAGTTTCTTGAGTTTCATAAGCTGTCGGAATCCGACTCCGCACTCTCGACATACTTGCGGTACGGAGGGTTGCCATATCTGATGCACCTGCCTGACCACAACACATGGAGCGAATATCTGATAGGGATTACAGATGCAGTGGTGTACCGTGACGTCGTTACTCGCCATGCATTGCGCAACAACGATTTCCTACAACGTCTGCTTCTGTTCCTGGCCGACAATATCGGTCAGATCTTCAACGCCAAACGGATTTCCGATTTTCTTAAATCACAAAGGGTTACATCAAGTGTGACCGGAGTTCAGTCATATCTGGAATATATAGAAGACGCATATATTGTCAATCGTATCAGACGATGGGACATCGAGGGCAAACGTTACTTTGAGTTTGGCGAAAAAGTATTTTTCGAAGACTTGGGCATACGCAATTCACTTGTCGGTTATCGTCCCAACGATATCGGCGGTTTGATGGAGAATGTTGTCTACAATCACCTTGCCGCTTCAGGTTATCAGATTAAGGTAGGCGTAGGGGCACAGGGACGCGAAATAGACTTCATTGCCGAAAAGAACAATGAGTACCGCTATGTCCAGGTTGCCTTATCCGTCATGAATGACGAAACGGCCCGCCGTGAATTCGGCAATCTTGCCGACATTCCCGACAATTACGAAAAAATAGTCGTAACATACGTAGATTCAGCTCCAAATACCTACCAGGGAATCCGCCAGATGTCCCTTCGCGAATTCCTGCTCAGCTAAGACCCCATCCCACAAAAAATGTTAACGCAGGGGTCGCAGATTTCGGTCATATTTGGCCTTGCAGGTGAAGGAGCATAGCGGGCTATGTGACTGAACCAAAAGGTCAAAGATGGCCGAAAGCTGCGAGGCAAAGGTAATTTTAATCAATGGATACCCCTTGCGAATCCAACATTAACTCACATTTCATTCTCTATCGAAGTCTAACAGGCATGAAATTTGTAAGTCTTTATGTTAAAAGACATTGAATCAAATTAATAATACATTGTCCTGTTACAGCACTGATTTAACTTTTACACAGATTGTATTGACGATGGTCAATCTTGACGGGATGTTATCAAGATTGCGTAAATATAATCCGATGGAGATTATCAATGCCATAGCCTACGTGATCAAGACCGGATGCCAGTGGTCAATGCTTCCGAAAGGATTTCCCAACAGCAAGACTGTGTATCATCATTTCCGGTCATTGTGTGACAGAGGCTGGTTCAGAGCATTTCTGCGTGTATTGGTCGAAGGCAGACGATCCATGCTCGGGCAGCCTCCGGATCCATACGAATGTGTCGTCGACAGTCAGAGCGTACGTTCCGCATTGCCGGACTCGCAAAAGGGCGTCGACGGCAACAAGCGAATAAAAGGTATTAAGCGACATGTGGCAGTAGACTCCAACGGCTATGTGCTTGATGTTATCGCCACGACTGCCAACGTTCATGATTCCAAAGGTGCGATTCCGCTGACTGCCCGCATTTTAAGCGATTTCAACGAGATTGGCATCATGAAAGCCGATATGGGTTACGCGGCTCTGAAAAATACAGTCAGCGATATTGACGGTTTCATTCTGGAGTGTGTCAAGTCGAATTTCGGAACCCCGAACTTTATTCCTATACAAGGAAGATGGGTGGTGGAACGCACCTTTTCATGGATGGGAAACTACCGTCGGCTGACACGCAATTACGAAAGGCTTCTGAAGGTGGCACAACATATGTTTATCGCAGGATGTGTCTTCTTCATGCTGCGCTACTTCGCCTGACGGCTGTATCCGTATATACATTTGGTATCCTGTTCATTGGAATGGGAGGAACCGCCGTGCATTCATAGCCATAAATCTTTCCGACGGGAAGAAGTTACCACCTTCCGGTGTCTTTTCGGTAAATTTCGCCAAGTCTCATCGGTCACGATGCCCGCATCGCTCCCTCTTCAACTTGCGAAATTTCCTCGAAAACACACCGCCCCTGCGTTAACATTTTTTGTGGGATGGGGTCTAAGCGCTGACCGACCTATATTCCCGGCACATTTTATATCATCTGTTTTGCCTATAACGGCAATCGAAAAATCCCTTGCTCCCCGCTTTCATATCGATGATGACAGTTGTTATTTTGCAGTGATTTTAAAAATAACTGCTATGAGTCAACCGATAATCGCCTGGTGCGTGACAGCCGGAATGCTGTTGTGCACGTTTATGTTACACGCAATATTGCATTACCGTTCCACTCACCGTCATGCCACACATGCCCGCAGACACGTCATAGAGATAGGCAGGGAACAGGATATATTCTATATACCGGGGGATACTGACGACAATGATGAATACATCGATCTGTAACATTCCCGACACCGTAACCGTCTCCGAGACCGAGACCTGCGCTGGCGGGGACCTGTGCGGCATCGCCTCGTTTCTGGCGGATTATGCCGCCCTGATGTCGGGATGCGGGGCCACCTGCATCCGTATCGAGAAAAACACGCGCCGCATGGCACGAGCCTTCAATGTTCAATTCGACATCTTCATTCTGCCCGCGCATCTGACTGTCTCGGTATGGCACGGCGATTCCTGCAATGCCGTGACAGCCATGCGCAAGACTGCCCCCTGCGGCATCAGCTTCAATCTTAACGCCCGTCTCAGCCGTCTCAGCTGGGAAGTGGCCGACAACCATCTTGACCTGGACACCGCCATCCGACGGTTCGATAAAATCCGCGAAACCCGACCCACCGGATGGAAGGAAATGCTGATACTCACCAGCCTTGCCAATGCCTCGTTTTGCCGACTGTTCGGCGGCGACTTCGTGGCGATGCTTATAGTGTTCGTCTCCACCATGGCAGGATTCAGGCTCAAACAGATCATGCTGGAGCATAAGCACGACGTACGGCTCACGTTCCTGTGCTGCTCGTTTGTGTCTGCCGTGCTGAGCGCAGGAGGACACATATTCAATATAGGCGCCACGCCCGAAATCGCCCTCGGCACAAGCGTGCTGTATCTGATTCCCGGAGTGCCTTACATCAACTCGGTCAGCGACCTGCTGTACAAGCATTACCTCTGTTCGTTCGGACGCTTCATGGATGCCGTCATACTTACAGCCTGCCTCTCGGTCGGACTTTGCGCCGGCATGCTGATTATGGGGCTCGACTGGTAAGTGATGAGTGACAAGTGATGAGTGAGGAGATAACAGTTAGGTGAAAGAAGATATTATGGACAGTATTTTTATAAATATAATTGAAGACGGAGTGTTCGCGGCCATAGCGGCCATCGGATTCAGCAGCATCAGCAACACTCCGCGTCGCGCATATCTGATGTGCGGTCTTATCGCGGCCATAGGTCATTCCATCCGTTATGTGCTCATGTTGCCGGCTTTAGGTGGCATGCACATAATCGCAGCCAGCACAATAGCGTCGTTTGTAATCGGCATCCTTGCCGTGCTGTTCGCAGGACGGATAAAATGTCCGGCCGAGGTATGTTTCTTCCCGGCCCTGCTCCCGATGATTCCGGGCATGTATGCCTACCGCACCATCGAGGCCCTGATTTCATGCCTCAGCCACGTGCAGGAACAGGTGTTCAGCCATTATTTGTACCTGCTGGCATACAATGGCCTTACTTGCGCGTTTATTATACTGGGAATGGTGATCGGAGCCACGGTTCCGGTATTCCTGCTTAAGAAACTTTCATTCACAGCCACAAGATAACCATATTGCCCCGCTATGGAACTGAGACATCTACGATATTTCGCAAAAGCCGCCGAGACCCTGAATTTCTCGGACGCTGCCAAGGCTCTTAATATTGCCCAAAGCTCGCTTTCGCAACAGATCCGGCAGCTGGAGGACGAGTTGGGCATACAGCTGTTCATCCGCAACAGCCACTCCATCCGGCTCACGGAGGCGGGACAGGTGATGCTGCCCTTCGCATTGCGGACCATACATGAGGCCCAGACCTGCGCCGACCGGATCCACGACCTGCAGAAGCTGCTTACAGGCACGCTGAATATCGGCGTGACGCATTCATTCAGCCCGATTCTGACCGAATCCGTAATCTCGTTCATGAAGATGTATCCCGGCATCAAACTGAACATCGTCTATAAGCAGATGAACGAACTGATGGAACTGCTCGTGAAGCGTGACATCGACTTCGTGCTTGCCTTCAAGCCGATAGACCCGATTCCGGAAATTGAATCCCACATCCTGTTCCAGAACACGCTGTCGGCGGTGGTGGCCCGGGACCATCCTCTTGCCACGCTGCCCAAGGTCACTGTGCAGGAACTGCAGAGATACGACCTGGCCCTTCCGGCCAGGGGATTGCAGGCGCGTAACGCATTCGACAGCATCGTATCCGACACCGAAAGTTTCAAGATCCGGATAGAGCTGAACGATGTCAACACATTGCTGAAGCTGGTGCGACAGACATACCTTGTGACCGTCCTGGCCGAAGATTCCATCTATGATGTCAGCGAGGTCCGGGCCATACCCATCGACCACCCCGGCAGCCAGATGACCGGCTGCGTTCACGTGCTCCGCGACTCATACCGCAAGCACTCCATGCAGGAATTCGTGCGCATCCTCACCGAATCCCTCGCCGTCAAACGCCTGCAAAGCAACTGGATATAAGGCAAAAAACTTGAGGCATTTGCAATTCGCGAATTGCAAATGCCTCAAGACTCATATTCTGTCTGATGGTCCCTTATGTATAGTTTCTTAGAGTGTGTTTACTTTTAAATCAAATTAAGATTGAGAGGATTTTTTGAGATGATTTTGCAAGCCAAGGAGGGAGCGGTGCG
>CADBNR010000042.1 GCA_902796035.1 uncultured Bacteroidales bacterium | reverse complement strand
CGTCCAGTACACTCCTTCGTCTCAGATTGAAAATCGTCTCAAGCTATGCGACCCTATCGTTAACATTTATTTTTAAACAAGCTCTTAATCTTCAGGCTTAATCGCGGCTCCCTCCTGCTCCGAGGCCTTGGCTTCCGCCTCGGCCTGCGCGTCGATGTCGGCTTTACTCTTGCCGCCGAAGGTCCAGATGGCCGAAACGTTGAACGTGATGGCCGAGTGGCCGCCGTAACCGGGTATGAACCAAGGGCTGCTGATACGCAACGCCTCCATGCCGTCGGGCAGCCCGTCGGGTTTCGCCTTGCCGATGCTGAACGGCACGCGCCAGCGCACGTTCCACCCTAACGAGAAGCCACTCACGATCTTCACCTTGATGCCGGCCAATACCTCGCCCCAGAATGCAGTGGAACGCATACCCGTCAGGTTGAATTTCTGCGATTCCTGCCAATAGTCCGAATTTACCGTCACGTTACGCGCCGACCAGCCGAAATTAGACATGCCGACACGTAGGCCGAGATACAGCTGGTAATCGGGATTACTCTTGTACAGGAAGTTATAGTTCATGCCGAGCTTGCAGTAGAAGCTGGGCGACACCTTGTAGGTAAAATTTTTGTTCTCAGGCGTTGCGTCTGCATATCCGATGCCCGCCTCTATCACGGGGAACAGCCAGTTCCACAGCGACACGTCGGCCCAGACATCGTACGAACCGAACTTCTGGCCGAAAGCCATCATGATGGCATCGGCGAAATTAACTCCGACCGACACGCCGTTGAATTTAGGGTATATCGGTTTCGACTTGGGCTTGGTCACGGTGTCGAGAGTAGCCAGGAACAATACCGGCTCGTCAAGCAGCTCGCCGTGCTTGTCATAATAATGCAGCACCGGCTCGCGCTTCTCGTCGTCCACATCCACCGGAGTGATCTTGCGCACGGGACGATGACGGCCCGGGGCTGGATTCAACACCGAATCGATCTGCGCAGGCTCCCTCTGAACCGAATCGGTCTGAACTGGCAGGGCCGGTATGGAATCGGGCTGAACCCCTGACGTCTGAGCCGAAGCCGATGACACTGTACAGGCCATGGCCCACAGCATCGTTATGACGGTCAGAATGCGCGTTCTCGCCGATTTCATTGCTCCTCACCTCCTTCCTCCTCAGGCTCGTGATGCAGATATATCACGAGGTTGCTGACGTTCTTGTTGGTTATCTCGCCGTTGGGACATGTAATGGAGTCGATGAAAGGTCCGGTGGTGGTGATGCTTTTCATCCTGTACACCAGACTGACGCCACACTCGGCCGACACAAACTGCGGAGCGCGCTCGTAAACGAAAGTGGCGGTATCGCGAACCTCGCTGACACGTGTATGCTCAAACACGTATGTCGTGGTGTCCTGGTCAACCCGGAACGGCAGATACAGCTGCTGGGTCTGTCCTCCGTCCCACAGCACCGAGTCGTTGGGCACCCCCGCTCCGTATACCTTCAGCGAGTCCATGCCGCAGTCCACCGGAACCGAATCCTGCACGTAGCGGAACTTGGCCAGCGGCAGCGAGTTCTGGTTCTCGTAGCATTCCGACCCGCAGGCACAAAGCACCAGCAGAGCCGGTAACGCCAATATGTATCTCAACTGTCTCAAAACTCCTCGGCTATCAGGTAATTGCGCCGTTCGGACGAGTTGCGCGTTATCAGCTCGCCTACAAAACCGGTGCAGAAGAACTGCACGCCCAACACCATGAACGTCAGCGACAGATAGAAATACACAGACTTGGTGAGGTAGAACACGAACGTATCCGAATTCATGGCCACAATCTTGAGTATCAGCACAGTCACCACGGCGATGAAGCCGATCAGGAACATCAGCGACCCTAACAGACCGAAAAAGTGCATGGGCTTGATGCCGAACTTGGTCTGGAACCACAGGGACGCGAGGTCGAGGTATCCGTTCACGAAACGGTCCAGTCCGAACTTGCTGACGCCGTATTTGCGGGCCTGATGATGCACCACCTTCTCGCCGATCTTGCCGTAGCCGGCGTTCTTGGCCAGATAGGGAATGTAACGGTGCATATCGCCGTACACCTCGATGTGCTTCACCACATCACGCCTGTATGCCTTGAGGCCGCAGTTGAAGTCGTGCAGGTTGTGTATGCCCGACACCTTGCGCGCCGTGGCGTTGAACAGCTTGGTCGGCATCGTCTTCGACAGCGGGTCGTAGCGTTTCTTCTTCCAGCCCGACACCAGGTCGTATCCGTCTTCAGTGATCATGCGGTACAGCTCCGGTATCTCGTCGGGCGAGTCCTGCAGGTCGGCGTCCATAGTGATCACCACGTCGCCCTTGGCCCGCGCGAAGCCTGTGTCCAGCGCCGGGCTCTTGCCGTAGTTGCGGCTGAACGACACGCAGTGTATATATGGATTGGAGGCCTGCAGTCCGCGTATCACCTCCATCGAGTTGTCGCGCGAACCGTCGTTGATGAACAGAATCTCGTAGCTGAAATTATTCTCGTTCATCACGCGCTCTATCCACGACGCCAGTTCCGGGAGAGACTCAGCCTCGTTGTATAATGGGATCACTACCGATATGTCCATGTCTTGTTTTGTGTTTTGTGGAGAGGTTTTATGTATTATGGAGAGGTTTATGTTATCAGAATATCATGTCCGCTTCCTTGAACAGGACACGGTCGGAGGCAATGTCATTGCTCACTGTAGTCAGCATATCGCCCATCAGCACTCCGTTTATCCCGCCGTGCAGAAGCCGCACCATCGACTCGTGGCTGAGGCGCATACGGCCGCCGGCGAAGCGTATCGATTTGTCGGGCAATATGAAACGCCACGTGGCGGCGGTTCGGATTATCTCCTCCTCGCTTATCAGCGGGGTGTTTTCCAGCGGCGTGCCGGGGATAGGGTTCAGTATGTTCATCGGCACGGAATCCACGCCGAGCTCCGCAAGTTCAAAAGCCAGGTCAAGGCGCTGCGCCATGCTCTCGCCCATGCCGATTATTCCGCCGCTGCACACCTGCATGCCGGCCTGGCGCGCCGCACGTATGGTAGCCTTCTTGTCGTCGGGAGTGTGGGAGGTGCACAGTGTCGGGAAGAATTCGCGCGAGGTCTCCATGTTGCAGTGATAGCGTTTCACGCCGGCGGCGGCCAGCCGCTGCAATTGCGCTTCGGTCAGCAGACCCATCGATGCACATAGATAAAGACCCGTTTCGGCCGTCAGCTTACGGTAAGTCTCGCAGAAACGGTCCACATCGGCGTCCGACAGCGCGCGCCCCGACGTCACCAGACTGAACCTGCGAATTCCCTCGCGGGCGTTGACACGACCGGCGGCAAGAATCGACTCATCGTCAAGATGCTCGTAGGTGTTGCAGCCCGTGTGGTGGCGCACCGCCTGCGCGCACCACTTGCAGTCCTCGCCGCACAGGCCCGAGCGGGCGTTTACGATGCTGCATGAGTCCACGTTGCGCCCCACTAATTTGGTGCTGATATAGTCCGCGCCGTCACACAGGGCGTCGATGTCCGGAGTCTCCGACAGTTCCGCGGCCTCCTCGCGGCTGATATATGCATTCGGAGCATACCGCATCTCGCGATGGCCCTCAAGCACATCGCGCACTATACGCTCCGACAGTTCCTGTATATTCATCTTTTTATATTTTTATATCAAGCCATCGTTACGGGACAACGCTTGATTTTATATCAAGCCCTATCACCACGACAGCGTATGATTTCAATTCCAACCACAAAATTACAAATTTTTACTGAATTATTTGGTAGTTTCAAAATATACTTGTAATTTTGCAACGCTTTTGAGGGAAGAATGGCCCTGAAGCGACATATTTCGGGATTCGCTAGCTCAGCTGGTAGAGCACAACACTTTTAATGTTGGGGTCGTGGGTTCGAGCCCCACGCGGATCACTTTAGGAAATCCCAAATCGTTGATAAATAGCGGTTTGGGGTTTTTCTTTTAATATTTTTGTCCTCCTTTTGTCCTCATGTTGAAAAGATAGCAAAAACCGCTCTATTCACATAGCGCGGTTTCTTGACTTATTTTAGAGTTAATGAGTTCTGAACTCAATGCAAAGGTAATAAATATTTTTCACTTCACATCTCGGAGTACCCGGATTCTACACATCTTGCTCTCATTCGCCCGAAAGCATAGTCAAGCCAGCCGTCAAGCCACGCTCCGAAGTGTTCATTTATCTCATCCCATTCCGGTGTGAATTGATTTGAGCCATCCTCATCTTCAGCAGTTGCCGCAACTTTGGCAAGTTCTGCGGATAGTCTGTCTATCTGACCGACAATCGCCAGAATTTTAGCGGTTGTCGGTCTCATGGTCGGTGGTGTCGGTAAGTTCATATTCTGAAAGCGTATTTCTTTATATCCTCGCGGTAGTCATGCCCTTTTGTAAGGCTCAGATGTTGCTGATACGCATCGAAATTTTTGGTGGCAAAAATAAATGTCATTGCCGACAGATACTGTTGCTCCCATGCTTCAGCGGATGCGCCTTCCGGATTTCTTGAAAACTCTTCTACTTGGCTTTCCAACTTACGTTTCAAGAAGTTCGCATAGTTGAGTTGTTGTTTCAAATCCTCAATCTCTTTAGACATTCTTTTGATTGCATCTTCCCGATACACTCTTTTTCGTAACCATTCTGGTATGAATAATAATTTCATAATAATATGTTGTTATTGTTAGTTTGATTTTCTGAAACTCACCGCCCGAATTGACGGTGAGGGGTTGAAGTGGGTATTACTTTTAGTGTCGTTATTTTGGACGCGCCATTACATCTTAAAGCCAAGTATGAAGCCAAGCCATAGAATGGTATAGATAGCGAATATAGCCAAGCCACACGCCCCGAAGATTGTAAGCCATGCAATGATAGCCAATATCTTCTCTTGAATGTTTCGGTTGCTCTTCATATCATGCCATCTTTATACGGTTGGCTTTCTTGAAGCACCGATATTCTTGCTTCTCGGTGTCGTAGTAGGTCTGTATGGTGTCAGACGATTTGCGACCTGTGCCAAGTGTCGGTGGCAACAGATTCTCTGCCAACGTGCCGTATGCTTCACGAAGCGAGCCATCAACTTTCTGAAAGTAGAACTTCACGATTCTTTCTTTCATAGCCATTTTCAGCTTCATATTCGCCCAAGCACATTTTAACGCTTCACTCATAGAGAAGCCGTTTTTCTTTACGAACTGCCATGCAAGACGCATGATAGAAGCGAGATAACTTTTCTTTTCAGCACTCATAGCGGTTTCTATTTAGGTATAACTTAATTTTCACGATGCAAATTTAAGTAAAATAAAATTATCTACCAAATATTTTATCAAAAAATTTTAGTAACATCAAATTTTTATAAATTATATTTTGTTATACCAAAATAATAGCTTAATTTTGCATAACGAATAAGTTTAAATAAACCTAAATATGAGAATAAAGGAAATATTGAAAGGAAAAGGGATCACCGCCAAAGAGTTGGCAAAGAAGATGGGAATCAGTGAAGCGGCTCTCTCACTCTCCCTTAATGGGAATCCCACATTGGACCGCATTAATCAGATTGCCACTGCCCTTGATGTCCCGGTATCAGAACTGTTTGCTACGCCGACGGAGGGAGTGATAACATGTCCCCACTGTGGGAAACCAATAACGCTTAAAACTGAATAGTATGAAGAAAAAATTATTATCTCTTTTTGCATGTGTAATGATTGGATTCTCCCCAATCTTTGCCATTGATTTCTTCGGTGTAAAAATCGGAGGGTCTCTTGATGAAATGACAGAAAGATTACAAAAATTAGGTTATGATGTTGTAATGTTTACTCCTACCAAAGGACCAAATGCGGGGAAGGAGATTGTATTCGGAAATGAAAAATTCAGGGCATTAAAGAAATATGAAAATGGCGAAACTACGGCTGTAACCATATTCATGGAAGGTAATGAAGTTAACTCCGTAACTCTTGAATGCAAATCTGCCATTACTAAAGATCGTATTAATACAATACTTCGGTTATTTTTTGAGAGTTTGTTAACGGCTCCGAGGATCCAAGTGTTTAATCCGTTAAAAATATGATGTTTAGCATGAAAATTTAACACTAAAAATTTGGTCAAGTCGCTGAAATTCAGTAACTT
>CADBNR010000041.1 GCA_902796035.1 uncultured Bacteroidales bacterium | reverse complement strand
TTACTCATTTTCTTGCAATTATGCAAGAAACCATGTCGTTTTTTTTATGCCCTTATCTTTGGAAATCAGTACTTGCGAAACTTAAATAAATATGTAAAAGGCGGCAACAATTGCTTATACTTAGAACTAATTCATTTCCATCCTTTCAATTTTGATTGGAACAACATTGTGACTATAAACGATTGCTTTGCATTTACTGTTTTTTAATTGTAATTTTGCAGTTAATTCCACAACCCTAATTAAAAAATTGTAAATCGACATGAATTTGCATTCTCTATATATCGCCGCGATAGCTGCCGGAGCCGGCGCTGCATTCGCACCCCTGACTCTGAACGGAGCTGACACTGTGGCGGAAGCCCGCGGCTTCAGCTCCGACGTTATCCTCTCCACCGACGCCTACCGCTGGCAGGGCGACACCATATTCCAGAACGAATTCAAGGCCTGGGCCGTCTCGCCCGAGGAGATTCATTCCACCTACAAGGGTCGTCCCGGCTACTTCATGCCGGTGGAACAGACCTGGAAACGCAAGAACGACCTCTCCTCCTACCCGCGCCTCAAATCGAATAACAAGCTGCACGAGGCCATCTACAACATGGGCCTCGACGAGATGGTGAATGCCGTGGAGCCTGACACCACCCTGCGCACCGGCAAGGAATGGGCCGGCGTGTGGACCCGCGACGTGTCATACTCCATCATACTGAGTATGTGCTATATGCAGCCCGAAGCCTCCATGATCTCGCTGATGAAGAAGGTGAATCCCTCCGGCCAGATTATCCAGGACACCGGTTCGGGCGGCGCATGGCCCGTCTCAACCGACCGCATGATATGGGTTGTGGCCGCATACGAGATATACAAGGCCACGGGCGACCGTCAGTGGCTCGAGAAGGTATATCCCATCGCGCTCCGCAGCATCAAGAAGGATATGGCCACAATACTCAGTCCCCGCGGATTGATCAAGGGAGAGACCAGCTTCATCGACTGGCGCGAGCAGTCTTATCCCAAATGGATGCAGACCGTCGACATCTCGCAGTCGGAGGCCATGGGCACCAACGTCCTCTATGCCGCCGTCCTCAACGCCTGCGCGCAGATGGCCGACATACTCGGTCAACGAAAGGAAGCCGCCCGTCTCAAGGCTGACGCCGATGCCCTGACCGACGCCATCAACAAATATTTCTGGCTCGACGACAAGGGCTATTACGGAATGTACACCTACGGACGGGACCACAAGATCATGAACCCGCGCGCGGAGACTTTAGGTCTGGCCCTCTCCATTCTATACGACATCGCCCCGGCCGAGCGTCAGAAATCAATCTCCACCCACAATCCGCACACACCCTACGGTCCCGCCATATTCTATCCGCAGATCAGCGACATGCCCAGCTACCACAACAACGCGCTGTGGCCCTTCGTGGCATCATACTGGACGCTGGCCCAGGCCAAGGCCGGCAACGAGGCCGGAACAATGGAAGGCATCGGCTCGGTGTTCCGCCCGGCAGCCCTGTTCGCCACGAACAAGGAGAACTTCAACCTCGACAACGGCGACTATTACACCGAGCTGAATTCCAGCAACATGCTGTGGTCGCTGGCCGGCAACATAGCCATCACCACCCGCGTGCTGTTCGGCATCCACTTCGAAAAGGACGGCCTTCTCGTTTCCCCCTTCGTACCCAAGGCTCTGGAAGGCACCCGTACCCTCGACAATTTCAATTACCGTGGCGCCACGCTCAACATCACCGTCAACGGATATGGCGCCAACGTGGCCAAGATCACCGTCAACGGCAAGGAATACGCTCCCGGCAAGACCATCCCGGCCAAGAGACTGAAGGGCGTATGCAATATTGTGGTAGATATGGATTGCAAGCCCATACCGGCTATGGACGTGAACCGTCAGCCCAACCTCAAGGCTCCCGTCACCCCGCAGACATGGCTCACAAACAATCCGGCCCTTAACGGCGAAGGAGTGCCGGTCAACAATTATCTGGAATGGAACCCCATCGAATACATCTCCAAATATCAGGTGCTTAAGAACGGTATGCTTGTAGCCGAGACACGCGAGACCTCGTGGCCGGCCACCGAGCCGGGCGAATGGCAGGTAATCGGAATCGACGCCCGGGGAGTTCCCTCTTTCGCCAGCGAACCACGCAGCAACCGTCCGGCCACCATATATCAGTTCAAGAACGAGGGCACCGGCATGAAGTCGCCCGAACTCTGCAACGCTCCTGCCGAGGGCGTCAAGGGTTATACCGGCCAGGGCTTCGTCGAGATTGACAGAACCACCGACCCCGAGACCATCAACATCAAGATACCCCAGAGCGGCATGTACACGTTCGCCCTGCGTTATGCCAACGGCAACGGTCCGGTCAACACCGAGAACAAGGCCGCCATACGCACCCTCATGCTCAACGGCAGCAAACGGGGCACGTTCGTAATGCCCCAGCGCGGCGTCGGAAACTGGGACGACTGGGGAATGTCAAACCGCATTCAAGTGCCCCTCACCGCCGGAACATATACCGTAGGCATCACATACCGGCCTGAAAACGAAAACATGAACATCAACACGAACCACGCGCTGTTAGACCAGTTAGTGGTCGAGAAGGCCAAATAAACCTGCCAAAAATTATATATGAAAGACACCGGCATATCCAATTCCGCCA
The DNA here is from genome assembly GCA_902796035.1 of uncultured Bacteroidales bacterium. GTDB lineage: Bacteria > Bacteroidota > Bacteroidia > Bacteroidales > Muribaculaceae > Lepagella. The sequence goes on along the minus strand of CADBNR010000041.1, from coordinate 27,803 downwards.
CCGTGCGCCCGCACATCATAAGCAAGCTGCAATGGGGCCTGCACATACTCGTGCTGCTCCTGTCGGCCGCGCTGATATACATGATTTCGGTCGATTCGTTCCGCAACCTCAATTTCTATCAGGAACCCGGATTCCTGAAATGGCAGTTCTGGATATGCATGGTGTTCCTGGCCATCTATTTCATAGATTTCGCCCTCTCGCACAACAAATGGCATTATCTATGGTCGCAGAGCATATTTCTGATAGTGTCCATACCGTATCAGGCGCTGATAGACAGATTCGGCATACAGATTCCTGACCAGCTGTCCTACCTGATTCGATATATGCCCCTGATACGCGGGGGATACGCCATGGCATACGTAGTGTCGTGGCTGACGCGCAACAAGGCCACGGGACTTTTCTTCGCATACGTCATCACGGTGTTGTCCACGGTGTATTTCTGTTCGCTTACATTCTATATGTTCGAGCTCCGTGTCAATCCGATGGTGCAGGATTATGCCGATTCGTTATGGTGGGCCTGCATGACCGTCACCACCGAGGGCTGCGACATCTCAGCCGTCACAGGTACGGGCCGCGCCCTGTCGGTGCTGTTGGCCCTGATGGGCATCATTCTGTTCCCGGTGTTCACCGTTTACGTCACCGACCTGATTCACCGTCAGCGCCGCAAATCCGAGGCTTAAGCAATCCCTGCATTACTTTTGTCCCCGCCAAGCCGCTTCAGCGGCTTCCCTGTCATGTTCCGACACCAGGCTGTTGAACACACTCTTGCTCCCTATCACTTCGCGGCGGGTATTGACCTCGTCGCGAAGTTTCTTCGTATCGTCGGGGGTAGTGTCGAATCCGCCGTTAATAAGATGACCCAGGCCCAGCAATATCATTACCATCGCGCCTAAGATCACTGTCACGAGTATTACCTGTATAAACACAATCATATACTTTTCAACACCCGTAGTCCCTTCCCGGTTCGCCGGTCGCGACATCTTGCTTATATGTGTCATTTCCCGAGGTTTTAGGCACCGTTGGTGCAAGCGATGGCACGTACCAAACTTACAATTATTTAATCTGCACGAAACTTTCTATATTTTCCGACATGACCAAACCATATTTGGGGTGAAATGTTATAACAGTAAAAGTGAATGAGAACACAAGGCATTCCACTTAAAACGGTATATCAACATTAAACATCAAATTTATAAGTTATGAAAAGAACAGTTTTATTTCTCGCTGCATTGATGACAGTATCACTTTCATGGGCACAGCTTAACAAGAGAGAGGTCAAGAATCTGACTTCCTTCTTATCGCAGACCGCAGCCAACGGTGAGACCAACGCCGCAGCCCTGGGCATCGGCGTCAAGAATATCGCGGCCGCTCCCGGTCTGAAAGTCGAGAACGGTCATATCGTAGAGATCGACTGGAGCCACAAGAAGCTGGCCGGCGACCTCAACCTATCCGGTTTCACATACCTGAAGAAAGTGAACGTATCGGACAACAAGCTGAACACGCTCACGCTGGCCAACAACCCCGCCCTCTACGCTGTGAACGCCAGCCACAACCGCCTCACGGACTTTACCGTAACAGGATGCCCGCAAGTAATGAACCTGAAGCTGAACAGCAACCGTCTGGCCGAGGTGAACCTTACAGCAGTGCCCCTGCTTACGACGCTGAACCTCTCAAGCAACGCATTCGAGGCCCTCGACGTCTCGAACGCCGTCAACCTCAAGACGCTCAACGTAATCGGCAACAAGCTGGAAACATTGGACGTAAGCGGCTGCCAGAACCTAAAGAACCTCTACGCCGGATTCAACAAGCTTACGAGCATCACGCTGCAGGGCTTGATCAATCTCGCAAACCTGAATATCAACAACAACAAGATCAAGAAGCTGTATATTCAGGACCTGCCCGCTCTGAGCACCCTGCTTTGCTCCGACAATCACATGACCCAGCTGGCCGTGACCAACTGCAAGAGCGTAAACGAAATCTGGGCTCCTTACAACGACCTTACCGAATTCTCGGTCGACAATGTCCCGACTCTGGCTTTCGTAAATGTTGAATGGAACGACCTCACGCAACTGTTCCTCAACAACCAGACCTACCTGCAGCGCATCAACGCTTCCAACAACCAGCTCATCACGCTGGACGTAAGCAACGACCCGATGCTGACCACCGTCAATGTCACCTACAACGACATGCTCACCGACTTCCGCGCAACGAACTGCCCGATGTTGGCCCACGTGATAGGTTACAACGAATGGGATCCTTACTGGGAGTAACCTTCAACCCTCATATATTGAAAGAGCCCGGATTTGCTTCCGGGCTCTTTTATTGTATATATGTTCCTGACCTTACTGCTATCCGGTCCATTACTGAAGGCCGGACTCAGGCATCGTCATTTGACGGTGAAGCGCACTTTCGACCGTATGTCTCCGGCCGAGGCTCCTACCAGGACATCGAACGCTCCCGGCTCAAGCACCCAGTCGTGTCTGTCCGCGTCGAAATATTTCAATGCGTCGGGAGTCAGTTCGAAGGTCACTGTCTTGGTCTCGCCCGGCTGCAGCGATACTTTCTTAAATCCTTTCAGCTCCTTCACGGGCCGGGGTACACTCGATTTCGGATCAGACACATAAAGCTGTACCACTTCCTTGCCCTCGCGCGCGCCGGTGTTGGTCACCGGAATCGTGATGGTCACTGTGTCATCGGCCGTAGCTGTCGTCCTGTCGACTGTCGCTTTACCATATTTGAAGGTGGTATAGCTTAATCCATGGCCGAACGGGAAATTCGGTTTAAGACGGTTCTTGTCGGTAAACCGATAGCCCACGAATATACCCTCGTTGTAAGGTATGTCCATAACCTCGTTGCCGAGTGCGTCTATACCGGGATGGCCGGGATACTCACCCATTTTGTGCGCTCCGCACTGGTCGAGCGAGGCATAGTAAGTATAGGGCAGCTTTCCGCTCGGATTTACGTCGCCCGTCAGCACATCGGCCAAAGCGCGACCGGTCTCTGTACCGAGATACCATGCCTGGAGCACACCTTTCACTTCGCCGAGCCACGGCATCGTCACGCCGGTACCGCTGATGTTGATCACCACAATATTGGGATTGACCTTGGCCAGGGCCGAGATCAGTTCATTCTGCCCGTACGGCAGATCCATAGACTTACGGTCCGTGCCCTCGGCGTCCTGATAGTCGCTCTTGTTCAGGCCTCCGAAAAACAGGACTACGTCTGCATTCCGGGCTGCTTCAAGTGCCTCGTCCCTGAGTTCCTGCGCGCTGCGCCGGTCGGCGAGTTTCTGTCCGGTCACTACACCGTTATACGATGTCGTGGTATCGCCTACGTATCCCCTTGCGTACACTATGCCGGCGGCGTCACCCACGCGCTTGCGCAGACCCTCCAGCGGAGTGATCTCATAGCGGGCCTTGAGCGACGAGGATCCTCCTCCCACGGTCATCATCTTGATGGCGTTTTCTCCTATCACCGCTATCCGGCGTGTCCTGCCCGGATCCACCGGAAGAATGTTGTCCTTGTTCTGAAGAAGCACCACACCTTCCTGGCCTATCCTGCGGCACGCTTCGATATGCTCGCCCGAACCCATCGAGCCGTAAGGGCGGTTACGGTTCATCGACGTGCGGAACGTGAGTCTCAGCACGCGGCGCACCTTGTCGTCGAGTTCCCGCTCGGAATATGATCCGTTGCGGATACCGTTCAGATAGGGATTGGCGAAATAATACTTGTCGTACGCATTCGACACGCCGTCGGCAAGGCCGTCGGTCCACGAACCGAACTCCATGTCGAGTCCGCCGGTCACCGCCGTCTTCGTGTCATGCACCGCGCCCCAGTCGGATATTACCACGCCGTCATAATTCCATTCCCCTTTCAGAATCCGGTTCATCAATATGGGGTTGTAGCTGGCGTGTTCTCCGCGAAACAGGTTGTAGCCGCCCATGAACGACCATGAATTTCCCTCGGTGGCGGCTGCCTTGAATGCCGGCAGATAGATTTCGTACAATGTACGGTCATCCACTATCGGATTCGATGTATGACGGTTTATATCGTTGTTGTTCAACGCGAAATGCTTCACGCATGTGGCCACGCCGTTGCTCTGCACGCCCTTGACGTAAGGCACCACCATCCTGGACGCCAGATATGGATCCTCGCCCATATATTCAAAATTCCGGCCACACAACGGAGTGCGGTAAATGTTGACTCCGGGTCCCAACAGCACACTTTTGTTGCGGAAGCGGGCCTCCTCGCCTATGCTTTTGCCATACAGCAGGGCCATGTCGGGATTCCATGTGGCGGCCAGTGCGGTCAGCGATGGAAAAGCCGTACAGGAATCGTTGGTCCAGCCCGCCTGCTCCCATTCATCCCACAGCACTTCGGGACGAACGCCGTGAGGCCCGTCCGTGCACCATATTTCAGGTATACCCAACCGGGGAACTCCCGGTGAACTGAACTTGGACTGCGCGTGTATGATCTTGATTTTTTCCTGCAGCGTCATTCGCGACAACGCATCCTCCACACGTTGCTCCAGCGGCTTCGTGTCATCCAGATAAACAGGTACTGTCGTGGGGGACGATGCTCCCGCCGTAATGTCCCGTGCTATGACCGGGCCACAGTACAATAACGCCGGAAGCAGCCATGCGGCGTTCAGGCTGAGTTTCCATTTAGATTTCATGCGATTTTCGTGTGTTATGATAGTTAGTAGTGAAATTGCAACCTATTTTCCGAATCTCCACAGAATGTAATCGGTAATATCTTGCTATTGCAAAGTTACATATTTTCAGCAAATGCAAAAATCGCGGTTAAATGCATACAGTAAGACGTACACTCCTGACATTACACTGAGTTACAGCCTTATAACAACTGCCGCATCAGCGAAATTAGTAAGAAATTTTGTTCATTTTAGTAGTGCCCTCAGGCGTCTTCACGCACGAATTGACCTAAGGTATGCACACGTTCGGCGAAATCCTTCTTGTCCCCTTTGGCTCGGTTGCGCATGCTGTATCTGTAATTATATACAGTCTGCGGCGAACAATGCAGGAATTCCGCGATTTTCACGCTGTCGGATATTCCGAGCCGAATCAGGGCATAGATGCGAAGCTCCGTATTGAGCAGTTCGCTCTCCCTGGGCATCACATGCTGGTCGTCCATCAGCAATTTGTTGAAGTCGGCCACAAAGTCGGGATATATGTGCAGGAACACCGAGTCGAACGACCTGAACAGTTTCTTCAGTTCCTGCCTGGTATTGTCGTTGCCTTCGGTCAGACGGACTATATCGGCATACTGCCGGTTCTTAGCCTTGGCGTATACAGTGCTCCTGAACTCCTCCATTCTCTTTATATAGTTGGAACAGATGGTGAATACGGATCCGATATACTCCTCCTTGACGTAATTGGCCTCGTTGAGCTGTTCGTTCTTACGCTTCAGGTCTTCGTTCAGGCGGTTCAGTTCGTTGTTGGACACTTCGATATGCTTCTTGGCTTCCGTAAGTTCGGTGTTGTACTTTGCCAGATCCGCGCTGACGCTGGCCAGATGGGCGTTACGGTTCCGCAGACGGCGGTTCTGCAACACAATCCAGACGGCGGAAACCAGCAGCACGAACACCAGCAGACACACCACTTCCAGCCTCACCTCCATCTGATGTTTCTGATAGTGTATCTGCTCCTGATACGCTTTGTTGATTTTGTCCAGCACCCGCATCTCGCCCAACGCACGCACGCGGGTGGGATAACCGATGGATTTGTTGATGCTGTAGTTTATGTATCGGTAGGCCCTGTCTATGTCTCCGCGTCTGAACAGCATTCTGGCAAGTTCCTCCATAGATGCAATTTCCGCATTGTAGATCTGAATGTCGGTCATGGCCGAAAGCGCCATGTATTTCAACGCCGACAGCGAGTCTCCCCTTTCTTCGTACAGCTTGGCCAGCATGTATGCCTCCTTGGCATCCTGGCGGCAATTATGGCCCGACTTCTCCAACTTGGCCACCAGGGCCGGTATCAACGTGGAATCCCGTCCGGGACTTCCGAGCACATCCCACCCCCTGTACCACAGATACTCGGGATGATCGCGCGGGATGGTCTTCATCATGGAATCCTTGTAAGCTCGCTCCAAGGCATAATATATGTTCGACCCGCCACCCTGATAAGTCCCGAGATGGCTGTACAGGAATATCTTCATGCCGAAATACCGTATCAGCTCGTCTCGTGTCATGCCGGATGTATTGATGGACTCCATGATTTCTTCCGCCTCCTGCAATAATCCGGACCTCGTCAGCAGATCCGCTTTTCTCATCATGGCGGCTGTCTTCCACTGCCTGTTGTCCGTCTCCATGCCAAGCCGCATACAGACGTCTATGTATTTCATGGCCGAGTCCGTGCAGAATACCATGTATTCGTCACTCAGCTGGGATGCCTGGAAGTATCGGTCCATCCGATCCGTGGCGCGCATATATTTATGTGTCAGGTCCGACATGTTCCGCTTCTTCTGAATTTCATATTCGTGAGCGTTTCCGAGTATAGAATCGAGCCGCGACAGATATGTTTCGGATTCTGATGCCTTGTGTCCGCATGAAACGACACAGGTACACGTCATGATGCCGATTAGGATTACATAGATTACATATACGAGATTTTTCATTTTCGCAGGGTGCCATTGGAGCTTCTGACAAAAGTATATAAAAAAGACGTAAAATCAAAATCCGGCTGCCGAATCACATAAAATTTGTATAGTTAGTGTTTTTTCATTAATTTTGTGTTTAATCCAAATATATGGTGTTTAATCATAATATTTAGAGGATTACAAAAATGGTTATGAACTATCAGCTGATTGCCGACGTAGGCTCCACCAAGGCTGCCTGGACATTGATATGTCCGGACGGTTCGCTGTTGCCTTACAGCGACACGGGCATCAACGCGCTGATGTCCCCGTCCGCCGAGCTGGACGCGGCCTTCGGGCGCCTTAAGGCATGGCTTCCGGCCGGATGCCGCATAGACGCCGTGCATTATTACGGCGCCGGCTGCGCCACGCCGGAACTGTGCGATAAGGTGACGGCGCAATTGCAGGCTGCTTTCCCGGACGCCTGCATTGAGGTCGCCTCCGACCTGCTCGGTGCCGCACGCGCCATGCTCGGAACAGACCGCGGAATAGTCTGCATTCTCGGCACCGGTTCCAACTCATGCCTCTATGACGGCAGGAACATATCGCACAACATTCCCTCTCTCGGATTCATCCTGGGCGACGAAGGAAGCGGGGCCGCACTCGGCAAACGCCTGGTGAGCGACACATTCAAGCAGCAGCTGCCCGAATCCGTGCAGCAACGGTTCCTTCAGACCTTCTCACTCACCACGGCCGACGTGCTCGACAAGGTGTACCGGCAGCCCAACCCCAACCGGTTCCTCGCCTCGCTGGTTCCCTTCATAGCCGAAAATCTCTGGAACCCGTACATCTACTCGCTGGTGCGCCGCGAATTCGAGGCATTCCTGCAGCGCAACGTGCTTCAATATCCCGAAGCGCATTCACTTCCGGTGGCCTTCGTGGGCTCCATCGCCTGCCATTTCCGCGACGTACTCGACAAGGTGTGCGCAGACGCCAACATCCGCATCGGCTCCGTGGCCAAGGACCCCATGCAGGGACTTATCGATTTCCACAACGCCCAAAATGAACCTTAAGCATTCCGATATGAAAATTGCCCGGACACTCACATTGATACTCCTGCTGGCGGCTTCCTGCTGTCTGCCGGTACGCGCCGACGAATACTGGGACCAGAAGACCAGCCTGTTCGACGTGCTGCCCGTCACGTCCGACGACATAGTGTTTCTCGGCAATTCCATAACCGACGGCGGCGAGTTCGCCGAGCTGTTCGATATGCCCAACATCAAGAACCGTGGCATACGCTCCGACGTGATTACCGGCGTGGAGAAACGTCTCACGCAGGTCACGTCAGGCTGTCCGGCCAAGATTTTCCTGCTTATCGGCATCAACGACGTGTCGCACGGACTCACAGTCGACCAGCTGGCCGCCCGTTACGAGCGCCTGGTTAAGAAAATCAGGGAGCAGACTCCGCAGACCCGGCTCTATATCCAGTCGGTAATGCCCATTAACAACGATTTCAACCGATATAAGAACCTGAAGGGTCGCGAAAAGGTGATTCCCGCACTGAACCTGCGCCTGCAGACCATCGCCGCCCGGAACGGCGCCGAGTACGTGGATCTTTCCAAGACACTGGAATCCACTCCTAACAAACTCAACCCCAAGTATACCAACGACGGACTGCACCTCAACGGCCCCGGATACCGCGCCTGGGCCCGCGCAATCCGGAATCTCGTGAAACAATAAGAAATGAAAAGATCTATAATTCTCAGCTTAATCCTCGCGGGGGCGTCGTTCGCTGCCTCCGCCCAGGTTCAGAGTGAATCCGGACCCATCGTGATCCAGCCTCTGTTCGAATATCCCGTAGCCCCGGACTCGATACCCTCGCTGCCGGGCAAATCGGAGTGGATAGTGACCCACTTCTGGGACAGCATGGACTTCCAGTCGAAGAACACCGTGGACCAGATAGCCCTGAACGACGCGTTTGAAGTCTATGTGTCGCCTATGCGCTGGTCGTCGGTCGAAACGGTAGACAAGTCTCTGCTGGCTCTGTTCAAGAAACTGGAGAAGAACCCGGCCCTCACCCTGCAGTTCACACGAGCCGCCGAGGAGGCCCTGCACGGCCCGCGCGCCATATACTGGTCCGATCCCATCTATATCCGCTTCATCGACTTCATGCTGAAAAACAAGAAGATAGACAACGCCCGCAAGGAGCGATACAGACTGCACAAGAAGCTGATGGAGAATTCCAGGATTGGCGAGCAGCCGCAGACATTCGAATACACCACCCCTACCGGAACCACCGCGCGTTATATGCCCACAGGCGTCATAACAGTAATCGAGTTCGGCGACCCCGGATGCGACGAGTGCCGTTACGCCAAGCTAAAAATGGAGACGGACGTGACTTTCTCCAACCTTGTGGACAAGGGTATGGTCAACGTGCTGTTCATCATCCCCGACCCGGTGGATGGCTGGCAGACCGAGATGACCGACTTCTCGCCCAAATGGCACACCGGTGCGTCCGACACGGTGGCCGACCTGTACGACATCCGCTCCACTCCCTCATTCTACGTGATAGGACGCGACGGCAAGATCATAGTCAAGAACGTGGACTTCCGCAAGGCCATGCAGACAGCCGTGCAGGCAGCCGATGCATCCAACACAAAACAAGCCAACTAACCGGAAATGCTCAACTTCATCAAACGCCTGTACATCTGGTCCACAGGATATTCGTACACCAATCTGGGCCGTCTGTTCCTGCGTCTGTTCGTCGGACTCATGCTCATGCAGTTCGGAGTGCGACAGATGTATCAGTACGGCAGCATAGCCCACGAGTTCCCTTCCTTCGCGGGGATGTCGCCCGAGGTTACTCTTGTCGTGATGATAGTGATAGAGATATTTTGCTCGCTGTGCGTCATGGTCGGCTTCTGCACCCGATTCATGACGCTGCCACCCTTCGCGGCGATGATAGTGGCGGAGTATCATCTGCTCAACTATGTGGTGGACACGCCGAGCTATATGATTACATGGGCCATGCCGGGCTACCTGCCCGTCATGTTCATGGGCATATATTTCTTCATCATCCTGGTGGGTCCGGGCAAGATCAGCATCGACTATTTCCTGTCGCTGCACCTGCTGCACACCGACAATAAGAGCGAATCGGAACTCGAGGAGGTATGAGAATAGCTGTACTGGTATCGGGTGGCGTGGACAGCGCCGTAGTCGTGGACAAACTCTATAAGGAGGGACACGACCTGACACTGTTCTATATCCGAATAGGCAACGACAACGGCGAGGGCGACTGCTCGGCCGACGAGGACATTGAGATGTGCACCCTTATCGCGCGCAAATACGGTCTGCCGCTGCGCGTGGTGTCGCTGCACGAGGAATACTGGGATTCGGTTATGGCATACGCCCTGCGCACCGTCAGGGAGGGGCGGACTCCACATCCCGACATGATGTGCAACAAACTCATCAAGTTCGGATATTTCGAGGAGCGATGGGGCCATGAGTTCGACAAGACCGCAACGGGTCATTACGCCGACATCGTGGAACAGGACGGCAAGCTGTACCTGGCCACCGCCGCCGACCCCGTCAAGGACCAGACCGACTTCCTGGCGCAGATAAGCTACGAACAGCTGTCGCACCTGATGTTTCCATTGGGACGGATGCCCAAGCGGGAAGTGCGTCAGGCCGCGCTCGACGCGGGTCTGCCCAACGCCACGCGCAAGGATTCGCAAGGCATCTGCTTCCTCGGCAAGATTGACTACGCCGACTTCATAGAACGGCACCTCGGCACCCGCCCCGGACCCGTTATCGAGATAGAGACGGGCCGTAAGATTGGCGAACACCGCGGTTACTGGTTCTACACCATAGGCCAGCGCAAGGGACTCGGTCTGAGCGGAGGCCCCTGGTTCGTAGTGAGAAAAAACGTGCGTGACAACGTTATATATGTGAGCCGTGGATACGACACGCCCCGCCAATACGGCCGCGTGATCAACCTGCAGGAAATGCACTGGATCAGCGGTGACCCGGGACTGGAGCATATAGCCTTCAAGACGCGTCACTCCCCGGACTTCCATCAGGGGAGCCTGGAACGTCATGACGACGGCTCGCTGACAATCCGTTCCGAACAGGACATACAGGGCATAGCCCCCGGACAGTTCGCGATAATATACTCTCCCGACTGCCGTCTCTGTTTCGGTTCCGGCCTGATTTCATGAAGTTGTTTAACTGCTTCTATTGTTAACCATGATCGATCCCAAAGATAAACGCCTGATACAACTGATAGGCATAACATACAACCAGATAGAAAACGGCGTGTATGCCGTGATTCTGCAGGAGGTGAACGGCACCAGGCGAGTGCCGATCATCATAGGCTTTCCCGAAGCGCAGTCCATAGAATGCAAGTTGCAGGAGATAGCCACCCCGCGTCCTCTGACCCATGACCTGATGGTGAACCTGATGTCTACCTTCGGCATCGCGTTGCGCGAGGTGGAGATATACCGCCTGCCATCCGGTGTGTTCGCCGCCGAACTGGGGCTTTACGTCAACGGCGAACGCCGTATTGTCGACTCGCGCAGTTCGGACGCCATCGCTCTGGCCATACGCGTTGGCGCACCCATATACACCTCTGTCCAGGTACTCGACGAAGTGGGCTTCGTACCGACCGATGACGATCAGACACCACAACGCGGAGACGTCAGGACTGAACAGAAAAAAGTTCAGCCCAAGTCTCGCAGGCTGTCGGTCAAGGAGCTTGAAGCCGAGATGCAGCGCGCCGCTGAAAATGAAGATTACAAACTTGCGGCACGTCTGAAAAAGGAAATCGACAGCCGCAATGCCGAGAACAATAAAAATACAGATACCATTAACGAAACGGATACTAACAACAACACTATCCTCTGACCTACCATGAAAAATAGAAAGCAACGTATTGAACTGATGGTAAAGCTGATCCGCAACAAATGCATCGGATCGCAGGACGAACTGGCCGCTCTGTTGGCCGAACATGGATACACCGTGACCCAGGCCACCCTGTCACGAGACCTGAAAATGCTGAAGACAACCAAGGTCCCCACCGACCGAGGCACATACGTCTACACTCTTCCCGACTCCAACACCCTCAAGGACAAGCTTCTGGCACGCGGCCGTATGGACCTCAACACCAACTATCAGAGCGGCTTCATATCGCTGGACTTCTCGGGCAACATCGCCGTGATCAAGACCCGCAACGGATATGCCGCCGGTCTGGCCTACGACATCGACATGCACGACTACAAGGAAATACTCGGAACAATCCCCGGATCGGACACCATCTTCGCTATCCTGCGCGAGGGAGTGACGCACGAGGATGCTCGGAAAGTCCTCTCTCAGATTCTGCCACTCTGATTATGATACGAATATGATATGATACGAACAGTGATATTGGGTGCCGATACCCCCGATGCCGGGGAACTTGTCCGGATACTTTCAATGCATCCGGACATCGAACTGGTATGCGCCCAGGCCTACGGCAAGGAGGGCCGGGCCCTCACCTCGCAGCACCATGGTCTGATCGGAGAGACCGAACTCACCTTCACCACGGTGCCCGCACCGGCCAAATGTGATGTCGTGCTTGACTTTTCCGAGCATGGCGAGCCGGCTATAGTCAGCAAGCTTGCCACCGCATTCCCCGAGGCCCGCTTCATCCGTCTTGACCGATGCCAGGCTCCCGACGACGGCAACGAATGGATCTACGGTCTCCCTGAAATCAACCGCAAGGCTCTGGTGCGTGGCGCCCGATTCGCCGCTGTGCCCAATTCATTCGCGTCAATGGCGCTCGTGGCCCTCTACCCCCTGGCTCTTCACCTGCTCCTAAACTCCGATATCACGCTCGACATAGAGGCGCCTCAGGACATCATAGACGAGACCGACATCCGGGCCATCGAACGCGAGATAACCCGGGAGCTTGAACTGGCTCAGACCAGTTTCAATGGCAACGTGACGGTACGCACATCGCTCAGCAACACGCGCCGTACCGCCTCCCTTCATCTTGACCTCCCCTGCTCGCTCGCGCTCGACGAACTCCTCAGGATATACGGCATGTACGAGGACCATCACTTCGCCTTCCCCGTCATGATGCCTGTGGGACCCTCCGAAGTGGCCGGCACCGACAAGTGCGTAATTTCCCTCTCCAAGCCCGACCCCGACACGCTGCACATCGACTCCTCGGCCGACTGCCGTATGCGTGGCGCCGCCGGTGAGGCCGTGCATATACTCAACCTGATGTGCGGTCTGCACGAAAGAACCGGACTCGCGCTAAAGGCCATCGACTTTCACCCAATTTGATTATATATGTCGGTAAATAAAGTCATACTCCTCGGTTATGTGGGGCGCGACCCGGAAATCAGATTCCCGCAACCCGGTTTCCAGCTCGCAATGCTCACCCTGGCCACTAACGAGACCATCGGCAACCCTCCGGCCGAAATCACCGAGTGGCACAACCTCGTGATGACAGGCAAGAACGCCGAACTGGCCGAAAAATATATCCGCAAAGGCACCCGCCTGTATGTGGAAGGTCGTCTGCGAACCCGCGAATACGAAGACAAGTTCAAGATTCGCCGACGCATCACCGAAATTCATGTGGACCGCGTCGAACTTTTAGGCCGCTCATCCTCCGCTCAATGACTTTATTGTGAGTTAAAAGAGTTGAAAGAGTTGATAAAGTCAAGATAATACTTGTTAAACCAATATAACCCAAAGGTCTCTCCTTTGATAAACCCAAACCATTAGAAAAATGCGTAAATGGCGTATTGAAGATTCTGCCGAACTCTACAACATCCCCGGCTGGGGACTGAAATATTTCTCCATCAACGACAAGGGTCACGTGCAGGTCACTCCTAAGGAAAACGGTCCTGCCATCGACCTGAAGGAAGTGATGGACACCCTGCAGCTGCGCGACGTGCAGGCGCCGGTACTGCTCCGTTTCCCCGACATTCTCGACGACCGTATCCGCAAGATTTCCGAATGCTTCGGACGTGCGGCCAGCGAATACGAATATAAGGGCAAGAACTATATAGTCTACCCCATCAAGGTAAACCAGATGCAGCCTGTGGTAAGCGAGATAGTGAGCCATGGCAACAAGTACAACATCGGGCTGGAGGCAGGCTCCAAGCCTGAACTGCATGCCGTACTGGCCGTCAATACCCACGAGGACAGCATCATAGTCTGCAACGGATACAAGGACGAGGACTATGTGGAATTGGCGATGCTGGCACAGAAGATGGGACGCCGCATCTTCATCGTGGTGGAGAAGATAAACGAACTCAAGCTGATAGCCAACGTGGCACGCCGTCTGAACGTGACGCCCACCATCGGCATACGCATCAAACTCTCGTCGTCCGGATCCGGCAAATGGGAGGAATCGGGCGGCGATGTCAGCAAGTTCGGACTCAATTCCTCCGAGCTGCTCGACGCGCTGCAGTTCCTGGAGCACAACAAGATGATGGGATGCCTGAAGCTGATACACTTCCACATCGGCAGTCAAATTACCAAGATACGCCGCATCAAAAACGCTCTGCGCGAGGCGATGCAGTTCTATGTGCAGTTGCAGAAATCGGGCTTCGAGATCGATTTCGTCGACATCGGCGGCGGTCTTGGCGTGGATTACGACGGCACTCGCTCGTCGAGCGGCGAGAATTCCATGAACTATTCCATTCAGGAATATGTCAACGACTCGGTGTCGTCGCTGGTGGACGTCTGCACCAAGAACAATCTGAAGCACCCCAACATCATCACCGAATCGGGACGCTCGCTTACCGCCCATCATTCAGTGCTGATAATTCAGGCTCTGGAGACCGCCCAGCTCCCGATATGGGACGACAACGAGACGCTGGACGAGGATGCCCACGAACTGGCCCGCGAGCTTTACAATATCTGGGACAAGATAGATCCGGCGCGTATGTTCGAGGACTGGCACGACGCGCTGCAGATCCGCGAGGAGGCACTGGAGCTGTTCAGCCTCGGCCTGCTGTCGCTGCGCGACCGCGCACGTATCGAGAAGCTGTTCTGGTCCGTGGCACGCGACGTGCGCGATCTGTCGGGCAACATGAAGCACCCGCCGGAAGAACTCCGCAAGGCGGCGCGGATGCTCCCCGAGAAATATTTCTGCAATTTCTCGCTGTTCCAGTCGCTACCCGATTCATGGGCCATCGACCAGATGTTTCCCATCATGCCTATATCGCGCCTGGACGAGAAACCGACGCATCAGTGCACCATCCAGGACATCACCTGCGACTCCGACGGCAAGATCAACCGCTTCGTGGCTCCGTCGGGCAGCAGCTACTGCCTAAACGTGCATGGCATAAAGGCTAACGAACCATATTACCTCGGCGTGTTCCTCGTGGGTGCCTATCAGGAGATATTGGGCGACCTGCACAATCTGTTCGGCGACACCAACGCCGTGCACATCACGCTTAACAAAGACAGCTACGAGATTGCGCAGATAATCGACGGACAGGCCGTGGCCGACGTGCTGGACTATGTGGAGTACAATCCCAAGCGGCTGGTGCGCAACCTGGAGACCTGGGTAACGGCCTGTATGAAGCGTGGAGCCATCACGCCAGAGGAGGGGCGTCAGTTCCTCAACAACTACCGCTCCGGCCTATACGGCGGCACATATCTGGAACGCTGATGCGCCGGTTCCTGAAGCTGAGTTATTCGGGCGCGCCGTTCCACGGCTGGCAGTCTCAGCCCAATGCCGTGAGTGTGCAGCAATGCATCGAGGAGGCTCTTGCCACGGTGCTTCGCGCTCCGACGCCTATCGTCGGGGCCGGACGGACGGACACCGGCGTCAACGCCCGCGTGATGTACGCCCACTTCGATACCGACACGGATATTCCGGACAGGCAACGGCTCCTCACGGCTCTTAACAGACTGTGCGGACCCGGTATATCGCTGCTTGACCTGATTGATGTCGCGCCTGACGCGCACGCCCGCTTCGACGCCTCAAAACGGACATACAAGTATTTCGTCACGTTTCAGAAATCACCGTTCCTCAGTCCGCTCAGCTGGCACTCCCCTACGCCTCTGGACGTTGACCTGATGAACCGTGGTGCCGAAATACTGACCGAGACCAGCGACTTCACATCGTTCGCCAAACTCCATTCCGACGCCAAGACCAACATCTGTCGCGTCTCCGAGGCTCGGTGGGAACCGTGGCACAACTCTTTCGGCACGCCCGGAATAGTCTTCACCATATCGGCAGACAGGTTCCTGCGCAACATGGTGCGCGCCGTGGTCGGCACGCTTGTGGACATGGGGCGTGGCAAACTTTCGGAACAAGGGCTGCGCGACATCATCGACGCCAAGAACCGCTGCGCCGCCGGAACCTCGATGCCGCCGCAGGCGTTGTTTCTGTGGGACATCGAATATCCTTATATCAAATCTGAAATCTAAACCGGATTGCTTATGAATCCTCAAGAACGAATCCTGTTCCTGCGCAAGGAGCTGAACAGACACAACCATAATTACTACGTGAACAACGCTCCGGAAATCACCGACCGGGAGTTCGACCTCCTGATGCGCGAGCTTGAGGATCTGGAGAAGAAGCATCCGGAATACGACGACCCGCTGTCGCCGACAAAGCGCGTGGGTTCCGACCTGACCAAAGGATTTGAACATGTGGTACATGAGCGCCCCATGATGTCGCTGGCCAACACTTACAGCATCGACGAAGTCGATGACTGGTTCATGCGCATATCCAAGGCATTAGAGGGTCAGGACTACGACATAGTGGGCGAGATGAAATTCGACGGCACGTCCATCTCCATCACCTACGAGCATGGCCGGATGGTGCGCGCCGTGACCCGTGGCGACGGCACGCAGGGCGACGACGTCACCGCCAATGTGATGACCATACGCAGCGTGCCACTCGAGCTGCTTCCGGGCGACTGGCCCGACAAGTTCGAGATACGCGGCGAGATACTGATGCCCTGGCATGTGTTCGAAAAACTGAACGCCGAACGCGCGGCCAACGAGGAGCCGCTGTTCGCCAATCCCCGCAACGCCGCTTCCGGCACGCTTAAGACGCAGGATTCGCGCGAAGTGGCTCGACGTCACCTCGACGCCAGGTTCTATTACCTGTTGGGCGACAACCTCCCCTTCGACAATCATTACGAGAACATGTTGGCGGCTCAGCATTGGGGATTCAAGGTCTCCAAGGCCATGACCACCATGAAGACGCTGAAGGAAGTCGACGACTTCATAGCCTACTGGGACGAGCACCGCAAGGAACTCCCCGTGGCCACCGACGGCCTGGTGTTCAAGGTTAACAGTCTGCGCCAGCAGCTCAATCTCGGGTCCACAGCCAAGTCTCCGCGCTGGGCCGTGGCCTTCAAGTTCAATCCGGAACGTGAATGCACGCCGCTGCGTTTCGTGTCGTTCGAGACGGGACGCATGGGCATCGTCACTCCGGTGGCCAACCTGGAGCCGGTGCAGCT
The DNA here is from genome assembly GCA_902796035.1 of uncultured Bacteroidales bacterium. GTDB lineage: Bacteria > Bacteroidota > Bacteroidia > Bacteroidales > Muribaculaceae > Lepagella. The sequence goes on along the minus strand of CADBNR010000041.1, from coordinate 10,734 downwards.
GTCGGGCACCATCGTGAAGCGCGCGTCGCTGCACAACGACGACATAATGCAGGAGCTTGACATCCATCAGGGCGACTGGCTCTATGTGGAGAAGGCGGGCGAGATCATCCCACAGATTGTGGGAGTGGACAAGGAGCATCGCAAGCCGGATGCGGAAACAATAAAGTTTGTGACACACTGTCCCGAATGCGGCACCAAGCTGGAGCGCATCTACGGCGAGGCGGCATGGTGCTGCCCCAACAAGTATGGGTGTCCGCCGCAGATCACAGGCAGAATAACCCACTTCTGCGCGCGTCGCATGATGAACATAGACGGCATCGGCGAGGAAACCGCCGAACTGCTCTATAAGGCCGGACTGGTGGAGAACATCGGACAGATCTATGACCTGACGGTCGACAAGCTGGCGCGTCTGGACCGAATCGGCGAGAAGACGGCGCAGCGCATCATCAAAGGTATAGAGGATTCCAAATCTGTACCGTTCGAACGGGTGCTGTACGCCCTCTCCATCCCCAACGTGGGCGAGACCACGGCCAAGCGACTGGCCGCGGGCGTTATCTCAATGGACAATCTGCTGAGTATGTCGGTCGAACAGATAGCCGCCATACAGGACATAGGTCCGGTGATAGCCGAAGGCATCTACACCTTCCTGCGCGAGCCACAGAACATACTGAACATCGAGGCGCTGACGAAGGCCGGCGTCACCATGCAGGTTGACGAAGCCAAGTTGGCTCCGACAGGCACGGCACTGGAAGGCAAGACCATCGTGATTTCCGGCACGTTCTCGCATCACAGCCGCGACGAATACAAGGAGATAATCACGCGCGAGGGAGGCAAGAGCGCCGGTTCCATCAGCAAGAAGACCAGCTTCGTGCTCGCCGGCGAGAACATGGGTCCCGCCAAGCGCGACAAATGCGCCCAGCTCGGCATCCCCATGCTGACCGAAGACGAATTCCTCGCCCTCATCAACGAATCGGAATAGCACCGCTGTATCCCAGTCGCGCTTACTGGAATGGCGATGTCCTCATCGCCAACTAATCATAGCGCAGAACTGTTATTGGATTTCAATTATTGAATTTGCATAATTGAAATCTAATAATTAATTTTGTGGCGACAACAAATGCTACAAAGGCTTTCGCTTTAGGCAGCTCGGTTCCTTTAGAGTGTGTTCATTAAATATCGGTGATTATGGAGACGGTAAAGAATCCCTTCGTATTGGGGCATAAAATAGAGAGACCATATTTCTGCGACCGCGAGGATGAGGAGCGGGCGCTTGTGTCGGCTGTAACCAACGGCAGGAATGTTGTTCTCATTTCGCCTCGACGAATGGGCAAGACTTCGCTGATCCATATAGCCATGAACGATTCCGAAGAAATACGTCAGGAATATCTGACGGTATTCCTTGACATCCTACAGACAGGCACTCTGAGCGAATTCACCTATCTGTTGGGCAAAGCCGTATTCAACAGTCTGCGCCTTACCGGCGAAACGAGACTTCGCGGCTTCCTGGCCGCACTGAAATCACTGAAAGGGTCATTTGGATTCGACCCCATGAGCGGAACGCCTACTTTCAACGTGCAGTTGGGCGACATTCACAATCCGGAATATACCCTTGAGGAAATATTCTCGTATGTGGAACAGAGCGACCGTCCGGTTGTGATAGCGATAGACGAGTTTCAACAGATCACCAAATATCCGGAGAAGAACGTTGAGGCAATATTGCGGTCGCACATCCAACGCATGAGCAACGCCACATTCATATTCGCAGGCAGCGAACGCCATATATTGCAAGAGATGTTCATATCCTCCAAGCGTCCATTCTATAACAGCGCCGAGCTGATGCATTTAGGCCCGATACCTGAAGGAATGTATGCGGAGTTCGCGCATCATCTTTTCAGTGAGCGCAGGCGAGGTATAGATAGGGAATCGATCCGCAATGTGTTCCGTCTGTTTGACGGCAACACGTTCTATATGCAACGCACCATGAACGGAGCTTTTGCCTCCACGCCGGAAGGCGGAGTGTGTGACGGCGAGGCAATAATCAAGACCATACATGTAATGCTTGCCTCCAACGAGGTGATGTATCGCGAGATACTGTCGAATGTAAACGTGTCATCACGACAGACACTGTATGCGTTGGCGGCAGACCGCATAGTGAACAGTCCGATGAGCGGGACGTTTCTCAAACGTCACGGACTGCCGTCGGCCAGTGTCGTGCAGAACGCCTTGAAGATACTTACCCGTACCGGATTCGTATCCCGGTCCGAGCAAGGTTACTATCTTACCGACCCCCTGCTGCGTATCTTCATAAACAGCCTCTATTCCACCCCTGAAATATAATGGAGACGGCACGCGCCCCTATCTGATGGCGATGAGTACATTGCCACTCCAGTATAGAGGCGCGGGCTTCTCGATGGAAAAGAATGGCTATTCGGTGCGGAGATAGTCGACGGGGTTGCTGCGGGCTACTTTAAGGGCGTTGAGGCAGACCACGGCAATTATAACCACTAAGATTACGAGCAGGCAGAGGACCATGCTCCAGGGCGAGAGGGACACCTGGTCGGTGAACTGCGACAGCCAGTCGCGCCCTATCAGCACGGCTGCGACACCTCCGGCCAACAGCGACGGCACAGCAACCTTCAGGATATCGACACAGAATATGCGCAGTATCTTGCCCACGGTCGTTCCGTTCACCTTGCGGATGGCAATCTCCTTGGCTCGCCGCTGCACCTCGTCGGCCGTATAGCCTATCAGACCTATAATCGTAATCAGCAGTATGGCGATGCCCGCCGCCATCACCGAGAAGCCGAAACGCTTTACCGGCGCAATCATGGCATATACCTGAGACTTGAAAGGCATAATAAACAGATCTCCCGCATAATTGCGGTCTATCACGTTCTGGGCTTCCTGCAAAGTCTCCGGGGTAAGGTGGCTGAACCGGACGTATAAATTATTACATACATTCGAAGAGGGAAACAGAACTCCGGCGCGATGGTCGGCAGACCCGCTGTAAAAACCGCCGCGACGCAATTTCCTGATTACACCGCTTATGATGAATTCGCTTGATCCGTCCAGTCCCAGATGTTCCGTAATATTGAAACGCTCACCCACTATATTGTCACCCTTATGACCGAAGTATTGCTTCATGACATCCACGAAGCCTTCTTCTACCACAACCTGATGGAGGGTGCTGTCGGCGTTTTCGCGGAACGTGCCTCCCTGCACAAATTCCATTCCCATCACATCAAAGATGTCCGGGTTGGCATAGTACATATCAGTGACGTTCACCTGATTGTCCTTAACTGGATCACCTTCCATCCATACATTGTTTCCGGATACAGTCAGACCTGTAAAATTCTGATCGGCCGAAGACACCGCCTCCACACAAGCCAGACGGGACAGTTCCTCTTTCAACGCCCGTCTTTCGTTTTGGGGCAATGAGACTGTTTCCAACAACGCCACATTCTCGTATTCATAACCCATGTCGCCTTGGCTCATCATGCGGTACTGACGGTAAACCAACACAAGCAGGCTGAACATCAATCCGGTAGCGAAGAACTGAACGGACAGTAATGCAAGCTTCCATACCTTGCGGCGTCGCGTGTTATGATGAAACACATGCGATACCGGAGTCCTGCAATAAATCCATGCCGGAATCACACCGGTTATAAGCAGCAACGCCATACATACGCACACTTCGACAAGCCACACGTCGGGACTTGACAACAATACCGAAGCCGGATAACCTAAAAGCATCTCGCACTGATCCGACAGGCTCAGCACCATCAGCACGGCAAGCGCGATGGACACTATAAGAAAGAACACGCTCTCCCCCATGATGCGTATGAAAATCTTGCGGTTGCTGGTGCCGTAACATTTCCGCACGGCCATCTCCTTGCCACGCTTGCCGAGCTGGCCTATCACTATCAGCAGATAGTTGAGCGACGCACTCACCAAAATAATGAACGCCAGCAGACTCAGAATCCATATCATGGTCTTTACGCTGTCCTGCGAGACATATACTTCATGCAGCGGCATCAGACTTATGTTATACTTAAAGGTTTCCAGGTCTGCATTGTCCACATTCTCTTTCAGCATCCGCCGGATATGCGGGGCGACTTCTTCAGCCGACACACCTTTGGCCAGACGTACATAACTCTTGTAACGGTCGTTCCCTACCCAGTTATCCCGCCCGTCACTTGCAAATTTACCGATCGACGAGAGGGAGAGATAAATAACATTCCTGAATGTGGAATTTATGGGAAAATCCTCATAAACTCCGTCAATCATTATATGATAACTTTTGTTGAAGTCCGGGCTTACCAATGTCATGCCTACGACATCGCCTCCTATTTTATCAGCCAAGGAACGCGGTATCATACAATGGTCCTCCACCGCCAATGCTTCATGCGGATCTCCGCTTATCACCGGCCACCGCAGCACGTCGAACATACAGCTGTCGGCCATTACAATCCCCTCGGCATCAAAATCACGGTCATCGGGCGTTCGGACTGTCAATGATCCGTCCCACATCTCCGTGATTCGCGTGGCCATCTCAACCTGAGGCACATACCGTTTCAACCCGGGGGCTATCGCGCCCGCCGTCTGATTGAATTCGCGGAACTCACCACGGACTACTACGCTTTCCTTGACTATATACACATTCTCATATTCCGGAATGGCGTGATCGAACGACTGCTCGACAAACGCCTTGGCCACCAACAGCAGTCCGATGGCCAGACCTATGGTGAGACAGAATATCTTGGTCAGATTCCGTCTCAGGTCTGATGTAAAGAACTTAGGCATCAGAGTTTGTCGTTAAGGTTCTCCACCACCTGCCCGTCGAACAGGTTTATGATATAGTCGGCCTGGGCGGCATCGCGCTGCGAATGCGTCACCATCACGATGGTGGCTCCGTCGCGGTGCAGGTCCCTGAGCAGATCCATCACCTCGGCACCGTTCCTGGAATCGAGGTTACCGGTCGGCTCGTCGGCCAGTATCAGTCCCGGTTTGCCGACTATGGCACGGGCTATGGCCACGCGCTGCTGCTGGCCCCCCGACAGCTGCGACGGATAATGCCCGGCGCGGTGGCTGATGCCCATGCGGCGCAACGCCTCGTCAACGCGACACCTCTTTTCTGCCTTGTCCAGCTTCAGGTTGTTCAGCGGCAGCATGATGTTGTCGCGCACCGTCATCTCCTCAATCAGATTGAACGACTGGAACACGAAGCCGATGCGTCCCTTGCGCCATTCCGTACGCTCCGATTCCCTGAGACCGCCTACTTCCTTTCCGTCGAGCCGATAGCTTCCGGCCGTGGGATTGTCAAGAAGTCCGAGTATGTTGAGCAGAGTGGATTTTCCGCAACCCGACGGGCCCATTATCGCCACAAACTCGCCGTCGCCGATGGTGAACGACACCTTGTTCAGAGCCACCGTCTCGACAGTGTCCGTACGGAACACCTTCTCCAGATCTTTGATTTCAATTTTCATAGTTATAGTTTTAGCGTTAATTTTCAGTCATTATTGTAGTATTATCTTCCCGGCGTTGCCGAAATTCTTGTAGCTGCTCGTTATGATGCGCTCGCCCGGCTTTAGGCCTTCCAGCACCTCGTAATACTGCGTGTTCTGGCGTCCTATCCTGATGTCGCGCAATGTAGCGGACTTGCCGTCCTCGCTCAACACGTATGCCTGGTGGCCGCCGGTGCTCTGGAAGAATGCACCACGAGGCACAAGCACCGCCTCCGTAGGCTCGCCCAACTGCAGGTTGATGTAATAGGTCTGTCCCACGCGGATATTCTCAGGCAGCGCGCCCTCTATCCTCAGATCTGCCTTGAACATGCCGTTTGCCACTTCAGGATAAACCTTGAACAGCGTCACGTCGTACTGTTTGTCCTGACGTTCCACCTTGCCGCGCAGCCCGGTTTCCACGCGGTCGATGTAATGCTCGTCGATCTGTACGGTAATCTTGTAGTTGTCCAGGATGTTGATCTGCCCTATCTGCTGGCCGGCGCCCACGTTCTGGCCCAGTTCAACCGAGAGAGTGCCGAGCTGACCGGCATGTGAGGCGCGGATGTTGAGGTTGTCGGCTCGCTGACGCACCAGCATGAAGTTCTCCTGCATATTGTGCAGGCTCTCGCGCATCATCGACACCTGCACCTGGCGGTACAGCGAGTCCTGACGCTGACGTTCCTGCAGCAGCACGAGATTCTGCCGTGCCAGCTCGCAATCCTCCTTGGCCTGAAGGTATTCCTCGCGCGAAATCAATTTCTCCTTATATAATGTCTCCTTCTGTTTCATGACCCGCTGCTTCCTCACATAGTCAGTGCGAGCCGACAACAGGTCCTGTTTCACCTGCGTACGTTCTTTTTCCATCGCGATCTCTGTGTCGCGCAACATATTCTGCTTCTCGGCCAACTGCGATTCCGAGTCGAGTATCTGCTGACGCAGATTGGGATTCTGCAGCGTCACGATGATGTCGCCGGCCTGAACCTCAGCACCTTCCTCCACCCACTTATGTTCCACTATACCCGATTCAAGTGCGGAAACCTGCACAATCACGCCGGTCTCCACATGACCGTTGACGCGGATAAAGTCGTTGAACATTCCCTGTGTCACTTCGGCTGTTGTTATCGAGTCGGCCTCCACCTTGTAGGTGGACTCACCCACCCGGCCGACAGCGTATATCACGGCCGCCACTATCAGCACCACAACGGCGCCGATTATGCCAAACTTCTTAATCTTACCGTATTTGGGTTTTATCTCCTTGTCCATCGCTTCACTCTTATTTTATGAGTTTTTCGCCGTTGTAGTATCCGAGCAGGATCCGGCTGATTATTTTTTGAATCCGCTTTCCTTCACGGTTGGCGCGTGCCGTGGCCAGCTTCGCGCCTGAGGTGTACAGGTCGATTGCCGAAGCGCCGCCGAGCTCGAACTTGCGCTGCACGGCCCTGTATGCCGTTTCTTCGGCCGTGACCCTGGCCGTGGCGGCCTCCAGCTCATCGGTCGCCGCGTCATAGTCGAGACGTGCTTCCGATTTCTGACGGTCTGTCTCCAGTCGCGCTTCCTCAAGCAACGCTTCCTGACGCTTAACCTCCAATTTGGCTTTCTTAAGTCCATTCACCCTCGACAATCCGCTGAATATCGGAAAATATACCGAAAAGCCGATATATTGCCCCATATTGTCACGCCATTGCTGCGAGAATCGGCGGTTGACATAATCGGCTCCGAATATCTTATAATATGATGTCGAGACACCGGCATTCAACGATATGACCGGCGAGAAAACACCTTTCGCTGCCCTGAGGTTGTATTTGCTTTGTTTCAGTCCAAGTCGGGCCTCGGCTATCTTGGGATGCACAAATTCAGCATCCGGTTCTCCTGCATATTCCTCCTCCGTCAGTTCCAGTTCGCCGCCAGGTTCCATACCCATGTCGGCACGCAGTTTCAGGTATGCCTTGCTCAGAAGGTTGCGCTGATTGGTCAGTTCATAACGGTCTGCGGCCACTATGGCCTCCACCTCCGCCACATCGGCCCCGCTCTTGGTGCCGAGTTCCATGCCGAGCTCAGCGGCCTTCAGGTTCCGCAGGTCACGCTCAAGCTGTTCCTCCATCTGCGACACCATCGCCTTGCAGTACGAGACATTGTAGAACGACTGGATCACCTCAAGCGAAATATTGTCCGCTTCAAGTCTTGCGGTTTCTTCCTGCCGTAATTTGCCGGTTTTCGCAGCTTTCAGGTTGTTCACGCTCACCAGACCGTCAAACAGAGGGAGCGACATCTGCAGCCCGAATCCGGTGTAGAGGGTCTTGCGGTTGTCGTAGGTGTTTGTTTCGGGGTCGATATTACGGCCGAAGCTGAGATTGCCATTTGACGAGAGACCTACCGACGGCATCAGGTCGGAAGCGGCAATACGGCTGTCGATGGTGCTCTGGCGCACCGCGAGGCCGTTTATCACATTGCGCGGGGCATGGTCGCGGGCATAGACCAGACAGTCGTTCAACGTCATCTGCGCCATGCCCGGCAGACCTCCCAATGTAAGCAGTATGGAAAATATCAGTTTCTTCATCGTCTTTGTTTTTGACGATGCAAATTTATGTCTCGCAAATCAGTTTGACCCGCAGATTTTGAGGAAACCGCATTTTGCACTTTGAAATCGTCTAAAATTTAGACAATCGTTCCGTTTGAATCCAATTTTTCCGGCAATTCACTTTGCGCATACGCCCATACGCGTTAAATTTGCATCATGAGAATACTGATAATCGACGACAACAAGGCGGTGCGGCTTTCGCTTAAGATGGTGTTGGGCAGCGAGTTCGACAGCATACTGACCATCGGCGACCCGAAGCTGCTTCCGGCGCTGTTAGCCAACGGCGACTTCGACGCCGTGCTGCTGGACATGAATTTCGACACCTCGCGGCTGGACGGCAGCGACGGTCTGTTCTGGCTGGAGCGCATCAAGTCGATGCCGCAGGCCCCGGCAGTGGTGCTGATCACCGCATTCGGCGACATCCAGCTGGCTGTCGAAGCCATGAAGCGCGGCGGCGATGATTTCGTCACCAAACCGTGGGATAACATTGAGCTGATCGCCAAGGTAAAATCGGCCATCCGCAAGAACCGTCTGGCCCGCTCCGTACAGGCCGTACTGTCGCAGGCCAAGGACACCAAGGCGCGTCAGGACAAGCTGGACGCCATGACCCTCGACGAACTCAAGGCCGACCACATCAACTCGGTGGTGGCCCGCTGCAACGGCAACCTGACACAAGCCGCAAAGCTGTTGGGAATAAACCGCCAGACTCTTTATAACCAGTTGAAGAAGTGAAACGTTTCCGTCTGAATTTCATACTCTGCATAGCGGGGATAGTGCTCTTTACCGCACTCGCCACGCTATGTTTCGCCTACGGCAGATATGCCTTGGCCACCCTGTCGCTTATACCCGCCGTTATTTCCGGCGTTCTGCTATGGCTGCTTGTACGAAGGCTGATAAGGTCCATGTCCGATTTCATGGATGCGCTCGACATGAACGACACCTCCATCCGGTTCGCAGAAAGTCACGACCCGGACATCAACCGTATGTCGCATACCATGAGGCGCATCATGGCCGTCTACAGTTCGAGCCGGATGGAGCTGGAGACGCGCAAGCTGTATTACGACCGCATCCTGCGCATCATGACACACGAAATGCGCAACGCCATCACCCCGATAGTGACGCTGAGCGCGGACATGAAACGCAATCCCGACCGTTATAAAGGAGAGGATCTTAGCGAAGCCGTGTCGTTGATTTCTGACGAGAGTCAGAGCATACGCCGTTTCCTGGATTCATATTACGAGCTGACGCATCTGCCAAAGCCGCAGATAGATACCATCGACGTGATGGAGTTTTTTACAGGCATCCGCAAGTCGTTTGCTATTTATCTGACTGACAACGGTCTCGGAGCCGACATCATAGATTATACCATACCGGTAGCCATACAGCTTCGGGCCGACCGCGACCTGTTAGGACGTCTTGTTACCAACGTGCTGCGAAATGCGGTGCAGGCCGTGGAGTCAGTGGAATCACCATGTATCCATGTCGAGGTATCGGTGAGCGAGGGTCACCCGTACATCAGCATCGAAGACAACGGCTGCGGCATCCCGGCGGAGATAATGCCGAATCTGTTCCAGCCATTCTTCTCCACGAAGCCTGACGGAAGCGGCATTGGACTGTGTCTGAGCCGTCAGATAGCCCGCTTGCACGGCGGCGACTTCACCATCACCTCCACCCCCACCCACGGCACCAAGGCCCTGATAACATTGTGATAATAGTATCGTGGGCTCTCCGAGCCGCGTTTAATAGCGCGGGCTGTCCTCAGCCGCGCATCAAACTCGGGCCAAATGCCTTATGGATATTTTCATTAGGCCTTTTTGCGTGTCTATGCGCGGCTGAGGACAGCCTGCGCTACTATCAGACGCATCATTTGTCATTTTCCTAAAACTTTCGGGTTATTATGGCGTTTATTATGTAAACACTTAATAGCATACTTTATGGATCTGAAGGCACTTTACAACCTATCGTACGGAGTATACATAGTCGGAGCGTTCAAGGACGGGCGCGCCGTCGGCTGCACCATCAACACCTGTTTCCAGTTAACGTCCAAGGGACCGATCGTGGCAGTATCCCTGAATAAGAGCAATTACACTCTGGAGGCCGTGAAGGAAAGCGGACGCTTTTCCGTCTCCATCCTGTCGCAGGACACGGATCCGATGCTGATAGGCCGTTTCGGTTTTTTCAGCTCACGTGACACCGACAAATACGAAGGAATCGGCTATGACCTTATAGATTATGTGCCGTGTGTGAAAGGCTCGTTTGCCGGGCGGCTGATACTCGAGGCCTACGAGACGGTGGACTGCGACACGCATACACTCGTGCTGTGTCATCTGGTCAACGCCGTGGACGGCACAGGCACCCCGATGACCTACGCCTACTACCACAACGTCATCAAAGGCCAGGAACCCCCTACCGCCCCCCTCTACCGCAAGGAATAGCGAACTGTATTCCAGATACCATCCATATATTAGGCGATTACCACATAGAATTATATAAAAGCATTGATTATAAGATAAATACATATATATTATAATTAATTGGGTAACAAAATAGTAACATTTCTGAAAACGATTTTAGATAATGCACCATATTGGTGATTGTGGGATGAATATAGTGAATTGCTTACACGCTTCGATATTCAAACTTGGTACTTAA
>CADBNR010000040.1 GCA_902796035.1 uncultured Bacteroidales bacterium | reverse complement strand
TTACTCATTTTCTTGCAATTATGCAAGAAACCATGTCGTTTTTTTTATGCCCTTATCTTTGGAAATCAGTACTTGCGAAACTTAAATTAGGATTTTTACCTGGTCGTTTGAAGGTAACGTAGACAAACCCCCCATCCCAACGCCAGGTCGGTTCCTCCACCCCCTGCTCCTCACAGGCTTCCATAATACGTCTGGCGCCTGAGCCCCAGTTTTCAAGCCACATGGAACGATACAGCACTTCTGCCATCTTCACATTGTACGGATATGAATCATGTGGTCCCTTTATATTTTCCGGAGTTATCTGAGACGGGAATATGCCTGGATTGCCAATCTCTACACGGTCATCATAGATGGCGATGCTATTCATCAGATTATGTTTCTCCCATTGGCGATGACACAGAGAATTTATAATAGCTTCCCTAAGCGCCTTATATGGTATTTCAAGCCGTTCTTCCCGCTGAAGACTGCGGTTCGTGATTTTACCGCTCAGGTTAAGATGCTTGAAACAGAATGCCAAACCCGCGTCAAGCAGGTCAAAGAAATTTCCCTCCACACGCATCTCATCGATAAACTCATTCTTATCGGTACCCAAGAAACGAGCCATCTTGATCTTGAAATTGTCATACTCATCCACATTATTCGAAAATAGCATGGCTGCTCCGTTGGTAGGGATTCCATTCTTCAACAGTTTCCATTTCGACAACGTATCAGAAATTGGCGCACTCAACGCACTTGCCGGAATACGGCCACCTTCCACACCCATGCGGATACATCCGCGGATATGCTTCTCGTTCAGGTCATCAAAAGTCACTCCGCATGCCGGGCGCATCTCCCACGAGTATGTTTTAGGCTCAAATGCCCGTATTCGTTCGTCATACATATCGTGAGGCATAATCTGGGTGGTACTTTCCACTTTATAATATGGGCAACCGTGAAACGTATGGGGACGCTCGCCCCAAACCCATCCGTCAAAATGCATGGCTATGACTTGATGTCCCGGATACTCGGGCACATCGACATAATCCGGACGCATATCCACACCTGGCGCCAGGCCTGCAATGGCTTGAGCTATTTCCTGTTTCGTCTTGTCAGTAACCTCCTGCCCGATAATCTTTAATGACTTCGGTGTAACGCCGAATATAAGCCAGCCACCCTCAGTGTTCAGAAACGCACATGCCGCATGCATACCGTCCTTAAGTTCTCCGGTACTAGGCTGTCTGTCATCAGCAACCTGCGTAAAGAGAGATGCGGTGTCTCCGTAGCCGTTTCTCCAGTTTCTTGAAGCAACCACACAATATTGTTACTCAAAGAATTACCTATATGTAAAAAGGCGCCACAGGACGTATGTCCGTGACGCCTTTGGTTAATGCGTGTTTCCGTTCTTTAGTCTTCGATGGCTATCAGCGTGCCGTTCAGGTCGAAGATGTATGTGTCGGGACCTTCGATGCCGATCTCCACCTCAACGGCACGACCCTTGCGGAACTCCACGGACTCCACTTTGTTGGCATATCCATCTTTCACGAGACGGTTGTATGCGCCGTGGTGCAACAGATCCTTCACTACCGACTGTGCCAGGTATGCGTTGTCGGGAGCGTCGATCTCCAGTACCTCTCCCTTCCTGTTGAAGTCGATGTCCACGCCGTTGGCCAGTTCGACCTCGTATTTGCCCTTGGCAAAGTATTGCTCGCATTTCGACACGGCCGTGCCTTTGAAATGCTTGTCCACGAACTTACGTGCCTTTTCGGGAATCTTGTTATAGTTTTGCGATCCGGCCATTACGATGCCGGGCATGCCGTTGTTTATCTGAGGTTCCGCCTGTGCGGTGACAGTCGCGCCGGCCAGCATGATTACAGCCGCCGATGCCAAGGAGAGTAACAAATTAGTTTTCATAACGAATCATGTATTAAAACCGGAGCCGACTCGACCCCGGTTATAATAACAACATTTCTATCCAACTAAAGTTCAAATCCGGAGGTCAAGCCCCGGCGTAAATTTTTTATGAAGCAGAGTCTCAATCGGTCAGCTCAGCCGGAAGTATGGGCATGGCGCCCTTCTTGGTACAGACGTATGCCGATGTCCGCACGGCGCGCGAGTGAGCCTCCTGCACGCTCCTGCCTTTCAAGATCGAGGATATGAACGCGGCGGTGAAGCTGTCGCCGGCACCGACGGTATCGGCCACCTCCACCTTGGGCGTGGGCTGGAACGACACGTTGCCCGGCGTGAACACATAGCTGCCGTTGATGCCGCACGTAAGTATCAGCATCTTCAGATTATACTTGCCAAGCAGTATCCAGCACTTGTCCTGCAGGTCAATGCCGGGATAGCCGAACATACGGCTTACGGTCACTAATTCCTCATCGTTTATTTTCAATATATTGCAGCGCGACATGGAGTTGCACAGTATCTCCTTGTTGTAGAATCCCTGACGCAGATTCACGTCAAACACCACAAGGCTGTCGTCACTCTGCGGCATCGCGTCCAGAAAACGGTTGATCGTTTCGCGCGACACCACGTTGCGCTGTGCCAGCGAGCCGAAGCATACGGCCTTGGTTCTCTTGGCCAGGGATTCAAGCTGATACGTATATGGAATATTATCCCATGCCACATTCTCCTTTATGTCGTACTGGGGGATGCCGGCCTGGTCTATCTCCACCTGCACCGTGCCTGTGGGATAAGGCACCTCGGCTATGAGCTGATTCAGGCCCTTGGAGATGAAATTCTCCACTATCTCCCGGCCTAAGGCATCGTCGCCCACGGCGCTCACCACGCAGCTCGGCAGCCCGAACTGCGACACATGATATGCGAAATTGGCCGGTGCACCACCTATTTTCTTACCTTCCGGAAGTACGTCCCACAGGGCCTCCCCCATTCCTACTACCATATCATTCATAATGGCATTAAATTTTTCAAAGTTATTAAATTTTTCTGATCTTCAACGTATAATACATCAGGTAAATCACCCCTATGGTCATGACGGCCACTGCACCGGCCTGACCGATGGCGTCGGCCGCATAACCCATCGCAAGCGGGAAAACCGTGCCTCCGAACAGACCCATGATCATCAGGCCGGACACCTCGTTGCGCTCGTTGGGTGTGTACATCAACGCCTGCGAGAACACTACCGAGAAGATATTTGAGTTGCCGAAGCCTATCAGACCGATACCCACATACAGCGGAGCGAGAGTGTCGCAGACAAACAGTATGCCCATTCCGGCCAGCATCATCACCACGCTGATGGCGAAGAACAGTTTGGGAGACATGGAACGCAGTATGAACGCGCCGAGGAAACATCCCGCCGTACGGAATATGAAATACACGCTTGTGGCGAATCCGGCCTCCTCCAGCGGAAGTCCCAGGCGCTCCATTATGATTTTCGGAGCCGTGGTGTTGGTGCCCACGTCAATGCCCACGTGACATACGATGCCCAGAAAGCAGAGAAATATGAACGGCTTGCCAAGCAGTCGCAGACACTCCACGATGCCGGTGGCCTTGTCGGGCTTTTCCTCGTCGATGGGAGTGGCCGCCAACAGAGATATTGACAGGAAGCTGATCACCGCATAAATCACGAACAGCGCGCGCCAGCCCAATCCGAACGTAGGCATCATAGTCGTGGCGCCCCATGCCGCGATGATAGGAGCCAGGAACGAGGCTATCGCCTTGACAAACTGACCGAACGTCAGTGTCGACGCCAGTTTGTCGCCGCTGATCAGATTGCTCACCAACGGATTGAGCGACGTCTGCATTATGGCGTTGCCTATGCCCAACAGCGAGAACGAGATCAGCATCACCGCATAGCTGTCGCCGAAAGCCGGGATAAACAGCGACACCGCCGTAACTATCAGGCTTATCAGTACGGTTTTTTTCCGTCCTATCTTATTCATCAGCATTCCCGTGGGAACGGAGAAAATCAGGAACCAGAAGAACACCAGCGAGGGGAACAGGTTGGCCTGCGAGTCGGTAAGTCCCAGGTCCTTCTGCACATAGTTGGATGCCGTTCCCACCAGATCCACGAAGCCCATGGCGAAGAAGCACAGCATCACCGGCACCATCCGGGCTATATAGCTCTTTTTATTGATTGCTACTGTTTGCGTTATATTCATTTTACTATTTATGTCTTAACAATTAATTATTCTTGATTTCATACACTTTCAGGTTGCGCACCTTAGCCTTGCCGTCGCGCGCCTTGACCGTCAGCTGCGAATACGGCTCGTCGGGGAACACTAAGTTGGTAATTACCGAACGTCCGTCGTCGGCGAATACCTCCATGCTGCAACGGTCCACGAATATCCTGAGTTTCTACGTGTTGCCGTCGGAATAAAGGGGCGCCGCCGTTACGGCAGGAAAATCCTGACTGAAGTCCGTTATGCCACTCTCGCGACGGTCGAACGCGAGCTTGTTTCCGGCCACATCGTATGTCAGCATCACATTCTGACCCTTGGCGTTACGCAGACATATCTCCACGTCGCGGCAACGCTCCGGCTGAATCTCCATATCTATTTCGCACAGTTGCGGAATGCCGACGGTCATTCCCTTTGCCCCGACAGTAGCTTTGCCTGACGATTTGACCAATTTGCCGCGTAGCGCGTCTACCTCGGGCGACGGCTTGGACGACATATATATTTCACCGTCTTTGGCACGGAACAGGCCCAATTCGCGTGGCAGCGTGTTCGCGCTGCGATACTGCACGGTGGGCACATCCGCGGCGTACTGCCAGTTGCTCATCCAGCCCAGTATCGTGCGGCGTCCGCCGGGCGCGTCACTGAAACTTACCGACGCATAATTGTCCTTGCCGTAGTCCATCCATTTGGTCGGAACCTTACCGCTTGCATCCGTATCGGCCTTGAAGGTCTTGCCGTCGAAATCACCGACAAAATACTGCGTGGCGCTACCGCCGAAAGGTCCGCCGGGATTGATATTGCAGATAAGCACCCATTTCTGTTCGTCGGTGCCTTCCACCTTCAGCGGGAACAGGTCGGGACATTCCCATACGCCGTCCTGCGCGCCCAGCCCCTGGCCGAATTTGCTCTGGAGCGTCCACGACTTCATGTCGGGCGACGTGAATATAAGCATCTCGTGATCCAGCGGATGCGCCAGTATCAAGGTCCATGTCTTCGTGTCGGGATTCCAGAACATGTTCGGATCGCGGGCCTCGCTCTCCAACGCCAGTGTGGGATTACCCGGGTATATGCTGAATGTCTCGCCGTTGTCGGTGCTGTACGCCAGACTCTGCACCTGACTCACGCCGGCCGAAGTGTACATGGCCAGCACGGCATCATTGCCGAATCCGGCACTGTTCTCCGTATCGACGGCGCTGCTGCCGCTGAACACCGTTCCCAATCCGTTTGCCTCTATAGCCGCCGGATGGTGCTCCCAGTTTACCAGGTCTTTCGACGAGGAATGTCCCCACGTCATGTTCTGCCATTTCGACCCGTACGGATTCCACTGATAGTACAGATGCCACACGCCATCCTTATAGAACATGCCGTTCGGATCATTCATCCATCCGTACAGGGGTGTGTGATGATACGCCGGACGGTATTTCTCGCGGTTGGAGGTATCGAACGTGTCAGATACGTTGAAATTGTTCCAGCACACATCCTCCTTAGCCTCGCGGACAGTGGAGCGGTTCTGCGTGGTGACGATGTTCAGCACTACGTCATGTCCCTTGTACCTCGCTATGTCCAGAGGCACGGTGTAGTCCACCTTCGACTTCGCCAGCCTTACATATATGGTGCGGTCAAGTTTCCCGTCCACCAGGACGTTGACCGTCGCGTCATCGTTCGACTCCTGAACGGGCATCAGCAGATATTTCCCGTCGCCGTTGACGCGCACCAGCGTATTGTTCGTTCCCAGATGATTCACTTCGACTCCGGCGGCATTCAGCACGAATGTCCCCATCATGCCGGCCGTCACTAACGATGTCTTTATTATTCCGATCAAGTTGTTCATGTTTTTGATTTTTTCAGTCCCATGTCCCGACATAAACATCTGTCGGGTTTCAGTTGCAAAAATACATCAAAAGTCCGCGGGCCGGTTATTAATTTTCGGTCAAAGGGTATCAAAAATGTTGCAACGCCCCATTTTTACAATCGAATGCACTAATATTTAAATTTTTATGACTAAATTTCCTCTATGAAAGCTAATGCCATGACTATTTTGTGGAGTAAAAAGAGCGTCTAAGGCATAGAAAGGAATCGTATTCGCATGAGCAGAAGCACCTCATCAGCAGATGAAGTGGTGAAAAAGATATGTAAATTTCCTCTACGAGATTTAGACTCAACCGGATGTCCTACTCCGCCCGAAGCGTCAGCCACTTTGCGAAAACGGGTTACTGACACCACAAATTTATTGACCTTGCAACGGGCGGCAGTATCACGATACGACGACTGCGGGAGCCGTCGGATAATGATCGGAAGGCTTTATGTACGGAATGTCATCACGGAGTATGTACCATACGGCAACGAGCATCTTTCGTGCTATGGCGACCTGCACTTTCATGCGGTTCTTCTTTCTGTGGACACATTGTCTGCAGAAGAATTCCGCGAAGAAGGAATCTTTTGTACGGGATGAACCCCAGGCACACTCTATCATCGTCTTGCGCAGGAACTTGTTGCCATGTGTGATACGTCGTGACTTGATTTTGCCCGCGCTTTCCTCGTTTCGGGGTCTGAGCCCCACCCATGACACCAGTTTCTTCGGCGTCTGGAAATTATTCATGTCAGTGCCGACTTCGGCTATTATCGAGGTTGCGCTGCGTTCCTTCACTCCGGGTATCGTCTGGAGATTCTCAAGTTCCCTCGGGAACCATTCCTGACAGAGTGCTGTCATTTTTTTCTGGGCTTCGTCCTTGTGGCGCTGCTGCATCTCAATCTCCTCCACAAGCTGGCCTATTATGTCTATGTCGGTGTCGTTGACCACTCCCTCGAGAGCCTTTGTCAAGGTCTCCCTGCCATGCCTGTTGATTGTTCTTCCATGCAGTTGCTCCACAAGGACGGATGCATCTGTGACGCCTTGCGATATGTGCCTGACGATTGAACGGTACCCTTTGGAATCCGTAGTCGAGACATAGTTGCTGATACGGATGTTGCACCGCTGGATGCACTGGTCGAGTTTGACCAGATTGCGGCTGATGGATGTGTTCAGATCGAAGATACGTCGGTCGTACTGACGCAGACGCTGTATCTTTTCGTCGGGTACGAAACTTGATGCGATCAGACCGTTCATAAGGCAGGTCGCTATCCACTCGGCGTCCTTGACATCACTTTTCTTTCCTGGAAGCTGTTTGATGAAATAGGGATTTACCAGATGCAGATGCACCGAGTTTTCCAGAACACGCCATACAGGCATCCAGTAGATACTGGTGCTTTCCATCGCGCAAGAACCTCATCGCATCCTGCGACGCCAGCCTTAAACGGACAGGACTGGAATATTTCGACGTGTTCTATAGCCATCGCTATGACGGCGTTACTCCTGTGGAGGAAACGATGCAGGCTCTCATAGACATAGTGCGCAGCGGCAAAGCCCTCTATGCCGGCATATCAAAATACCCTCCCAAGGAACAGGAATATGCTTACCGGCTCCTTGCCGAAGCCAAAGTGCCCTGTCTTGTAAGCCAATACCGTTATTCAATGTTCGACACGGCTGCCGCCGGCGAGAATTTCGGACTTGCCGCTGCCAACGGCAGCGGAATTACGGTCTTTTCACCCCTGGCACAGGGGCTGCTGACCGACCGCTATCTTCACGGCATCCCTGCCGGAAGCCGCGCTGCCAGAAGCACCGGTTTCCTCCAGTTGTCGTAGGTAACGGACGACAAGATCGATAAAGCTCGTCGCCTGAACGAAATCGCTGCCCGTCGCGGACAGACTCTCGCGCAGATGGCGTTGGCCTGGATACTGACAAACGAAAGGGTAACGTCCGTAATAATAGGAGCCTCCTCCGTAAAGCAGCTGTCAGACAATCTCGGCGCAATCAACGGCCTCTCCTTCTCAGCGGAAGACCTCTCGGAAATCCGCACCGTTCTGCGCGATTGAAAACAAAAACGGCGGCCTTCACCGGTCGCCGTTTACTATCCATTCCCCTTTCTTGTTGGAGCCTTTGCGAAAGAGAATACCTTCCTGCTTCAGTGTACCCACAATCTTCTGCACGCCGATTCGTGACATGCCGATTACATGCGCCACTTCCTCCAGTGTCATCGTGGAGTTCATGGACAAGACACGCAGCACCTTGTCCCTGTTGGACTTAATTCCGCTAAGGCTGTCCTGCAGGCCTTCATAAGAGTCGGCTTGTAAATTTTCCGTCTGTCGGGAGTGCCTCACGGTCGTTCCGTACATAGGGGCCGCGTCGGGTTCCTGTACGACGCTGTATTCAAGCATCTGAGGCGATTCGTATTCTTCGTCATAAACTCCATACAGACGTTTCATGGCGGGGATGTCGGGCTGTCTTCCCCCGAAATCGAGGATTAGCGTGGTGCGGTCAACGCCACCGGTCGTCGTAACCTCCAGCCTGGGCGCGCAGTGATACACGCTCTGCCAGGTCTTGAAGATGCCCTGCAGGCCGCTTCCGGCCCGCTCGCCATATTCCACCATCGCCAGCATCTTCATCATCACGCCGTTGCGCGGATCGGACGCGCTGTCCTGCAATGCTTCGTTCAGCGACACACGCATGCTGCCGGGGTTGGCGAACTTGAAGCCTCCGGCGCTTTTCTGTACCACCACGCCACGCCGCCCGTAGAAATCGGCGTTGGCCAGCATGTTGACCGTGGCCTCGCGCACGGTCTTGTGCAGGGGCGTGTCGTCGTCACGGAAGTTGCCCTTGAACATGAACGGCACCTTCAGGTCGGATTGCAACTTCGGAATCACTTTCAGAATAAAGTCGAATACGTTGCCGCTCCAGTCGCCCGACTGCGATGTAATGCGGTCGGTCCACCGGGCATACATACCGTTGGTGCGGTTTTCCTGATAATCCAGGAAGTAGTTGGGGAATACCGTCGTGATCTCATATTCGTAGCCAAACATAAGCAGTCCCGCCACCGTGGGGTGAAACCTGCCGGTGTCCTTGTCTTCGCGCACAGCGCCGATCCTGCGCAGAAACATGGTGTCATCCTCATGGTTCCACAGATGTTGCGGGCGAATCAGCTTGAAGATGTTGCGGTATGCCTTTACGGTTTCGGGACAGAACACCGTCATATCGAGTTCAGTCAGCAATCTGTTGTCGTCAGTCACCAGCGACGAGTCGCGCATCATCAGCGCCACCTCCTCCAGCGAGCAGTGATAGTCGCCTTCGAAGTTACGGCGGTAGGTCCCGGTGCGTGGATCGGCGCCTACATATACCGGGCGCGATGTGCGTTCGGCTCTGGGCACATGGATCACGATCACGTCCTTGCCCTCGACCTGGTCCACATACGCCATGCTGTCGGTCAGGATATTGCTGCTGACTTTCTGACGATTGTTGACCATGTTCCAGAAATCCTTTATTATCTTGTAGGCGTCAGGCAGGCCTTCCACCACGAGGCGTCCATGTCCTTTTTCGTTGACTCCGAGCACAATTGTTCCACCATCGGTGTTGGCGAAAGCGGAATACGTCTCCCACAGAGAACTTGGCACGCCGCCGCGGCCGGACTTGACTTCCAGTCCGCCGTTTTCCTTATATGTGCTCAGTCTTTCAAGACTAAAGGGTTCTGTCGTCTTCATATCTTATTATAATATATCTGTTATTATATCTTCAATATATATTATAACGTCTTTGTTATATCTTTTATTGTTTACTTTATCCTTTTTATATATTTTATTATGTACTTTGCCGTTTTATTATATACTTTATTACATATTATTGTATCCTTTCCTTCACGCTACGCAATTACTAATGATTACCGATCTCTAATTACTAATTGATTATGAAGGAGTCAGATTATTCCCATTATCCGCATGATGGGACCGGCAAGGATTGCGGTCAATATTCCGTTGATGATTATGCCGAGGGTGGCGAAAGCTCCGTATTGCTCACCGAATTCCGCCATGCGCGAAGTGCCGATCACATGTGCGGCCGTACCCATGCTTATACTTTTGGCAAACGGATTGACGACATGGCCGTAGTAAAGGACTTTGAGTCCAAGTATTGCGCCGGTCAGGCCCACGCACACCACAATGGCTGCCGTCAGCGAGGGAATCCCTCCCAATTGCGATGAGATGTCAATGGCAATCGGCGCTGTAACCGACTTGGGAGCCAGGGATATTATTATCTCCTTGCTTGCCCCAAGGGCTTTGGCGATGGCTACCACCGACACGATTCCTGCGACGCATCCGGCAAATTCCGATATCAATATCGGCATGAGCTGCTGGCGTATTGTGCGCAACTGCGTGTATAGTGGGACGCCGAGAGCCACGATGGCAGGACGCAACCAGAATTCTATCATATGGCCGCTTTGGCTGTATGTCTCGTAACTGATGCCCGTCAGTCTAAGAAAGAGTATCAGCACTGCAATCGTGATAAGCACTGGGTTCAGGATTACGAGTCCCGTGAGAGTCTGTAGTTTTCTGGCTCCGAGAAATGTCAGAAACGTGATTGCGATAAGAAAAACGTTACTTTCCAGGAATTCCATGATGTCAGTGTTTAGATCTGAATTTAAATTTGTATGAGTTGACAAACTGGTGCACCCATCCGGTGACTATAAGCACAATGGCGATGCTGAGCAACGTGGCCGTAACGATAGGAAACCATTGCGCGGAGATTATGTCGAAATAGAGCATTATCGCCACACCCGGCGGCACAAAGAAGAAACCCATGTTTGACACGAGGAATTGACTGATGCCTTTTACAGACTCAATGTTGACCACCTTTTTCTGAAGCAGGGTGGTCAGCAGTAACATGCCGATAATGCTTCCGGGAATCGGGATTGCGAAAATCCAGGCGATGAATTCTCCCGCGGCAAGGCATGCGAAAATAATCGAACACTGCTTAACCATGATATTTATTAACCTTTATCACTATTAACATTAATCCGGCCGCAAAGTTACAACTTTTTTCTTGGACCACGTCTATGTTCTGTAGATTCGACTAATCTCCCCTCGCTCCATCCTCCTCGCGGCTGCAATTCCTTCAACACCACCGAGACCGACTGATCGGCGCATGACACGATTTGACTACTTGCATGATTTTTTGCTAATTTTGTGAGGAATTAAATGTATGAAATGATGAAATGAAGAAGATGGGATATATTTTAATTGCTGTGTTAGAGCTTGTTTAATAATAAATGTTAATGATAGGGCGGTCATTCGTCAGGCAGATTCCCTCTTGCGTTGAGGGAGTTATGGGGTTC
>CADBNR010000039.1 GCA_902796035.1 uncultured Bacteroidales bacterium | reverse complement strand
GAAAAAGAAGACTCGAACACCGTAAAATCAGCGTTCGAGCTATGCTTTATTGCCCTATCTGAGTTTTATCGGACAGCAATATTTTAGTTTAGGTTTATATTTAGTTCCTTTAATGGAACGATTGGTTAGTGATGATTCAAAGTGGTTCGGTATATGCTCTCGATCTGATTCATGAAACGGGAATAAGACAGCACGTTGTTAAAATGCCGGCTGCCGGCTGTGGCGATAGCGTTCCGAAGCAGGGAATCGGTGATGAGCCGGCGAAGGGCTTCGGCCAGCGCGTCTGCATCGTCGGGCGGAACGATAATGCCGCTTTTGCCGCTCTCCATACATTCGGGCTGCCCTCCGCTCGATGTCGTCACCACGCAGACTCCCTGCTGCATGAACTCAAGATTGGAAAGGGGACACGGATCCTTAAACACCGACGGGACCACGCCTATATCGGCCTGTTTCATCAAGTCTCTTGAATGGGAGGTGAAACCGTAAAAATGAACCCGGTCGCGGATATTCAGCTTTTCCGCAACAGAGGCTAATTTCATATCATATCCCTTCGGATAGCACGAACCTAAAAGGACAAGATGCCAACGCAGGTCGGGGAGTTTGCCTAATGCTTCCATCAGGACGGCACACCCCTTGCTTTTGCGTACGCGTCCGCTGAATATCAGCAATGTCTCGCCATCAGCTATGTCATAGCGGTGGCGTAACGATTCGACAGTAACATGTTCATGTTGCGGAATGCTGTTGAGCACGACTTCGCATTTTGCAGCAGAGAACCATTTATTGGCCTTCAGCCATCTGCGGCGCACGAAATCGGACACGCAAATCACTGCCGCAACCTTTTGATAAGCTTTGCGCTGCCATACCGGAATGGTCTTGCGGTGTGCGTCATGCCGGGTCATTATTATTCGTGCCCGGCTTCCGGTGTTCGATATGGTCCGGGCCACTGCCGGCACAATCTTCAGGTCGTGCACATGCACAATGTCCGCTTCACCGACAAGCTCAGGAAGGATAAGGCCGGTATTGAACAATGATGCGCGGGGAACGCGAATGGTTTTAAAACCAATGTTCCTGTCCCGCAGTTGTGAAGTGACCGCCGGGACGTCCCTGCAGGCGTATGTCACCCGGTGGCCGTGCGATTCAAGGGCACTGCCTAAATCCACCACATATTGCTCGGCGCCTCCCCATATCTTTCCGGGAAGAATCTGAAGTATTTTCATGGGCGCGAATTCATATTTTGAAGATTCCGGTATACGTTCTGCAATATCTCCTTGCCCTTGCGTATGCGTATGCTGTCCGGATAATGCACGGCTTTCTGCAGCACATTGTCGTATACAGTGACTCCGGTGGAGTCGCGGAACGTGAAGCCGTTGACGAAAGTGCTGAAGCTGAAGGGATATGAATAATTCTTAGACATTATGTCCCGGCTAAACTGAAAATCATCGTGAGGTAATCCGAGCTGTCCAAGTATCATAGCCGGGATATCGGTCTGTGATACTATTCTTGAGTCCTTGGATTTTTTAGACAAGGCACCGCCGGTGACAAGCAAAGGAATGTGATGATAGGGAGGGTCACTGAATGCGCCATAACGGAAGCCATGGTCGGCCGTAATGATCACCATAAGATTGGCCCATGCCGGCGTTCGTTTTAACTCGTTTAGAAATTCTCCGATTGATTCGTCGGTATACGCGAATGCGTTAAGTTTTTCATCTTTCAGTTTATGATATGGTACATCGAACGGTGTGTGGGAGCTTTGGGTCAGCAGAAAGGTATAATGGGGAGAAGTATGGTCAGTATTCAGTTCCGTGAGCGCGCGTTTGAACAGAAGATGGTCAGGAACACCCCATTCCGTAGTTTTCTCGGAATCAGGAAAATCGTGGATGTCGATTACCTTTTGATGACCGACCGCCGCCAGATAATCGACCATATTGAAGAAAGAGGCGTCGCCGCCCAACATGGCGGTGGTGGAATAGCCGGCTTTGTCGGCGAGTGAGCGGGCGATGCCGGGCAGAGCGCGAATCACGTGATGGTACCGCATGGCCGAGGTGGTGGGCTGCCCGGGGAAACCGCTCAGTATGGCCACCAACCCTCGGTCGGTTCGGAAGCTGCTGGCGTAGCACTGCGTGAATGCGTACGAGTCGTTGATAAGGCTGTCCATATTCGGCGTCACGCCGTCAAGACCGCCTAATTCCTTGATGAAGCATGCTCCCATTCCTTCGATGGTGATCAACAGGATGTCGGGACGGTCGGTATTGATAATCTTATCAGTGTCGGTGCTTTGTGTCGGATACCAGGCGCGTACGTCGCGTTCGACCGTATCGGTGTAGAAAAACTGAAATTCGTCAAAATTCTTACCCTGATACGACAGGCTGTATATAAAGTTGAACAGCGGATTGACGGCTGCGTGGTTGAAACACTGAACTTCGGAATAGTATGAATTGGCGGGTGTCTTGGGCCATATCTCGATGCCACGGGCAAAGATGAACAGGATGGCGCCGGTGATGACGAATTCGAGGCTCTGGACGCATTTCCACTTTAAGGATGATTCCCGGGCCGTAAGGACAGCGACCTTGATGCAAATGAAGTTAAGCCACCACCATATCAAAAGAAACAATACGGCTACCGCTGCAATCGCCCCGGCCATATATCCCCATGATACATTCTGTCCGAGTTTATCAAGATCTTTTAAATAGAGAAGGACGGTGGAGTCTATTTTGAATCCCCAGAATGTGTACAGCACGCAGTCGGCCACAATCAGCAGAGCCAGCGTAAATGCAATTATGCAGTTATAGACTGCGAATATCCTGTTGACCATCAGTTTTGGAATCCATACGCTCAGGATGTACAGAATCAAAGGCATGGCCGAGAGATAGGCGCATGCCGCCAAGTCGAGAGTCAGGCCGTGGCGGTATATGTGCCACACTTCCGGTGCAGACAGCTGTACATTGTCCGGCAGGCTGAATATCAGAAACAGAGGCTTCTGTATCAGGAGGAATATCGCTGCAACTCCAAGGAAATATGCTGATGCGCAAAGCAGCAGATACAGCCACTTACTGACGTGTCTCAGTGTTATTGACAAGTGAAAGTTCATGTAAGATTTTATCTACTATATGATTGGGTTCGATGGAATGCATGCAGTCGAAGTGACCTTCGGGGCACAGGCGTGAGCCGGCTATTGAGCATGGCTGACATGGAATGCCGGCCACGATGCTGTTGTCGGATGATTGCCGGAACGGCGCGAAGCCGCATAAGGGTGTAGTGGCTCCCCATATCGTGATGACCTTGGTGCCGACGAGCGACGCGATATGCTGGTTGGCCGAGTCCATTGACAGCATCAACGGAAGTGATTGTATTGCGGACATTTCTTCCTGCAGCGTATATCGGCCGGCCATGGAATGGCAACAGGGATATTTGTGCGACCATTCGTCAAGCTGTTTCTGTTCCTTGCCACCGGCTCCGAACAGATATACATTGACATTGTTTTTCGTGAGCGATGCTATCACTTCCTCCATCTTGTCCAGAGGATAGGTTTTGGTATGGAATCTTGCGAATGGCGCTATGCCTACGGCCGGCTGTCTGATAGGGACAGGGGGCGAGGCCATAGGCGGCAATGTGTCCATGTTGGCGCGCGATGTCTCCAGACCTGATTCGGTGAACACATCCAGGTATCTGTCTATGAAATTCCGTTGGCCCGACTTCCGTTTGAGGGCGGAATGTCTGAAAAGCCGTCGTTTGTTGACACATCCTACCCTTATGCCATGGAGCATGGCATAAAGGTCGGTGAGCCAGGTGCGTGATACGTTGTGTAAGTCGGCGATCAAAGCGGGTTTATGTAGCCGGATTTCTTTTCGGAGCCTTCGGTATACGTGCAGTGGCCCTATGTCGTCCAGTCCGATTACTTTCAGGTTGGAGGGCGCATCGACAAACAGTCCGGAGAATCCCGCCTTGGTGAAATACACGAACCGGCAGGCCGGGTTCGCTCTGGCCACGGCATATACCGGAGGAATGGTCATGGCCACGTCTCCGAGCGCACTGAACCGCAATATGAATATTGTATCGTTCATAACTGTCCCGTCTGTATGAAATATTCGCGGACTGCCAGAGCCATGGCGCACCGTTCGATATGAGGATTCATGAACCGTTCGGCCCACCGGTTGGCATTGTGGATGATATATTCCGCATCCTCGGGATGGGAGATGAACCATTCCATTCTGTCGGGCAGGTCGGAATAGTCGTCCTTGATTTCCACATAATGCACGTCTGGTTCCAGCAGCCCTTCCTGATACCATGATTCTACCGTCGGCCTCGGCATCATGGCCAGGGAATTGGACGACATGACCCATTTGAGGTTGGTGGCCACATCGTTGCCACGGATGCACATCACGAATTTGTATTTCAATTGGTCTGTGACAGGCATAAAAGGCCGTATCCATTCCGGATTACCGCAGTCGCTGTTTATCTGTCCGAAGTCAGTCAGTGGATGCCCGCAATACATGTCGAGTAATTTGCTTCGCCACGGCTGCAGCCTGACCTCGTTGCGCGAAACGGCCATGTCGAGTTTCTGTCCGAACGGAATCCGGTCTTTGACAAACCGGAAGTGTCGCAGGCTGTTGAGGCGGCATATCGCGGAATTCGTGGCACCGTCGGCGACGGGGCGCGATTTGATTAGTGTGGGACATACGGCTTCCTTATCGGTGTCTCCCGCGAAATAATTGAATCGCAAATGACCGGGAAGAATGCTCAGATAAGGATACAGGTCAAGGAAATACGCCGAATGCCTTTCCTGCCGGTCCCAGGGGAAACGGAACCGGTCTATCTCAAAATCGCCGACAAACGTCAAGGGGCAATCCTGAGGCAGCCGGACATAATATGCCACCCGCTCCTCGACCACGGCTTTCTGCCGGGGCGTCAGCTCCCTCAATTCTGAATCTATGAAACGGGACAGGATGCCTCCCGGAAGCAGGTATTCCATGAATCCCGAAGCATAGTAGCGGGCCCGTCGCCATCCCTCTCTGAGATTTGTCATGCTTTGCGTTCTCTTATCGACCTGTTGAATCAAACTTATAGACCCATTGAATCAAGGTATGCCTCCACGCCCTCGATGTCCTTCCGGGTGTCGACAGACAGGGACTTGCAATGACAGTTGTAATAGTAAATGGGAACGTGATTCTCCAGAAAGCGGAAGGAATCGTTCTCCTCAACCTTTTCTATCGGCCCGCGCGGCGTGGTGTGGTAGAACTCCAGAGCTTCGCGGTTGAACGCTCCGACGCCTACGAATTTGTGGTATATCACGTCCAGACTCCCTTTGGGATAGGGAATCGGGCTGCGGGAAATGAACAGGCAGCGATGGTCGGCAGCGGTCACGATTTTCAGGTTTGTGGAGTCAACCACCTCGACGGGATTGGAGAAATCCGTCATCAGATTGGAAACATATATCTCGCCGGCCGGAATATGCGGGGGAATGCACTGCACGATTGCCTCCTTGGTCAGTAGGGGTTCGTCGCCGTTCACCATCACATACAGGTCGGCGTCTATTTTGGTCGATACCTCGTACAGCCGTTCGGTCGCGGTGTCGTGACGGGACGAAGTCATTACCACAGTGGCTCCGAAAGACCGGGCCGCATCCTTGATTCTGTCGCTGTCGGTCGCTACGACCACGTCTGTAAAGGCCTCGACCTCACGGCAATGTTCGTACACCCATTGCAGCATGGGCTTACCCTTGATCAGCGCGAGCGGCTTCTCGAAGAACCGGGATGACTCCGCCCGGGCCGGGATTACACATAATATGTTCATAAGTCAGTTGTTTAATTGAGATTAAATAAGTATTCAGCATTTGTCGGCGTCGAGTATGCCGGATATGATGTTTACGATATGCAGTGACGCTCCTAAGTTTGCCTGTACATACTCCCGGGCTTTCTCCCGGATTTCCGACAGACGTGCGTCGTCACGCATGATGGCCCTGAACCAATTCCTTATTTCCGCCGGACTGCCGACACTCTCGCCGATTCCTGCATCAATCAGTTGCAGTGGTGTGGTCTTGCGTCTGATGTCCGGCCCGAAGGCGACGGGGATTCCATACACCACCGGCTCGATGACGCTGTGGAGGTATCGGGTGAATCCGCCTCCGACGTATGCCCATGTGCCGTAGCGGTATAATAAGGGGAGGTCGCCGAAATAATCTACCACCAATGTCTGGACGTAGGAAAAATCGGTATTGTCGGTGCATTCCGAATATAGCACCGCCTTGCCGTTCAGCGAAGATATGATCCGGTTCAGGACGTTCTCGCTGATGGTATGGGGGACAATCAGGAATTTCGTGTCGCCGAATGTGTTGGCGAGCGACGATACCAGTTTCAGGTCCCGGTCGGTGTCGATGCTTCCGGCTACAAACAGCCTGTCCGTGCCCTTGAAGCGTTCGATGACGGGATTGGAGTATTCTTTTCTTGAATTGATGTATGCGTTGTCAAACAGCGGATCTCCTATTACGGAATATGATGTGACGCCAAGTTTCTTCAGATTGTCGGCCGATCTGTCGTTCAGGCAGATTATATGCGAGAATTGCTTTATCATCAAGCGGTGCAATGCGCCGTATGGCTTGAAGAATACGGAATTATCCCTGATCAGGGCTGAGATGAGCAAGGCGGGTATTTTCCTTTTCTTCAGTTCCTCCATATAGCAGAGCCATAATTCGGACACCATGAACAGCGCGATGTCCGGCTTGACAATGTCAAGGAAAGCACTTGCATTTGACGCGGAGTCGATCGGGAGATAGAACGTGTTTTTAAACTTATGGCTGCCCGAGGTCGGTTCATAACCGGACGGCGAGAAGAATGTGATCACGATGTTGCAGTCAGCAAGTGTGGATATAAGAGGCCGCGCTATGGCGAACTCCCCGAAGGAAGACGAGTGGATCCATACCGTTTTGCGCGAAGAATCGATATCGATGTTCCTGCGTATGTCGTTCAGGACATTTTTCCGGCCGATTACGAATTTAGAGAATTTGGAATTCGGTCTGGCCACAGCCAGACGATAGTATCCGTCGACAAGTCTGTCGGTCAGACGCATCACATTGACGTAGGCGTTGCGGAAAAGTTTCTGCGAAAGGGGCAATGAACGCATATTACGGTATGACCGACAGCTCTCTGAGTCGGTGGCTATAAAAAAGAAGCGTGAGAGCCTGAATCTGTTGCCCGTTCCACGGATCGAGGCTCTGGCATGTGCCCATCTGAGTAGAACGAGCAACGCGGAGCCTCACGCCGTATGATATAGCAATCATTTAGAGGATGCGTCAGCGCATGCTCTAAGATGACAATCATACCCGAAGGCGCCTATCGTTGACTCATCCTTGACTCAGATTTTGAAACTGCCAGATTTCGATCCGTCAAGAACAAGCGTCGGATAAACGCTTTTATATTATTATGTCTGCTACCCACCTCGCGCCCCATATCGGGCTCCGTGGTCGATATGCGTTTGCAAATTTAATAACAAATTTCCATATATCAACAATTTTTTTTTACAATTAAATTTATATTGACTCTGTTCTGTAATGGAAAGCTCGTTTGAATCCCAGCCCCGCAATCCGGTAATCGCGAAACTGTTCCGTCTGGCGCACCTGTCGGAGAATCTCGGCTATGGACTCCGCAAACTCAAACGTTGGCAAGAAGTAACCGGTCGCCCGATGCACATAGAGACTACCATTAATTCAGTCAAAGTGACCTTTGACCTCCGGAGCCGCGAAGCTGAAAAGTCAGATGTCGGTAAAAATGTCGGTAAAAATGTCGGTAAAGATGTCGGTAAAGATGTCGGTAAAAAAATCACTCCACGCCAACAGATGATTTTAGATTTGATAAATGCCAATCCATATATCAGCATGTCTGAAATGGCAAATAAAATCGGAGTGGCAACACGTACGATAGAAAGAGAAATATCCAGGATGAATAGTCTGGTGAATCATTCCGGCCCTAAAAATGGAGGTAAATGGCATATTTTATGACATAAATTAATGACGCGAGTTCGGGATTACACAAGCGAAATCAGTCTACAAAGGGACATACCAATAACCATATCGGAAATTTGAGGAGTTTAAGGGCCGGATGTGGCTTTCAGAGGCGGATTCGGCGGAAGTAGCGGAGGGACATCAGGCTGGCGCAGAGCAGGGCGACGTTGAAGCTCCAGTAGGCGCCGAGGTTGCCGCCGCTGAAGCCGACTGCAAAGAGCATCAGCAGCGGAATGCCGACGGCTATGTAGGACGTGACGGAAATCCACAGCAGGTATTTCACCTGGCCGGTGCCTCGGATGGCGTTGCAGAACGTCAGCTGCGAGGCGTCGAAGTATTGATACACCACCAGCGGCAGTATCAGCGCCGTGGCGCTGGCTATCACTTCCACTCCCTTCGCGCCTTCGGCCGAGGTGTTGATGAATACGTTGATCAGCGGTTCGGCAAAGAGAATGAACACCAGCGAGGCTATGGTGGCCAGCACAAGGTTTATGTGCAGTCCGGCCCGCGCCACGGCGCCGGCTCCCTGCTCGTTGCGCAGTCCGGCGTAATAGGCCACGCGTATGGCCACGGCCGAGGCGAAGCTCATGAATACCATGAATCCGAGCTGGCTGATGGTGTTCACCACCTGATAGGCGGCGAGCTGCACAGGGCCGAACCATCCCACCACCACGGCGCCTACGGTCCACAGCACACACTCGGCGCCGCTCTGAAGCATCAGCGGCCATGATGTCTTCCACGCCTTGACTCGCTCGGTGCCACGCCGGCAACGTGCGGTGAACCCTCCCTGATAGTCACGGTATCTGTGCAGCTTCCGGAACGCCGCCCACATGGCAACCATGGCCACTGCGCGCCCGAATACCGTCGCGATACCAGCGCCTAACAGTCCCATCTCGGGGAACCCTAATTTGCCGTATATCAGAACCCAGTTGCCGAATATGTTGAGCAGGATGCCTCCCACAGTGACCCACATGGGCACGGAGGTGTATTCGATGCCGTTGGAGCTCTGCGCCAGCACGTTGTAAACGGCCATAGGCACCGGCATGAGCATCAGCACCAGATAATAGGACTGAATCTGCGACAGCAGTTCCGGTGCCTGGCCCATATAGGGGAGAATGAAATACATTAGGCCCATGATCACGGTGCAGATCAGGGCCATGGCTATGTTCACCTGCAGCGAGCTGCGGGTTATCGAGCCGGCCTCGCGGTATTTCTGTTGCGAATACAACGCCCCGACCAGCGGCGTTACTCCGCTGGCCAGACCCATCATCATCACGTTGGGCACCAGGAACAGACTGTTGACGAACGCGGCGGCTGCCAGTGAATTGACACTGTAATGCCCCACCATGATGGTGTCGCTGAACGCGAACACGATAACGCTGAGCTGTGTCACCAGAATCGGACCTCCCAGTTGCAGCAGCTTGCGGTACTCCTCTTTATATTTTTTCAATAATCCGGTCATATATAATCAGTGTAGCTCCTTGAATCCTAAATGGCAAAAACTCCGTATGTTGAGTAACGGCAATGCCACTCCGATTATTTGATAATCGACAATTTATGCTCCCAAAAGGACATTTGTTGGTCAAATACGCGCATTTTAAGATACGCGTCAATTCTTTGGCTATCTTTTTGCGTTAAACTCTCAGAGAATTGAAAGCTCTGATAAATTCCACAATAGAATTATATCTTTATGGCAAAATACAGACGCTCCATATTGTTTGCAGTGATGGCCGCGGCAGGTGTCGCGGGCGTCAGCGCGCAGAGCGGCGTGGTGAGTCTTGACTCGTGCCGCAGCATGGCGTTGCGCAACAACAAGACCATCGCGATAGCGCAGGAGACGGTGACCGGCACCGGCTATGACCGCAAGGCGGCCAAGGCCATGTATCTGCCCGGCATCGATTTCAGCGCCGCTTATATGTACAATCAGCGTAAGATCAACCTGCTGGCCGAGGACGCCAAGCTTCCCACCATGTCGTTCAATCCCGGCACCGGCAAATTCGACTGGAACATACTGACCGACCCTTCGGGCAATCCGATCAAGAATCCAGACGGCGGAGGCTACATTCCGACGGAAGTGGCCGTGATACCCAAGGACGCGCTGAGTTTCGACACGCACCATATCTTTACAGGCGCCGTGACGTTGACGCAGCCGGTGTTCATGGGCGGAACCATAAAGGCCCTGAACGACATAGCCCGGTATGCCGAAAGCGCGGCCGTGGCCGGGCGCAACGCCGTGGTGCAGGAAGTGACCTACGCCGTGGACCAGGCTTACTGGCTGGTGGTGTCGCTGCGCGCCAAGCAGAAATTAGCCGAGAGTTTCGTCCAGCTTGTGGATACGCTGCACCGCAACGTCGAGGCGATGTACGAGGAGGGAGTGGCCACGCGCAGCGACGTGCTGACCGTGGACGTGAAGCTGAACGAGGCCCGAATAATGGAGACCAAGGTGAACGACGGCCTGACGCTGGCGCGCATGAACCTGGCGCAGGTGTGCGGCCTTCCCGCCGACACGCAGCTCACGCTGAGCGACGAGGTGGAGGGAGTGTTGTCGACACCGCCGGCATATACATACAATCTGGAGGACGTGTACGCCAACCGTCAGGACCTGGAGGCCATACGCCAGGGCATAAACGTGCTGAAAGGACGCGAGAAGATGGTGATGGGCACGATGCTCCCCAAAGTCGGCGTGTTCGGAGCGTATGAATTCTCGACGCCTAACCTTAACAACGGCTTCAGCAAGCATGTGCGCGGCGGTTTCTCGGTAGGCGCGGCGCTGACTATCCCTATCTGGCACTGGGGGGGCAACTACAATCATTACAGGGCGGCCAAGAGCGCCACGCGCGCCCAGCAGCTGATGCTGGAGGACATGGAGCAGAAAGTGGAGCTTCAGGTGTCGCAGGCCAGGTTCAAGTTCAAGGAGGCGTTCAAGACCCTGGACATGACGCGCTCCAACATGCGCAGCGCGCAGGAGAACCTGGACAACGCGCGCATCGCCTTCAAGGAGGGCGTGATGACCACAAACGACGTGATACTGGCTCAGACCGGCTGGCTTCAGGCAAATTCCGAGAAGATAGATGCGGAAATAGGCGTGCGCCTGTGCGAGGTATATCTGGCCAAGGTGCTTGGCACTCTCGGCAATTAAAACGGTATGCCCGGTAATTAAGAAACGGAAAAATACAGCGAGATGGCAACAGACAATAATACACAGCAGAGAGAAAACATGACGCCGGCATCCGGCAACGTGACGTCGGAGAAGGTGCCCGTGGTGCGCATAGTGCCTATGGGCGAGGAAGATCCGGTGGCAGTGTCCAAAAAAGACAGATTCCTGTTAAGCACCATCGTGGTGCTGCTCATAATACTTGCGGCGCTTGCGGTGCTGGGCTTTCTTGTGATCAAGCCCGGCCCCGACGTGGTGCAGGGTCAGGGGGAGGCCACCGAGATTCGTGTGTCGGGCAAGATGCCGGGCCGTGTGGCTCATATATATGTGGAGGAAGGTCAGCAGGTGCGCAAGGGCGACACGCTGGTGCACATAGTCTCGCCTCTGGTCGACGCTCAGTATGACGAGGCGCAGGCCATGGAGGACGTGGCGGCGGCCGGCCGTAAGAAAGTGGACGCGGGCACACGTGTTCAGATAGTGCAGGCTGCCAAGGACGTGTGGGAGCAGGCCCAGGCCGGCGTGACCATCGCCGAGAAGACCTACCGGCGCATGGAGGCGCTCTATGCCAAGGGTGTGGTGTCGGCCCAGCGCCGCGACGAGGCCAAGGCCGCATACGAGATGGCGAAATCGGGCGCCGAGGCCGCCCGTTCCAGCTATGAGCTGGCCAAGTCCGGGGCACAGCCCGAAGATAAGGAGACCGCCAGCGCTCTGGTGACCGTGGCCAAGATGTCGACCAAGAAGGTGGAGGCCATACGCGAGGACCAGTACTTGACCGCGCCGTTCGACGGCGAGATCATCAGCATCTATCCCGCCGTGTCGGAACTGATAGCCACGGGCGCGCCCGTCGCAACGCTGCAACTGCCCGACCGCTGGGCCGTGTTCAACGTGCGCGAGACAATGCTTAAAGACATTGAGGTTGGCACAAAACTCAAGGTGTTCATTCCCGCTCTGGACATGAATACGGAAATGACCGTATTCTATATCAAGGACTTAGGTACATACGCCAACTGGCAGGCCACCAAGGCCACAGGCGATTATGACGCCCGCACGTTCCAGATCAAGGCACGCCCCGAGAAGACCATCGAGAATTTCCGTCCCGGAATGTCGGTGGTGTACAAGGGCGTGGCCGGTAAGGCAGAAGGTAAAGACGGTAAGAAATGAAAACGGAACCCCGTGGCAGCAAGGTGTGGATTATTCCCGACACAGTGAAGGGAATAATGGTACGCTCCCTGATCCAGATAGCGCGCAGACCGCTGATGTGGGTGGGGCTGTTCCTGCTGCCGCTGTTCATGTTCCTGTTCATAGGCACCATGCTTGACGCAGGACTGCCCACGCGCATCCCGGCCGGCATCGTCGACAAGGACGGCACAAAGCTGTCGCGCGGCATCACCCAGACCTTAAGCGGCATGCAGATGGTGGACCTGAAGGAGACGCCCAATTCCTATACCCAGGCGCGTCAGATGCTGCAGGAGGGCAAGATATACGGATTCTTCATGATTCCGGAAAACTTCCAGTCCGACCTGCTGTCGGGACGCAAGCCGGCCATCACGTTCTATACCAACATGGCGTACTACGTGCCCGGCACGTTGCTGTTCAAGACCTTCAAGGCCACGGCGATATACTCCAAGGCAGGAGTGGCCATGGAGGTGGTGCAGGACGTGGGCCAGAATCCTGAGAACTTCGCTTCGCTGATGATGCCCGTCAACGTGACGTCGCGCTGTATAGGTAATCCGCAGCTGAACTACGGCATATACCTCGGCAACTCGTTCATGCCCGCAGTGCTGCAGCTGATGATAATGCTGTGCACCGTGTTCGCCCTCGGGCAGGAAGTAAAATACCACACGTCGCCCCGCCTCATGAAGATGGCGCACGGATCGATAGCCCGGGCATTGTTCGGCAAGTTGTTCCCGCAGACAGTGATATGGTGGGTGATGGCATTTTTCCTGACCGCATGGACGTTCAGGTTCAACCACTATCCCATGTATGGCCAATGGTGGGTCATAGCCCTGTCGCAGCTGCTGTATGTGGTGGCGTCGCAGGCATTTGCCGTGGCCGTGTTCGGCATTCTGCCCAATCTGCGGTTCAGTCTGTCGGTGTGCGCGCTGACAGGTATATTGACGTTCTCGATCGCCGCCTATTCCTTCCCGGTGCAGAGCATGTACAGCGGCATGGCCATATTCAGCTATCTGATGCCGGCACGCTATAACTTCCTGATATATGCCAACACGGCATTGAACGGACTGCCCTTCCACTATTCGGGGATATGGTTTGCCTGCTATTTAGTGTATCCGGTGCTGGCCATATTGTTTATGGGCCGCATCAGGAAAGCATTTGTGAAACCTGTATATAGTCCTTAAACCATGAGGTATCGGAATAGAAAGAAACGGAGTCCGTGGGGACATGTCAAGGCGTGGCTGACACGGCTGTTCCGGGTGTATGCCCACGAGTTCACGCTGGTGCTGCACGACAAGGGGCTGTTGCTGTTCTTCGGCTTCCTGCCGTTCGTGTATCCGGTGCTCTATTCGCTGATATACAATCCGGAAGTGGTGCGCGAGGTGGAGATGATCGTGGTGGACCACGACCGCACTCCGCTAAGCCGCGAGATGGTGCGCAAGATAGACGCCTGCGAGCAGGCATGGGTCATGGGCTACGCCACAGATCTGGCCGAAGCCCGCGAGGCCATGAACCGCGGTGACTGTTACGCCATACTGGAGATACCGGAGGGATTTGAGCGCAAGGTGGGCCGCGGAGAGACCGGCAATGCCGTGATGTATTGCGAGATGAGCCTGCTGTTGAGGTATAAGTCGCTGCTGATAGCCGTGACAAACGTGATGGAGGACATGGGATCGGAACTGATGACCGAGACCATAAACCGTGTCGGGCCTTTGGTCGGCACCATCACCGACGGCAACCTGATGCCCATAGTGAATGCAAGTTTGGGAAACATCAAGAGCGGTTTCGATTCGTTCATCATGCCGGCCGTGATTATCCTGATATTGCAGCAGTGTCTGATATTGGTGGTTGGAATGGCCGGAGGCGCCAAGCACGAGAATTCCAGGATGACGCTGTATAATCCCTACAACTACATGGGCTCAACCATAGGCACCATGCTGGGACAGGCGTTGTGTTACATGACCATCATGTTCATACCGTGTGTGTTCATGATCCACTATGTGCCGATGATATTCCGGTTCCCCATGGCCGGGAATGTGCTGGAGGAACTGATGTTCCTGTTGCCTATGACATTAGGCTGTGTCGGCATGGGTTTCGTGTTCCAGGCCGTGGTGACCGAGCGCGAGTCGGTGTTCGTGAGCTGGGTGGTGACGTCGCTGCTGTTCCTGCTGATATCGGGCATAATCTGGCCGCGTTACGACATGCCGGTGGTATGGCGTTGGCTCGGCGCGATATTCCCATCGACATGGGGTGTGGAAGGATTCGTGAAGATGAACACCGACGGCTCCCGGCTGTGGCAGGTGGGTTCGGAATATATCAATCTGTGGATTCTGGCCGTTGTATGGTGGATAGCGGGATGGTGCGCCCAGAAATGGGTGGTGCATCCCGAGATAAGACGCCACGAGCTGCAGCGTGCGGTAGTCGTGGCGCAGATTAAGTCACAACGAACGGAACGTGATGAAACTGAGGTTCAAGGATAAGATCAACTATATATTATTGTGCGGCGTGGTGTATCCGCTGTCGCTGCTGCCGTTAAGGTTATTGTATCTGTTTGCCGACGTCACGGCATGGCTGGCGCGCAGTGTGGTGCATTACCGCCGGGGTACCGTGCGCCGCAACATAGAGGAGGCGTTTCCCGACAGGAACACGAAGGAGCTGCGCCGCATAGAAAAGGGCTTCTATCACTGGCTGGCCGACTATGGCGTGGAGACGCTGAAGCTCCTGACCATGTCCGAGCGCACTATCAAGAGGCGCCTTGTTGTGGAGAACCCGGAACAGGTGAGCCGCGCTTTGGAGCAGGGGCGCAACGTCACCCTGTTCTTAGGACATTACTGCAACTGGGAATGGGTATCGTCATTGCCCGTGCATTTTCCCAAGGATGCGGTGTGCGCGCAGGTGTATCATCCGCTGCACAACAAGGCGATGGACCGTCTGTTCATCAGAATACGCACCCATTTCCATGCCAACAACGAGCCGATGAAGGAGATAATGCGCTTCCTGATAGATTGCAAGCGCAGCGGCAAGCCTTCGGTTACAGGTTTCATTGCCGATCAGCGGCCGGGTTGGGAAGCGCATCTGTTCGTCGACTTCCTGAACCATGATACGGCGGTGTTCACCGGCCCGGAACGAATCTCGAAGTTCCTGGATTCCGAGGTGTATTATTGCCATCTGAGCCGTCCGAAGCGAGGCCGGTACGTGCTGAAGTTCGTGCCGATTACGGATACGCCGAAAAAGGAGCCGGACTTTTCGATCACGCGACGATACTTCGAAATGCTGCAGGACAACATCGACGAGGCACCGCAGTATTATCTGTGGAGCCACAAGCGCTGGAAGTACACCCGCGAGAAGTATTACGAGCGCTGGGGCGACCACAAGGACGAGATGCTGGCGCATCTGTGACACGGTGAATGGCGTTGTGAGGCGTCATCTGACAATATCGGGGGGATGAACTTCGTTTTAAAGAGGTGAAAAAGTGGGTAAAAGCGACAATATTCATGCTGGCGGCGGCCATTACGGCCGGCGCTGTGTCGTGCGGCACAAACCGCAACACCCCCGCCTCGCGCAACTGGCAGGCCTTCACCACACGTTACAACGTCTACTACAACGGCAAGACCAATTATGACGAGCAGCTCAAGGAGATGCTCACTAACTACGAGGACGACTACTCGCAGCGCGTGCTGATACATCCCGCCGAGGCGCGCAACGACAAGAAGGCTCCGCAGCCCACCGGATCCTTCAAGCGCACCATCGAGAAGATGCAGAAGTCCATACAGCTGCATTCCATCAAGAAGAAGCCGCCCAAAAAGAAGGGAACGCCCAAGGAGAAGGCGTTCCGCGCCCGCGACGAGTTCAATCCCTTCCTGCACAATTCGTGGATTACGATGGGCAAAGGGCAATATATGGACGGCGATTTCTTAGGCGCCGCCTCCACATTCCTCTATACTTCCAAGCATTTCACATGGCTGCCCAACACCGTGACCGAGGCGCAGCTGTGGATGGCCCTCAGTTATCTGGCCATGGGGTGGGACTACGAGGCGGAAAACGCCCTGCATCCCGTCAAGGAGAAAAGCCTGACCAACGGCTACCTGAAGAATCTGTACAACTTGGCGTGGGCCGATTATTACGTGCACACGCGCCAGTGGGAGAAGGCCGTGGAGCCGCTGCAATATGCCGCGCGCCATGCCAAAGGCTCGCAGAAAAACAGGCTGTGGTTCCTGTTGGGCCAGACATATACCCAGCTCGGCAAGAAGAAAGAGGCCTACAATGCATTCAAGAAGGCCGGAGCCGGAGCGTCGACCAACTACCGCACCAAATTCAACGCCCGCATCAAGCAGAGCGAGGTGTTTCAGGGCACCAACATCAAGGGGGAGGTGCGATCGCTCAAGACCATGACGCGCTATGCCCGTAACTCCGAATTCCTGGACCAGATATATTACGCCATCGGCAACCTCTACCTGAGCCGCAAGGACACGGCCGAGGCCGTGAAGAACTATTGCCTGGCCGTGGAGAAATCCACCCGCAACGGCATCGACAAGGCACTGGCCCAGCTCACGTTGGGCGGCATATATTTCAAACAAGGGGATTATGTCAAGGCGCAGCCCTGTTATTCGGAGGCTATACCGCAGTTGCCCGAGACGTATCCCGACTACAAGATGCTGAAGAAGCGGAGCGACGTGCTTGACGAGCTGGCCACATACGCCGGCAACGTGCATCTGCAGGACTCGCTGCTGACTCTGTCGCGCATGACGCCCGAAGAACAGCGGAAGGTGTGCCAGAAGATAGTGGACGAACTCAAGGAGCGCGAGCGCAAGGCCGCCGAGGATGCCGCACGAGAGGAATATCTGGCTAAGAATCAGGGCGTGGACGACAATATCAAGCGCAACGACGCTCCCACCACCGGAATAATGAACAATACCGACAAGTCCTGGTACTTCTACAACACCATGACCAAGAACCAGGGCAAGACGGAATTCGTGCGCCGATGGGGAGCGCGCAAGAACGAGGACGACTGGCGCCGCCGCAACAAGACCACCTATTCGCTCGACGAGCCGGAAGACAATGAGGATCAGAACGAAGGCTCGGAAGGATTGCCCAACGACACCACGGCCATGACCGACGACCAGAAAAAGGAAAAGGCCGCTCAGGAGGCGGCATCCGATCCGCATAACGTGGAGTATTACCTGGCGCAGATTCCCAAGACACCCGAGGAAATAAAGGTGTGCAACGACGTGATTCAGGAGGGCCTGTACAACATGGGCCTGATACTGAAGGACAAACTCGACGATTTCCCG
Organism: uncultured Bacteroidales bacterium; assembly: GCA_902796035.1. GTDB lineage: Bacteria > Bacteroidota > Bacteroidia > Bacteroidales > Muribaculaceae > Lepagella. The sequence continues at coordinate 18,294 of CADBNR010000039.1, read as the reverse complement.
GCATCGCGCAGGGAGTTCAACAGGCTGTTGGAGCGTTATCCGGACAATATCTACCGCCTTGACGTGTACTACAACATGTACCTGATGGCAGTGCGCACCGGCGACAAGGCGCAGGCCGAGAAATGGCGCGCGCTGATACTTTCCGACTTCCCCGACTCGCCGTACGGTCAGGCCATGCTCGACCCGAATTATTTCGACAACCTTCGCCGCATGAATCAGGTGCAGGAGGAGAAATATCAGAACGCCTACGACGCCTATCTGCAGAACGCCAACAGCCGCGTGCACGAGCTGACCGGCGAGATGGAGCGCGACTTCCCGCTGTCGAAGATATTGCCGAAGTTCGTGTTTATCGACGCGCTGAGCTATCTGACGGAGGACAACGTGCCGAAGTTCAGGGAGCGGCTGGAATACCTGCTGGAGAAATGGCCCGACACCGACATGACGCCGATGGCCGGAAGCATAGTGAAGGGACTGCGCCAGGGCCGTCAGCCAAACAAGGGAATGTCGAACCAGCGCGGAATGCTGTGGACCATGAGGCTCAGCAACGATTCGGTGGGCACGAACCCCGACGGTACGCCGGCCAACTTCGAGCGCGACCCGAATTCGCCGCAATACTTGGTACTGGCCTTCCCCAAGGATTCGGTCAACGCAAACCAGCTGCTGTACGACGTGGCGAGGTTCAACTTCTCGTCGTTCGTAGTGCGCGACTTCGACCTGGAACAGATGTCGTTCGGTAATGTCGGACTGCTCATAATCAAGGGATTCGGCAACGTGAAGCAACTTGAGCATTACCGCAATGTGATGGCCGAGAAGCATTTCGAATTGCCGGACGGCGTGCGCCCCATCATGATAAGCAAGCCGAATTTCGAACTCTTGCTGCGCGAGGGACGTTCATTTGAGGAATACTTCCGCTATGAGGAGGAGAAGACGGTGGCCGACACCGAGGACGCGGCGCTGAAGGCGCCCGTAGCCGACGAAGAAGGCGAGGAATCTTTAATGGAATAGCTTATGAACCGCATACTTTGGGCAGACGACGAGATAGATCTGCTGAAACCGCATATCATGTTCCTTAAGGCGAAGGGCTATGACGTGGACACCGTGTCTAACGGCCGCGACGCGCTCGACGCGCTGGAACATGCCAACTATTCGCTGATATTGCTGGACGAGAATATGCCCGGCATCTCCGGCCTGGAGACTCTGGACATCATCAACGAGCGGCATCCGGAGCTGCCGGTGGTGATGATCACCAAGTCGGAGGAGGAGAACATCATGGACCAGGCAATAGGCAACCGCATCGCCGACTATCTGATCAAGCCCGTAAACCCCAACCAGATACTGCTGTCGATCAAGAAGAACCTGCACAGCCGCGAGATTGTGACCGAGCAGACGTCGTCCGACTATCAGCAGGAGTTTGGCGATTTGTCGCAGCAGATCAATATGGCCTCCGATCTGGAGGAATGGAAGGAAGTGTACCGCCGCCTCGTCAACTGGGAGATGAAGCTGGCGCAGTCGTCGTCGCCAATGGCCGAGATGCTGCTGATGCAGAAACGTGACGCCAATTCCAATTTCTGCAAGTACATACGCCGCACATACGAAAGCTGGGTTACGTCCGAAGACCGCCCGCTGATGAGCCCGAAGTTGTTCAAGAACAATGTGTTTCCGCTGCTTGACAAGGGGGAGAAGGTATGTTTCTTCCTGATAGACAATTTCCGTCTTGACCAGTGGAAGGCCATTCAGCCCATGCTGGCCGAGCATTTCAACGTGTCGGAGGATCTGTACACCACCATCCTGCCGACGTCGACGCAGTATGCGCGCAACGCCATCTTCGCCGGGCTGATGCCCGTGGACATCGCCACCATGTATCCGCAATACTGGGTGGACGAGGACGAGGACGAAGGCCTGAACGTGCACGAGCAGGAACTGGTGCAGACGCAGTTGGACCGCTTCCGCCGTAAGGAGAAGTTCACGTACACCAAGATATACGATTCCACCGGCTGCGAGAAATATCTGGCGCGCCTGGGCAAGACGCGCGACATTCCATTGCAGGTGGTGGTGCTGAACTTCATCGATATGCTGTCGCACGCCCGTACGGAATCGAAGATGATCCGTGAGCTGGCCAGCAACGACGCGGCCTATCGCTCGCTGTCGGAGTCGTGGTTCCGTCATTCCGGCGTGCTCGACATCTTCGCCCGCCTGGCCGAGTTCGGCTATAAGGTGGTGCTCACGACAGACCACGGCACCATCCGCGTTGAGAATCCCATAAAGGTGGTGGGCGACAAGAACACCAACACAAACCTTCGCTACAAGGTGGGCAAGACGTTGAGCTACAATCCCAAGCAGGTGTACGAGATCAAGAACCCGAAACGTTTCGGACTGCCGGCACCCAATATCGCAAGTGCATACATATTCGCCACCAACGAGGATTTCTTTTCATATCCCAACAACTACAACTACTACGTGCAGTATTACAACGGGACGTTCCAGCACGGCGGCATCTCGCTGGAGGAGATGATAGTGCCGCTGATAACGCTGACGCCGAAAGAGGGATGAGGAAGACGGTACTGATACTGTTGGGGGTGATGGTGGCCACGATGTTCGCGGCCACGCCTGAGGGACGCAGGGCGTTCCGTCAGTTTGAGCAGCGCGCCGAGAACGGCGACGCGGAGGCGCAGTATCGTCTTGCCACCGTCCTCGAGACAGGCTGGGATTCGGTGCCTGCCGATTCGGTCAGGGCGTTGTCATTGATGCAGCGTTCCGCCCAGAACGGCTTTCCACCGGCCATGAATTACTTAGGATATCTCTACGGCAAAGGATATGAGGTCGGGAACCGTGAACTGATTCCGGTAGACCGTGACAGTTCCTTGATGTGGTTGCGGCGCAGTGCGGACGCCGGCGACCCGAGAGCCGTCAGCAATCTGGCATATCTGTTGTTGAACGACACCGTATCCGGCCGTACGCCTAAGGAGCGGCTGATGGCCGATTCCACCGCGTATGTCTATCTTAAGAAGGTAGTGAACGCTCAGATACCAACTGCGTTCAGTATGCTTGGCGACATGTACCGCGACGGGCGTTGGGTGAAGCGCGACACGCTGAAGGCCGCGGCCAATTATGAAGCGGCGTTGGAACGCGGCCTCGGCGACGCCGAAGCGCGCCTGATCGCACTGATGGGGCGCCGCTGGCAGCGACTGTCCCAGGACTCCGCTTTCAATTTAGGCCTGCGTTATTACACCGGCTATGCCCCCGGCGCCGGCGTGTTGTTGCTGGAACGAGCCGCCGAGATCCCCGACACTATCGGCATCGGAGCACGCGCCATGGCTTTACTCGGCGACGCCTATTCCCGAGGTGTGGGCGTAAGGTACAGCCACGACAAGAGCTTAGCATATTTTGCGCGCGCCGCACTTGCCGGCAATCCCTCGGCCATGTTAATCCTTGCCGAGACCCTCGAGGTCTTTCCCGACGCCCTGCAGGACCTGCCTTCTGACTTACAGACCTGCCGTGCCGCTTCCCCGGACCGTGAAGCCTTCATCGACCGGCTCAGCGACCCCGCCTGGCTTCGCCGGCAAGCAGAATACAGCGGCATCCGCAACTCCACCGACGCCCACCGCGCCCTCTTCGCACGCTAAAATCCCGAAGAATACGAATATAATTTATGCAAATTTGCAGTGCTGCTGCAAATTTGCATAAAATGTATTAACAATCTCGGTAATTGATAATGGAGATGTTGTTGACGGAGGGGAGGGGCTGACCTGAATAAATTATGGACTTCTTGTGAACCAGCTCGGGGAAGGTCTTTTCAAAATTATTCAATCCCTTGGCAAAATCGGGATGGAATGTGGACGATGACTTGATTTCATAGCAGTCATAACCGTTGCCGTCTTTTACCAACAGATCAACCTCATTGCCGTTAGAGTCGCGGTAGAAATACAATCCGCCGTTCTGACCGGAATTATACCTTTTCTTTAGAAAATCCATTATCACCATATTCTCAAACAGGTGACCGCGCATTTTGTCGCGGTTCATGGTGTCGGCAGAATCGATATCCAGCAGACAGGCTGCCAGACCGCAGTCCGTGAAATATAGTTTCGGGCTTTTCGTCAGGCGTTTGCGTGTATTCGTATAGAAAGGAGGCAGCATATACACTATGTACGATGCCTGGAGCACAGATAGCCAGGAGTTGATGGTATTCGATGCCACTCCAAGTTCGTTAGACAGTTCCGAAGCATTGAAAATGCTACCGATGCGAGCGGCACATAGCTTGATGAACCGCTGGAAGGTGTCGAGGTCCTTTATTGACAATATGTTGCGGACATCACGTTCTATGTATGTCTTGACGTAAGCAGGATATAGAAACTTCGGCAAGTTCTTGCCGCTCCAGATAGCGGGATAGAACCCTTTATACATCAGGTTATTGGCAAAATCCGTCTGATCAAGCCCGGCAATCTCCCGCAATGATAGAGGCAACAGCTCGAATACTGCGGAACGTCCTGCCAAAGACTGTGACACGGAATGCAGCAATCCAAACTGAGAACTACCTGTCAGGTAAAATTTGCGATGCGGATTCTCGTCGACAATACCCTGTATATATGAAAGAAGTTCCGGTACATGCTGCACTTCGTCGATGATGACACCGTTATGGAATTGTGCAAGAAATCCCCGAGGATCGGAAATTGCCAGCTGTCTAATGTCAAGATCTTCCATTGAATAATAAGGCAGATCGTTGAACAGATGTCTCAGCAGAGTCGATTTGCCCGACTGCCGAGGTCCCGTCAGCGTCACGACAGGGAAATACTGAGCCGCCTCAACGACCGCCTCCGCCATAGTCCTTGTAATAAAATTCCCATCCATACAATCTCCATTTTATGCAAATCTGCAATGCCACTGCAAATTTACATAAAATAATTTGACCAAACAACAAGATTAATGGCCTGAGTAGGAATTGAAGCCGAGGAATCCCCATAATGTTGCATAAATGAATTATTTTCTTTAATTTTGTTTTTGTTAACATCCATAAGATGTAAATATATCTTATATACCACACAATGCGATGTGCATTAAGATGTAATTACGCTTGAGGAGCGGAAATATAATAGATTCAAACTACGCCATCATGAAAAAGTATTTTTTTTCTTCTTGTGACAGCCGTTGCATTATCGGTATGCTTTGCATGTGAGAAATCAACTGATAACGAGCCAAATCCCGATAACGAATCATCAAATAATACTGGGACCGGTGAAACTAAGGAGGACGATGCGATTGTCGGAGAAGATGGTAACGAAGAGTCCAAAGCCAACGAGAATAACATATTTGGTCTTTTCAAGATTTCAATTCCTAAGGAATATGAAAACAATGAAATGCCCGGACCGTTGTATATCGGTATTTATCCCAAAGAAGATGATAGAATTGCCTACACGAAAGTTTATTGGCTAAAGACAACAAACACTGTTGGCTGGGGTTACGTCGGCTTTTCCTCTTATAAGATTGGAAGCGGAGTCTTTATTTCGGAAATAATTAGTTTAGAAACAAGAAAAGAATGTTATGCTCTGAAATGGGTATGCGCGTCAAAAACTGCCAATAATCCCGTAGGTATCAAATGCTATATAACGCGGGGAGAGAAAGAGTTTCATGTCGGAATTGCGCGCGAATCTCTCAGTTCAATGCCAGCCCTAATAGCAGAACAGTTTAAATCCTATAAAAATGAAGATGGTCCAATCTTCGGAGACGATGAGGATGATGATCCTGAAGATCCTGAAAATCCAGGAGACGATGACCCAGTTGAGACAGATTATTCTAAACCGTTGATTGGAAGATGGAAAGCAGGTGATATCCTAAAGGACGGATTAAAGGAATATTATTTCCTTGACAATGGGAAAGGATATTATGAAGAAAATCGAATAAGGAAAGCTTACGGTGTTCGTAGAATTGCATTCACGTGGGAGGCGGAAAAAGATCTAATCCATATCAATTATGATAAGGATGGATGGCGTAACGAGAAATCAGATTACGAGTATTCTATATACGGCTCAACCTTGAAATTACGCTATTCCACATCGACCCTCACAGAGGAATTCGATCATATGGATTCTTCGGGAACAACCACAAAAGATTATACAGAAAAGCCCTTTGCTGATAATTATATAATGGATAAAGACCAACATTGGTATTATGAAATTACCAAAATGCAAAGCGGATGTGAACATGCCTCCAGCAGTAGCTCCTCAAATGAAAAATATATTCATTTCTTTGGCGATGATGGACTCCTTACCAATGCGGGTATGCGAATATTCTATTGGACTCCTTATTACGAAGGAATTGATGGTACATGGGGGAGCGGATCGTATCCGATAGCAGTTTCTTCAGGCAATCTTTGGGTCTACAATAGTATGTACTATCTGAACGGCATTCAAGAGACTGGTAGGAAAGGTGATAAGTTTACTATCAAAAAGGAGGGGAATCTTACCATCTATGACTATAATGGCAGTTCTGTTAAGCTTCATGTAGTTGTATCGAAATAAATTTCAATACAAACACTGTTGAGACCTTTGCTTATTTCCGTTTAATGCGTGTCGCTCCGGGTGCATTTGGTTACATGTGGGGTGCAAAGGTCTGATTTTGAGAATTGGGGAAAAAAGGTTAAATTTGCGGAATGCAAAAGATTATCGGAGCATTGGTGGTGACGGCGGCGATATTGACGGCCGGAGTGTCGTGCGGCGGTGCGCGGAACGGTTCCGCGACCGGTGCCGGCACGGCATCGACCGGAACAGCCGGATCGGTAGACGGTGCAACGACCGGGTCGGTGAACGGCTCGGCGCCCGATGCCGCGGCAGCATCCGTGCCCGAATTCAATGCGGACAGTGCATACGTTTATCTGAAGCGTCAGGTGGATTTCGGGCCGCGTGTGCCCAACAGTGAGGCGCATCGCAAGACGGGCGATATGTTAGTGGCGGAACTGAAACGCAGCGGAGCGCAGGTACATGAACAGCGTTTTGACGCCACGGCTTTCGATGGCACTGTGCTGCATTCGCGCAACATCTTCGCCCGCTTCAATCCGGAAAAGGAAACGGCACGGCTGTTGCTTCTTGCACATTACGACACCCGTCCCTGGGCCGACCAGGATCCGGATGAATCTAAGCACAAGCAACCTATAGACGGAGCCAACGACGGCGCCAGTGGTGTGGCCATATTGCTGGAGACCGCCCGTCAGCTCGCCATCAAAAATCCCGGTTACGGCATAGACATCCTATTTGTGGACGCAGAGGATTACGGCACGGACAACAGGGAGGATTCCTGGGCCATGGGCGCGAAATATTTCGCCGACAATATGGACGCCAACGGATGGCGACCCTCCAGGGCGATACTCCTTGATATGGTAGGTGGAGGCAACGCGCAGTTCCCCTACGAGTATTACTCGCAGCAGGCGGCCCCGGAGCTGAACACGCAGTTCCGTCAGGCGGCCGGCGCGGCCGGATATGCGTCGTATTTCCCGCAGTCCATGGGCGGCGCGGTGACCGACGACCATGTGAAGCTGATAGAACAGGGTGTGCCGGCCATAGACATAATCGACTATGACCCAAGGCAGGGATTCAATCCGACATGGCATACCGTAAGCGACAACATCGGCAACATAGACAAGACCACGCTCAAGGCCGTGGGTCAGTCGCTGCTGCAATTCATTTATAAATAACCGAATAATAACAAACGACATAAGAATAAGACAATGGACTTCATACAGGAACTGACATGGCGAGGCATGGTACACACAGTAATGCCCGGTACTGACGAAGAACTGAAAAAAGGTATGACCACCGCATACTTAGGCATAGATCCGACGGCGGATTCGCTGCATATCGGCCATCTGTGCGGGGTGATGATGCTGCGTCATTTCCAGCGTTGCGGCCACAAGCCATTGGTACTGGTGGGTGGCGCCACCGGCATGATCGGCGACCCTTCAGGCAAATCGGCCGAGCGCAACCTGCTTGACGAGAAGACTCTGCGCCACAACCAGGAGGCAATCAAGAACCAGCTGAAGAAATTCCTGGACTTCGACAGCGAGGCGCCCAACCGTGCCGAGATGGTGAACAACTACGACTGGACCAAGGACGTGACTTTCCTGGATTTTGCCCGCGAGATAGGCAAACATATCACCGTCAACTACATGATGGCCAAGGATTCGGTGCAGAAACGTCTCAACGGCGAGGCTCGCGACGGACTGAGCTTCACCGAGTTCACCTACCAGCTGCTGCAGGGATTCGACTATTACACGCTGTATAAGGAGCGCAACTGCCGTCTGCAGCTCGGCGGTTCGGACCAGTGGGGCAACATCACCACCGGTACGGAGCTGATACGCCGCAAGCTCGGCGGCGAGGCTTACGCCCTGACCTGCCCGCTGATCACCAAGGCCGACGGCGGCAAGTTCGGCAAGACCGAGAGCGGCAACATCTGGCTTGACCCCGAGCGTACGTCACCTTACAAGTTCTATCAGTTCTGGCTGAACGTCAGCGACGAAGACGCTGAGAAATACCTGAAGATATTCACATTCCTGAGTCAGGAGGAGATTCAGGCTCTTGCCGAGGAACACGCCGCCAACCCCGGTGCGCGCCCCATGCAGAAGCGTCTGGCCAAGGAACTGACCGAGATGGTGCACAGCGAGGAGGCATACAACAGTGCCGTGGCAGCCAGCGAGATACTGTTCAGCCCCAAGGCTGCTGAGGCTCTGCATAATGTGGACGAGAAGACGCTGCTCGAGGTGTTCGAGGGTGTGCCGATGTTCGACATCGCCCTGAGCGACCTGGAGGCCGGAGTGCCATTGATAGAACTTGTGGCCGTCAAGTCGCAGGTGTTCCCCAGCAAGGGCGAGGCGCGCAAGATGATACAGCAGGGCGGCGTGTCGGTCAACAAGGAGAAGGTGACCGACCCCAACGCCGTGATAGGCAAGGACGCACTGCTCGGCGGCAAGTACATACACGTGCAGAAAGGCAAAAAGAACCATTACCTGCTTAAGGCAGAGTAATAAATCAGGAATAGAGTGAAAAGGATAGCGATATTGACGAGCGGGTCGGCACCGGTGGCAACCGAGATGATGGACACGCTGAACAGGGGCAGCCGTTACCGCATCGGAATGGTACCCGAGCCTCTGGCCATGAACCCGGAGCGTCTGGTCGACGCGCTGAAGCAGGAGGGCGTGGAGTTCCTGATACTTGAGAACTACACGCAGAGCCTTCCGGAAGGATTCGGCGTGCCGTATATGGTCATAAGCGAAGGAGAAAGCGTGACCGACGCCACGCGCCGCCTCAACGTGGAGTGTCCCGAATACGGACCCGAACGCCGTTGGGCACAGACGCTGCGCGAGGATTTTTCTGTAAAGGCACAGACTCCTCCGCCCATGCCGACAGATGCCGACGAGCCCGCGCAAACGCAAACGCAGACCCGGGCTCCCGAGCCGCAGGCGGCATACTTCAATCCCGCACCGTCGGGAATGTCTCAGGGCAATCAGGCGTCAACCCCGGCCGAGCGCAAGCCTATGCCCAAGTCATATCTGCTGTGGGCCATACTGGCCACCATTTTCTGCTGTATGCCCGCCGGTATCGTGGCGATAGTGTTCAGCACACAGGTCAGCAGCCGGTATTTCGTCGGCGACGAGGTCGGTGCCGAGAAGGCCTCCAACCGCGCCCAGATATGGATCATAGCCTCCATTGTGCTGAGCATCATCACCAATTCGCTGTACACTCCGCTGATGTTCCTGAGCGCCGCGATGTGATGCGCAGTCCCGGGAAATCGCGCAACATACTGACTGTGGCTCTCATTGCGGGAGTCACGGTCATTGTTTTGTTTTACACTATATTCGATCCCGAGTTGCCGTGGATGCCCAAGTGTATGTTTCATGCCCTGACGGGCTGGAACTGCCCCGGATGCGGCTCGCAACGCGCCATACACGCCCTGCTTCACGGTCGTGTGGCCGATGCCTGGAACTATAACGCCTTGGTGGTATGTCTGCTCCCGCTGATGGCACTTTGGGCGTTCGCCGAATTCAACCGTACGCGCATGCCGAGGCTGTATGCGCGGCTCAATTCCGTGCCTGTCATTATAGCGGTGTCAGTGGCGATTGTGATATGGTTTATAATAAGCAACTCTGACAAGATATTTATATGAAACCTCCTGTATTCATACTCGGATATATGGCATGTGGCAAGACTACGTTGGGCCGCGCGCTGGCCCGTGCTTTAGACCGCGAATTCATAGACATGGACTTCCGTATAGAGCAGCGTTACCGCAAGACCATCAAGGAACTGTTCGCCGAGCGGGGCGAGGCCGGCTTCCGCGAGATAGAGAGCCGTATGCTTGACGAGATTTCCTATATGGAGGATGTGGTGGTGGCATGTGGCGGCGGAACGCCCTGCTTCAACGACAACATGGCCAAGATGAACGAGCGCGGCGTGACGGTATGGCTCGAAGCTACCCCCGAACGTATAGTGCAACGGCTTGTAATCAACCGCGTGCGGCGTCCGCTTATGGCCGACAAGAAACCCGAGGAGCTGTTGGAGGCCGTGAATGCCGGTCTGGCCGGACGGCGGCAATTCTATTCTCAGGCCCGAATCCGTTTCAACGGCGACGAGCTGGAGAACCGCCGCGAGATCGACAACACCGTAGCCCGCTTCCTGGAAATGTATCAGATATGACAATATGTAGCGACGGCAATTTGAACGTGCGTTTGCAAGTGACGATTAAAAATATTAATTTTGCTCCCGTACTAAGCCTTAACACGACGAGGCTTATGGGAATGCCTTAAAGAAAAGCCCTAAAGACTGAAAGACATGAGCACGACAAATAATGGGAACGACGGTGCCTGCACGGCGCTTGAGCCGCAACTTGAAGAACAGGTTGAAAAAGGATCGCGTTCGCGAATCAATGTAGGAATGGTAGGCAACTACGCGGACTCGGACGAGACGCGGCTGTTGCTTACTCCCGAAGCCTGCGGCATGCTGACGTCGTCGGGCATACAGGTGTCGATGGAGGCGGGAGCCGGCGTGGACATCAGCTTCAGCGACGACGCGTACGCGGAGTATGGCGTGAAGATAGTGACCCGCGACGAGGCTCTGAAGCAACCGGTCGTGCTGTCGTTCATGCCCCTGCGTGCCAAGGACGTCAGGAAAATGATCAAGGGCGCGGCCCTGTTGTGCATGATGGGCCACGACCTGTTCGAGCCGACGACCATCAAGGCGTTGCTGTCGCAGCACATAGACACCGGATGTCTGGACAATATGTATTCCCATCACGACATACCGATTTTCGCCAATATCCTTGACGAGATAGACGGCCGCGTGGCCGTGATGTATGCCGAGGAGGCGCTGAGCTACTTAGGCGGCGGCAAGGGTGTGCTTCTGGCCGGCGTGGCCGGTCTGAATCCCTGCGAGGTGATGGTGATAGGCTCCAGCAGCGCGTGTGTGCACGCCGCGAACGCAGCCGCGGCCAACGGCGCGAAGTGCGTGATAATGGACAACGATGTGTCGGCTCTTGAAACCATCCGTCCCAGCCTGATGCCGCAGGTGGAGCTGGTGGCGATACATCCCAGGGTGCTCGCCAACCGTGTCAAGACCGCCGATGTGATAATACTGGGCAGCACCACGCTCGAGTTCAAGTTTCCCCAGGTGCTGTCGTCGCAGCTTAAGGACAACGTGTATGTCCTGGACCTGAACGAGATGCATCCTTCGGTGTCCGTGCCGCGGACGGTGGCCATGGCCATATCGAATCCTCTGATCAATTTCTTCGAGGAGATGAAGATCAAGGAGGGTCTGGACGGCATGGTGGCCACTACGGCCGGTGTGCAGAACGGCATGGTGACATACCGGGGCAAACTGGTGGACAAACTGATAGGGTCCTACACGGCGATGCCCAGCGTGGACATCCGGGTGATGCTCTCTACAACCAACTGATAGCAGATAGAAACGAAACGACAGCTGATACATATCGTCTCATCGACGAAATGGGGAGGTGTCGAGCAGTATGCGCTCGACATCTGCAGTCATTATCACACGTTGGGGTGGGCCGTGACGGCCGTGACCCGCGACGCGAAGGCCGTAGATTCCCACTTCGCCGCCTGCGGCATACCGCTGCGTCACATCCTGTTCGGAGGATACACTGACATGGGCTCCATCTGGGGCATGGGCCGAATGCTGAAGGAATGCGCCAAAGGAACGATAGTGCATGTGCACCGGTATTGCGACGCCTTCACCGTGCTGGTGGCCAAGCGATTGGTGTGCCGCCCCGACATATTGGTGGTGGCCACGTGCCACACGGTGGCGCCGGGTCGCGATACATGGCTGTCCCGACGTCTGTACAATAAAATCAACGCTCATATCTTCGTATCGCAGACGGCCAAGGACACGTTTCTGTCCACATGGCGCGACAACCGTGTGCCCATACCGGCCGAGCGCATGTATATGCTGCACGACAGCGTGAACCTCGACGACGTGAATCCGTCGGTCGAACCCCCGCGCGGTCCCGTCACGGCTTTGTGCCACGGCACCATCGTGGAAGGCAAGGGCCTGGAGAACGTGATAGACGCACTGTCGGTGCTGACCCGGCGCGGGGTAAAGCTGCGCCTGCGCATAGCCGGATACGGCGACCCGGATTATATCGACGACCTGCGGCGCCGCGCCATTACCCGAGGTGTGATGGACAAGATTGACTGGATCATACCCCCGGGCGACATACTGCTGCTGATAGGCGAAAGCCATTTCGGCGTCCAGCCGTCGGTGCGGCGCGAGGCCTTCGGGCTGGAGAGTCTGCGGTACATGGCGTGTGCACGGCCGCAGGTGTGCGTGCCCAACGGCGCACAGTCGGAATACCTGACCGATGGCGTGACGGCCATATTCGCGCCGCCTAACGACTCGTCGCGACTGGCCGACGCAATGCAGCGGCTGGCCGAAGACCCGCAGTTGCGACTCGAGATGGGGACTGCATCACGCCGGCGATATGAGGAAAACCAGGACTGGAATAAGTTCATAGCCGAACTGGACCGTATATACAGTAAATTTGTCGATGGGCTCTGAATCCATTATAGAAAGACGTATGCACCGATGGGTGTGCGGCGTGGTGTTCGCGCTGCTGCTCGCCACGTATTGGCTCACCACTTCCGACAGCGTCAGCTATTGGGACTGCCCGGAGTATGTGTCGGCGGCATATCTGCTGGAGATAGGGCATCCTCCCGGCAATCCGGTGTGGATGCTGGCGGAGCATATAGTGACGCTGCTGTCCGGACCGGAACATGCCGCATACGCCGTGAACCTGTCCAGCGGGCTGTTCACCGCCATGGCCGGGATGTTGCTGGCCTCGGTGCTGTATAAGGTGACGCTGTGGCTGCTGAGGCGGCGGAAAGAGTCGGGTGTACGTCCTGTATGGGGAGCCGCCGGCACGGCTGCGGTGGGTGCGCTGTGCTTCGGATGGTGCGATTCCACATGGTACTCGGCCGTGGAAGCCGAAGTGTACGCCATGTCGATATTCTTCACGGCACTTACCGTATGGCTGATGGTGAAATGGATGTTCACCAAAGACAATCTCGCCGCCAACCGGCTGTTGGTGTTGTTGGCCTATGTGTTCGGACTCAGCATCGGCGTGCATCAGCTGAATCTGTTGGCGATTCCCGCATTGGCCCTGATATGGGGCATGAGGCGCGGCATCCGCAGTTTTTGGAAGTTGTTGCTGATTGTTGTGCTCGGCGCGCTGTGCGTCGGACTGATACTGATAGTGATAATGCCCAAAAGTATCTCGGCCGCCGCATGGCTCGAACTGCTGTTTGTGAACAGGCTCGGTATGCCGATGCTGTCAGGTGTGGTGGCGTTCGTGCTGTTGCTCGGCGTTTTGATAGTGGCAGGCATGGCCGTGACACTAAAAACGGGCTTACGCCGCTTCAACCTTGCCTTCTGGATGGCCAGCCTGTTCCTGATAGGGTATGGTGCATACGCGTTGGTGCCGATACGCGGCGGCATACCGTCGCCGGCCAACTCCGCGATGCCCGGCGAACCATTCTCGTTCGCGCGGTATCAGGCCCGCGAGCAATATGGCGCGGCACCGCTTTTCTATGGATATACGCCTTACAGCAAGCCTCTGTTTCAGGAGGAATGGAAGCCCGGAGCCACACGTCCGGAGTATGTGAAATATGCCGTCGAGAAGAAACATAAACTTTTGATGCCCTACGAGCCGGGCGCGCGTATGAACACGACGCGCGGCAGGCTCCTGCCTGAAGATTCTGCGGCCAACGCACGGCTTATCGCGTCCGGCAAGTCCGGATATATCGTCAAGGGATATGCGCTGAAAAACATCTATACGCCCGAGCTGAACAGCTTCCTGCCGCGCATCACGAGCCGCAATCCGGTGGACCTTGCGTCGTTTGCCGACTGGGCGGGGATGAACACCTCGACCATGCGGCGGGTGGAAGTGTCGGAAGCACTTGACACGCTCGGCAACCCCGTGGTCATGATGGACGCGTCGGGCAAGAGGGTACGCAAGACATCGTACAAACCTACCGTCGCGCAGCATCTGCGCATGTTGGGCACATATCAGATAGGATACATGTACTTCCGCTATCTGATGTGGAACTTCGCGGGCCGTCAGAACGACATACCCTCGCAGGGCGAGGTGCAGCACGGCAATTTCATATTCGGAATCGCCCCGATAGACAATGCGATGCTCGGTGCCGAGGACTACCTGCCGGCCGAGGCCGGTGCCGCCAATCCGGGACGCAACCGATATTTCGGCATCCCGTTGCTGCTTGGCATCATAGGCCTGATATGGCTGTTGCGTTCGGGACACCGCGGACGGCAGGTTGCGGCCGTGTCGTCGTTGCTGTTCGTGATGACGGGCATTGCCATAGTGATCTACCTTAACCAGAGTCCCGGCGAGCCGAGGGAGCGCGACTATTCATTCTTAGGTTCGTTCTGGGCGTACGCGATATGGATCGGATACGGCTCACTGTGGGTGGCGCGGATGTTCAGGACGCCCTGGGCCTTTGCGCTGACCCTTATGGTGCCGGCGTGGATGTGCACCGAGAACTGGGACGACCACGACCGCAGCGGACGCCGCGCCGCCGCCACGATAGCCCGCACCACACTGGAATCGCTCGACAGGGATGCCGTGATATTCGTGGACGGCGACAACTTCACGTTCCCGTTATGGTACGCGCAGGAGGTGGAGGGAGTGCGCCGGGACGTACGCGTGGTGAACCTGTCTTATCTCGGGCTGCCGGGCTATGCGGCAAATATGATGCGTCAGTGGCGTGAATCGAAACCTGTGAACACTACCCTGAAACGCGAGGACATAATCTATGACGCATTCACACAGGTGCGGATAAGTGACAACGGAGATACCTTGGCCGCACACGAACAGCTGCAACGGCTTAAGGATTCAGGAGAGGCAGGATCAGTACCTGAGTTCCCGGCCCGGTATGCGCTGATGCGTGTGCCCGGAATGGATCGCGGCACAGTGTTTGACATGAGAAAACTTTCGGAAACCGGTGCGGGGCGCAACGTCCGTTTTGCGCAGCTCATAATGTTCGACATGCTCGCCAATGCCGGCGACAGGCCGATATACTGGTTCTCGGCCGCCAAGGCGCCGGCGCGTCTGCACCTGGACAGCGCGATGCTGACGCTGTCGCTGATGGCCGAACGCTACGGACGGATGACCGGAACGGCGGGTCATGACGAGCTGATGCGCGGAGTGAACGTGACGAAGGCTCCGAATGCACTTGACCGTAAGGTGTATATGGACGCGGCCCCGGCCCGGATGGTGGGGCAGATGCGCGCGGCACTGATAAAGGCGGCCCGTAGCCTGATGACTGAAGGGAAATACAGGGAGGCTTACCGGGCGCTGTATAAGGCCGACATACTGATGGGCGACAATCCGCTGTCATATCCATTTGTGGCCGACGGTGACAGCGTGATGGACACGCGTCATGAATTAGGACGCCTTCAGCTGGAACTGTCGCGGCATCTGACGGATCCATGCGCCACCGAGCTGCGCGCCCGCGGAGGGTACAACATCCGTCGCACCGAAATCCGCAAGGCGGCATGGCAGCGGTACCGCGGGAAGCTGCCTAAACGGCTGCGCGGTGCAATGGCTCCCTTGTTGTGACAAAAATGTGTCAAATGGAACAATCTGTGCCGAAAAATGACGAATTTTTTGGCCGTTAAAGTATTTTAAATTAACTTTGTGGTATGTATGCGCTATTTCAGCCCGATTTCTACAAAACGGTCTGCGCGGTGATGATCGCGATGGCCGTGGTGGTGTTCATAGGTCTGCACCGGATCACGGCAGGCTACGGCGTGGCATACACATCGAAATGGGGACCGGCCATCAACAATAAGGCAGGCTGGGTCATAATGGAGGCTCCGGCCTTCATAGTGATGCTGCTGCTGTGGCTGTGCAGCTCGCGCAGGGGAGAGCCGGCGCTTGTGGTGATGACCCTGCTGTTCGAACTCCATTATTTCCAACGTTCGTTCATATTCCCGATGCTGATCAGAGGAAAGAACCGTATGCCCTGGGTCATAATCCTGATGGGCATGATATTCAACACCATAAACTGCTATCTGATAGGCGGATGGTTCTTCTATGTCAGCCCGGAAGGGTCGTATCCTGTGTCATGGCTCTACAGCCCGCTGTTCATCCTCGGCGCGCTGATATTCTTAGCGGGAATGTGGATAAACCTGTCATCGGATTATATCATACGGCACCTCAGAAAGCCCGGCGACACAAAGCATTACATCCCCCGTGGCGGTATGTTCAAGTATGTGACCGGCGCCAATTATTTCGGAGAACTGACCGAGTGGACGGGCTATGCCATATTGTCATGGTCGCTTGGAGGACAGACGTTCGCGATATGGACGTTCGCCAACCTGGCGCCCAGAGCGGTGTCGCTGCATAAGAGATACATTAAGGAATTCGGAGATGAGTACCGCAACCTGAAGCGGCGCTACATCATACCGTACATATACTGATCATGAAACTTTTCACATCTGGCCGGCTTGGGCCGGTGGAGCTGAGGAACCGTACCATCCGGTCCGCAGCGTTCGAAGGCATGGGCCGCGACAACGGCCCGACGCAGCAACTCAGAGACTACCATGTGTCGGTGGCACGTGGGGGCGTAGGCATGACCACGCTGGCATACGCCGGCATCTGCCGGTCGGCGCTGTCGTTCAAGACCCAGCTGTGGCTGCGCCCCGAGATTGTGCCGGAACTGCGTAAGATAACCGACGACATCCACGCCGAGGGGGCCAAGGCCAGCATCCAGATAGGACACTGCGGCAACATGACGCACCGTTCCACGGCCGGCTGCACGCCCGTGGGCGCTTCCACAGGATTCAACCTATATTCCCCAACATTCTGCCGCGGTCTGCGCGAGGACGAGCTTGTGACGCTGGCACGTCAGTTCGGCGAGGCCGTGGACACAGCGCGTGACGCCGGCTTCGACTGCGTCGAGGTACATGCCGGACACGGGTACCTGATATCGCAGTTCCTGTCGCCTTACACCAACCGCCGCCGTGACGGGTTCGGAGGCTCGCTGCAGAACCGTATGCGCTTCATGAATATGTGTCTGGAGCAGGTGATGAAACATGCCGGCTCGGACATGGGCGTGGTGGTGAAGACCAACATGCGCGACGGCTTCAAGGGAGGCCTGGAGATTGACGACTGCCTGACCGTGGCCAAGGAGATAGAACGTGCCGGTGTGCACGGAATGGTGCTGTCCGGCGGATTCGTGAGCAAGGCGCCTATGTATGTGATGCGCGGCGAGATGCCCATATACACCATGACATACTATATGAAGCAGCTGTGGCTGAAGTATGGCGTCAGGATGGTGGGCAAGTACATGATACCGACGGTGCCGTTCAAGGAACTCTATTTCCTGGACGACGCCCGTTTGTTCCGCAAGGAACTGAAGCTGCCGCTGATATATGTGGGCGGCGTGGTGGACCGCGACGGCGCCAACAAGGTGCTGGACGACGAGGGCTTCGACTTCGTGCAGATGGGCCGCGCGTTGCTGACCGAGCCTGACTTTGTGAACAAGATGCGCCGGAGCGAGGAGAACCACAACTGCGGCTGCGAGCATGTAAACTACTGCATAGCGCGCATGTACAGCAAGGAGATGGCCTGCCACAAATATTGCAAGGATCTGCCTCCGCGCATCCGGCGCGAGATAGAAAAAATCAAGGAACGCAATGGCTAAGACCCCATCCCACAAAATTTGTTAACGTCAGGGCGGTGGATTTTCGAGGTAATTTATTTGGTCTCAGAGGGAGCAGCCTCGCG
>CADBNR010000038.1 GCA_902796035.1 uncultured Bacteroidales bacterium | reverse complement strand
TGAATCCCTCGCGGCAGTCAGGATAAATGGCGTGGTCGCCGCCGTGATTGGCTATCATCACGAATTTCAGGCCGTTGCTTTCGGCCAAGCCGCACGCCGCCGCCAGCATGATGCCGTTGCGGAAAGGCACCACGGTCGACTTCATGTTCGAGTCCTCGTAATGTCCTTCCGGAATCTCCTCGGCACCGCTGAGCAGCGAGGAATTGAAATACTTGCCGATGAAGGCCAACGGGATGACGATATGCGGCACTCCGGCCATTTCGGCCTGACGCCGCGCGCATTCTATTTCGGCGGCGTTGTGGTTCGACCCATAGTCGAACGTTACCGCCATCGCGATCCGATCCCGATACTCCCACAGCATCGTCGTGCTGTCCACTCCCCCCGACAACACCAATACACTATCCTTTTCCATATCGTTACAGTTGTTCAAAGGCCTTGAGGCGGCGCCGGGCGGCGAGGGATTCGTGGGCGGCGTCGGCGCGGTTGGCGAAGGGGTTGATGCTGATGCCGCCGCGCGGCATGAAACGCCCGATAACCTCCAGGTAACGCGGTTGCATCAACGCCCACAGGTCGTTGAGGATGATGTTCACCACGTCCTCGTGGAAATCGCCGTGGTTGCGGAACGAGAACAGATACAGCTTCAGGCTCTTGCTCTCCACCATCTTCTCGTTCGGTATATAATTGATCCATATATGCCCGAAATCGGGCTGTCCCGTCTTGGGACACAAGGTAGTGAACTCGGGGCAGTCGAACCGCACGACATAATCGTGCCCGGAATGCTTGTTGTCGAAACATTCAAGCATTTCGGGCGCGTAATTGTCGGGGTACTTGGTGCCCTGATTTCCTAAAAGAGTAACTCCTTTAAGTTCGTCGGCAGTTCTCATCCTACGTATGTCTCTATCAGTTTAAGTCCTTTGTCGCCGGGCACGATCGACAACCCGTTGGCCGAGGCGGATACCAGTACGGTGTCGCCTTGCTTCACCTTCATTTCGGTAGGAACCGCGCTTACGGCATCGGCACCGCAGAGCAGCGTGCCTTCGCCCTCGGTCACGATGATTACCACGAACGAATCAAGCTCGGCATAATCGCGCATCACCTCCTCGTCAACGTTCATCAGATTGGTGGTGAAGAACGGGCACTTGGCCACGTTCACCGGTATGTCGTTGCGCGGCACATATTTCACGGCCGTACCCTCGGTGTCGTTGAAGTTGATGGCCTCTTTTGCCAGGGCGGTGTGCAGCTTACGCTCGTTGCCGTCGGCATCCTTGCGGTGATAGTCGTAGATGCGGTAAGTGGCATCGGAAGTCTGCTGAATCTCAGCCACGAACGCACCCGTGCCGATGGCATGAACGCGACCGGCCGGAATGAAGTAGACGTCGCCGGGCTTGATGTCGCAGAAGTTCAGCACCTTCTCGATGTCGCCGGTCTCTACCAGACGCTCGTAGTTGGCGGGATCCACGGCTTCGCGGAATCCGTTGGCCAGTTTCGCGCCCGGAGCTGCGTCTATGACATACCACATCTCGGTCTTGCCGTTGGCCTGACCCTGACGGTGAGCCATCTCGTCATCGGGGTGAACCTGTACCGACAGGTCCTGACGCGCGTCGATGAACTTGATGAGAAGCGGGAAGCGCGTCCCGAACTTCTTGTAATTGCGTTCGCCCAGGATGGCGGCGCCATACTTGGACAGCAGGTCGGTGAGCGTCATTCCCTTTTCGGGACCGTCAGCCACAACCGACACGTCGCCCTCAACGCCGCTGAGTTCCCAGCTTTCGCCCACCAGGTTAAGGTCTGTCTGTATCCCCTTGAACGGAGCGATGTGGTCGCCGCCCCAGATGGTGGTCTTGAGTATTGGCTTAAACTTCCACATGCTGATTCGGATATATTATGTGGTGGGAGCGGATTTCTTGGTGCGGCGTGTGGTCTTGGCGGGAGCGGGTGCCGGAGCCTCCTCGATGCCTGCCAGCTGAGCATCGATCATGATGCGGCCGCAGTATTCGCACACTATCACCTTCTTGTGCATCTTGATCTCGAGCTGACGCTGCGGGGGGATGCGGTTGAAGCAGCCTCCGCAGGCGTTGCGCTGCACGGTGACGATGCCCAGGCCGTTGCGCGCGTTCTTACGGATACGGCGGAAGGCGGCCAGCGTGTAGTCGTCTATCACGGGCTCAACGGCTTTGGCCTTGGCCATGATCTGCTCCTCCTCGGCGCGCGTCTCGGACACAATCTCCTCCAGCTCCTGCTTCTTGGCCTCCAGGATGTGACGCTGGTCGGCCAGAGCCTCCTCGTCGGCGTTCTTATGCTCGGTCTCCTCCTCGATGCGGGCCTTGGAGTCGCGTATCTTCTTCTCGTTCAGCTCTATCTCCAGAGTCTGATACTCGCGCTCCTTCTCCAGGAAAGCGAACTCGCGGTTGTTGCGCACATTGTTGATCTGCTCGTCGTAGCGGGCCACCTTCATGCGGCATTCCTCGATGGCGGCCGTGAAGCCCTGGATCATCTCGTTGAGGTGCGCTATCTCCTCGTTGTGCTTGGCCACGCGCAGCTCGTAACGGGCTATCTCGTCCTCGCAGTCCTTCACCTCGTTGGGAAGCTCGCCGCGAAGGGTCTTGATACGGTCTATGTCCGTAAGATAGGTCTGGAGCTGATAGAGTGCCTTGAGGCGTTCCTCCACGCTATGCTCTTTCTCGTTTTTCTTATTATCTGTGCTCATAAGTAGATATGATGTTTCAAAATTATATTATTAACCACCTTGCTGAAGTCCTCACATGAACTTGACGGGGTTCTTCTCCGACTCGGGGAAGTACACCACCATGTCGGGAAATTTCTCGCGTATCAGACGCGAGAAAATCCGTTCGGAACACAATTCCGATTCGAAGTGGCCGATGTCGGCCAGCAGTATGCTGTCGCCATAGCCCGTGAAGTCATGGTACTTGATGTCGGCGGTCACGAACATGTCGGCGCCGGCCGCGATTGCCGTCTTGATCAGCGAGGCGCCCGAACCGCCGCACAGGGCCACCCGCTTCACCACCAGCTGGCGTTTGCCGGCCGAATACTTCAGGCACTTCACCTGAAACTTATCCTTGATGCGGCGCAGCAGTTCCAGTTTCGGGGTTGCCGGCAGGTCGCCGATCACGCCTAAACCAGTCATGCCGTCAGGCTCGGAAGGCTCCAACGGGCGCAGGTTCTCCACGCCGATGGTGTGCGCCATCTCGTGGCTGACGCCGTCCCATGCCGAGTCCAGGTTTGTGTGGGCCGAATATATGGCGATGTTGTTCCTGAAGGCCTGCATCACGAGGCGTTGCGTCTCGTCGGCGCCGGTCAGGCTTTTCAACCCGTGGAATATCAGCGGATGATGGCTCACCACCATCGAGCAGCTGCGGCGCCGTGCCTCCTCCAGAATGTCCTCGGTCACGTCGAGACAGAGCAACACTGCCGAAACGTCGGCTTCGGGATCGCCCACCTGCAGGCCGGCGTTGTCATAGTTTTCCTGCAGGCGGAGCGGTGCAAACTCCTCGATGGCCGAGGCTATTTCGCGTACTTTAGTCATCAGACTTCAGAGTGAGTTTCAGTTCGTCCAGCTGTGCCGGATCGATGGGGCTGGGGCTTTCGTTCATTACGTCACGGCCCGAATTGTTCTTGGGGAACGCGATGACGTCCCTGATGGAATCCAGACCGGCCACAATCGACACGAAACGGTCGAAGCCGAGTGCCAGACCTCCGTGAGGGGGCGCGCCGTACTTGAATGCGTTCATCAGGAAGCCGAACTGCTCCTGCGCGCGTTCCGGCGTGAAGCCCAGCAGCTCGAACATGGTGTCCTGCAGCTTGGCGTCGTGAATACGTATGGAGCCGCCGCCAAGCTCAGTGCCGTTCACCACGATGTCGTATGCCGTGGCGCGCACCTTGCCCGTGTCGCTGTGCAGTAGCGGAATGTCGTCGGGGTTGGGGCTGGTGAAGGGATGGTGCATGGCATAGTAACGCTGTGTCTCCTCGTCCCATTCGAACAGAGGGAAGTCGATGACCCAGAGGGGCGCGAACACGTTGCGGTCGCGCAGACCCAGACGGTTGCCCATCTCCAGACGCAGCTCGCACAGCTGCTTGCGCGTCTTCATGGCATCGCCGGCCATGACCAGCAGAAGGTCGCCCTCCTTGGCTCCGGCACGCTCGCCCCATGCCTTAAGCTCGTCGTCGGTATAGAACTTGCCGACCGAGCTCTTGATCTTGCCTTCGGGATCGAACTTTACCCACATCAGTCCCTTGGCGCCAACCTGCGGGCGCTTCACGAACTCGGTGAGCTCGTCGGTCTGCTTGCGGCTGTAGCCGGCGCAGCCGGGTGCCACGATGCCCACTACCAGCTCGGCATCGTCAACGACGGGGAAATTGTGGCCCTTGGCCAGGTCGGTCAGCTCCCGGAACTCCATGCCGAAGCGGATGTCGGGCTTGTCGCTGCCGTACTTGGCCATGGCGTCGGCCCACGTCATGCGCGGGAACGGATCCTTGAAGTCAATGTTCTTTACATATTTGAAGATGTGCTTCACCAGGCCCTCGAACATGTCGATGACGTCCTCCTGCTCCACGAACGACATCTCGCAGTCGATCTGTGTGAACTCAGGCTGACGGTCGGCTCGCAGGTCCTCGTCGCGGAAGCACTTTGCAATCTGGAAGTAACGGTCGTAGCCCGACACCATCAGCAGCTGCTTGAACAGCTGCGGGCTCTGGGGCAGGGCGTAGAATTCGCCCGGATTCATGCGCGAAGGCACCACGAAGTCGCGTGCGCCCTCGGGGGTGGACTTCACCAGGATGGGGGTCTCGATCTCCAGGAAACCGTTGGCGTCCAGGTAGCGGCGAATCTCGAAAGCCATACGGTGGCGCAGCTCCAGATTGCGGCGCAAGTTGGGACGGCGCAGGTCCATGTAGCGGTATTTCATGCGCAGGTCGTCGCCGCCGTCGGTGTCTTCCTCGATGGTGAACGGAGGCACCTCGCTGCGGTTCAGCACCGTCAGTTTGCTCGCAATCACCTCGATGTCGCCTGTGGGCATCTTCGGATTCCTGGACTGGCGCTCGGCAACCTTGCCCTCCACCTGTATCACAAATTCACGTCCCAAATGACTGGCGCGGTCCGCCAGTTCCGCATCGGCGTCATCACTGAATACTATCTGGGTCAGCCCATAACGGTCGCGCAAATCCACGAAGGTCATGCCTCCCATCTTGCGCACGCGCTGCACCCATCCGGCCAGCTTCACCTCTGCGCCGTTGTCGCTCAGGCGAAGCTCTCCGCACGTCCTGTTTCTATACATCTTTCTGAAATATATTTCATTCTTTACCCCGCCTTTGCTTGACGGCAAGGGCTTAAGGCATCATTCCTTAAACGCGCAAAATTAATAAAAATTTGTGGTATTCGCAAATTTGGCTTTTTAGGAAAAAGTTCGTAAATTTGCAGTTATCATGGATATAGACGAAAAGCAGTATACTGATCACGACGAAACACAGAATGTAAATGACCTTGAAACCGGCCTGAACAGTCAGGAGCAGCCCAAGGACAGCCCTGTTCCCACCGACCGCAAGACGGTGCTGGCCGGCATGTTCCGGGAATGGTATCTGGAATATGCCAGCTATGTGATATTGGAACGTGCCGTGCCTCACATCGAGGACGGCCTCAAGCCCGTGCAGCGACGCATCCTGCACTCCATGTACACGCTTGACGACGGCCGGTTCAACAAGGTGGCCAACGTGGTGGGAAACACCATGCAGTATCACCCTCACGGCGACGCCTCGATCGGCGGTGCTCTGGTGCAGCTCGGCCAGAAGGAACTGCTTGTCGACACGCAGGGTAACTGGGGTAACATCCTGACCGGTGACAAGGCGGCAGCACCGCGATACATAGAGGCTCGACTCAGTGAACTGGCCATCGAGGCCGCGTTCTCGCCCAAAATTACCGAATGGACGCCCAGCTACGACGGCCGCAAGAAGGAGCCGGTGACCTTGCCCATGAAATTCCCGCTGCTGCTGGCCCAGGGCGCCGAAGGTATCGCCGTCGGCCTGAGCTGCAAGATTCTGCCTCACAACTTCAACGAAATACTCGATGCCGCCATCGACGTGCTGCACGACCGCCCCTTCAGGCTGCTGCCCGATTTCCAGACCGGTGCGCTGATGGACGTGTCGCGCTACAACGACGGTATGCGCGGCGGCCAGGTCAAGGTCCGGGCCAAGATAGAGAAGCTGGACCAGAAGACCCTTGTCATCACCGAGCTGCCGTACGGCGTGACCACCCCCGACCTGATTACATCCATACTCTCCGCAATGGAGAAAGGGAAGATCAAGGTGCGCAAGATAGACGACAACACATCGGGCACGGCCCGCATATTGGTGTACCTGCAGACCGGAGCGTCCAGCGACAAGACCATAGACGCCCTCTATGCCTTCACCGACTGCGAGGTGTCGCTCAATCCCAACTGCTGCGTGATACGCGACCGCAAGCCGGTGTTCCTGTCGGTGTCCGACCTGCTGCGCGATTCCGTGAACCGTACGCGCGACATGCTGCGCCGCGAGCTGCAGATACAGTTGGACGAGTGCCTGGAACAGCAGATGGAGGCATCGCTGGAGAAGATATTCATCACCGAACGGATGTACAAGGACGAACTGGTAGAGGCGTCGCGTGACATGGAAACCGCAATCCGCCGCGTGGACGCCCTGATGGAGCCGTTCAAGCCGATGTTTATCCGCGAGATAAACGACGACGACCTGCTGAAGCTGTGGGAGATAAAGATGGGCCGCATCCTGAAGTTCAACTTAGAGAAGGCCGAGGAACGCATAGCCAAGCTGCAGAGCGACGCCGAGCGGATGCGCTACGACATAGAGCATATAGACGAGACCACCGAGCGCTGGTACCGGCACCTGAAGGAGAAGTATGGCGCGCGCTTCGAACGTCACACCGTGGTGCGCGGCTTCGACAGCATCGAGGCAGCCAAGGTGGCCGAGGCAAACCGTCGCCTCTACTACGACCCTGTGGGCAACTTCATCGGTACGGGCCTTAAGGAAGGGGAATTCAAATTCACCTGCTCTGACCTGGACGACATCATCCTGTTCTACCGCGACGGTACGTACAAGACCGTGCGTGTGGCCGATAAACTCTATGTGGGCGAGGCCGGCACCGGCGGCAAGAACAACAAGATAATACACATCGGTCTGTTCAAGAAAAACGACCGGCGCACCATCTACAACGTGATATACCGCAACGGCAAGGGGGGCAACACGTATATGAAACGCTTCTTCGTTACCGGCCTGACCCGCGACAAGGAGTATAACGTGACCAAGGGAGTGCCCGGTTCGCGCGTGGAGTACATGTCGGCCAATCCCAACGGCGAGGCGGAGACGGTGCGCGTATCGTTGTACGACGAGCCGGCGGAGGTGGGGGGACGTCGTCCGCGCAACACAGAGGTCTATGTAAATTTCGCAGACCTGCTCATCAAGGGCAAGGAATCGTTAGGCAACCTTGTGACCAAATTCAAGGTGAAGTCAGTGACCCTGGAGAAAAAGGGTACGAGTACGCTTGGTGGCCGCGAGGTATGGTTCGACCGCGACGTGGTGCGCCTCAACTACGATCGGCGAGGTGAAAGCCTCGGCGTGTTCCAGGGCGATGACAAGGTGCTGATTATCCAGAACAACGGCGAATACTTCACCTCCTCGTATTCCGACGCCAACCATTACGAGGACAACATACTGCGCATCGAGAAGTTCCGGCCCGACAAGGTGTGGACCCTCGCGCTTTGGGACGCCACGTTGGGCGCGCCGTATCTGAAACGCTTCAATTTTGAGGCGTCGGCGAGGCCGCAACGGTTTGTCGGCTCGGACGAGGCTTCAAGGATAATGCTGCTGACCGATACGCAGGATCCCGATCTGCTGCTGCATTTCGAGGATGCCGACCGTCCCGACACCGAAGTGGATGCCGCGGAATTTATCGGCGTGAAGTCGTTCAAGGCCAAGGGCAAACGGCTCACCACGCTTCCGCTGCGCGAAGTGACGGAAATACCCAAACCGGAGCCGGAAGCCGAAGAACAGGCTGAGGACGCAGAACTTAATGCCGGAGAAACCGTTACACAATCAGAGACTATATCTGACAATACTGACTCGTCAGAAGAAAACACACATCCGACGGCAAGCGAACCGTCACTATTCGATTTTGATGACTAAAAAAATTTTCCTCTCATTGACAATCCTTATATTGTCGGTGACAGGCACCTTGGCTCAGGGCCGGCATCACCATCGGCATGGATGCCGCGACTACTGCCGGACCGAGGAACAGCCCGAGTGTTTTACGCACCGGCCCATAACGTCGGTGTATGGACTGGAGATTGGGGGCGCCAACATCAATTGCAATTATCTGAGCCCGTTGCCATACGCCGGCAGCGGGGTGGGAGTGTACGGAGGCTGGGGCAAGCGAATGAAGCAGCATCCCGAGAACCTGGTTATGGCATTTACGGCCGGACTCAACATGACCTCGACCAAGAACCCGAGCAAGTCGGCCGAGATGATGTCGGTGTCGGCGCGTTTCGGCTGGGGACCGAGCTGGCTGCATGAGTTCGGCAACGGATGGTCGATGACCCTCGGCGGCGCGCTGGACCTGTCGGGCGGCGCGTTCTATCTTCCCATCAACGGCAACAATCCCGTGCAGGCAATGGTGTATGCGGGAATAGACCTTACGGCCGGGCTGGCCTGGAAAACACACTTCTGGCGTCTGCCCGTCACGTTGGCCGACCGCGCCTCGCTTCCCACGCTCGGAGCGTTCTTCTGTCCGCAGTTCGGGCAGAGCTATTACGAGATTTATCTTGGCGAACGGTCAGGTCTGGCCCACTTCGGATGGTGGGGCAATTGCTTCGGCATCAACAACCATCTGACCATGTCGCTTCATTTCAGGAACAGGAAAAGTCTGGTGTTGGGCTATCGCCTCTATGTGCGCAACAACCGGGCAAATCATCTCACCAATCAATACGTAACCAATGCATTTACAGTCGCTATACAGATCAATTAAGAGAGTGCTGGCGCCCGTGGCCCTGATAGCGCTGATGCTTTGGGTGCCCGCATGTACCGAACCGCTGACATACAGCGGTGACGTCGATGACCCGTATCGTAATTTCGATATGCTGGCCCGGGTGGTAGGGGAACGTTACTGCTTCTTCAAGCAGAAGGGGATAGACTGGGACGGTGTCACGGAGGAATACCGCGCCAAGGTGACGGCGGACATGAATCCGGTGGAACTTTTCGGACTGATGAGCCAGATGCTCGACACCCTGAAGGACGGTCACGTTAATCTCAGCGCCCCGTTCGCCACGAGTTACTACAAGAAATGGTGGAGCGATTATCCCCAGGACTTCAACGAGCGCACCCTGCAGCAGTATTATCTGAAGTTCGGCGGGTTTCAGAAGAACGGCATGACATATTGCGTGTTCCTGCCAGATACGGTAGGGTATGTGCGCATTCCCTCGTTCAGCGCGCAGCTGCCGCCGGCCACTCTGGACTATATCCTGGCGGCGATGAAAGGGACGAAGGGCCTGATAATAGACATACGCGACAACGGCGGCGGTTTTCTGACCAATGTGCCGGAGCTTGTAGGCCGTTTCATCACGGAGAAGACTCCGGGCGGTTATATCTGTCATAAGACGGGACCGGGACCGGAGGATTTCAGCAAGCCGTTCAAGATAGAATACAAGCCGGCTAAAAAGCATATCCAATATCTTGGCAAGCCCGTGATAGTGCTGACCAACCGCAGTTGTTTCTCGGCCGCCAACGACTTTACGTCGGTGATGAAGTCGCTTCCCGATGTCACCATTCTTGGCGCGCGCACAGGGGGCGGGGGAGGAATGCCCTTCAACTCCGAGCTGCCCAACGGCTGGAGTGTCCGGTTTTCGTCCTGTCCCATCAACAACGCGCAGAACGAGCTGACCGAATTCGGCATCGACCCTGACATCGAGGTACACTGCGACGACATTGACCTGGCCAAAGGCAAGGACGCCATCCTTGACGCCGCCCTCGACCTGTTCGCGCCGAATGATAAGTGACGACTGGAGAGGCGGTTTTCAACCGCCTGCTTTTTGACGACGTGGACGTCGTCATCCCGGTATCGGCTGTGACTGGAAGGGCGGTGTCCACGCCGCCCATAAACACGGACCCAAAGCCTCTTGAAAAAGGGGCAATGGAATGTTGAAAATTAAAAGTTTTCGAAAAATAATTTTTTTCGAGAACTTTTTTTGTGGCATGCTTGTTATATGTGAAGTTAGAAGATAGATTTTGTTCATTAAGTTAGAAGAAAGCCACTCGTGAGAGCGGCTTTTTTTTGTATTCATGCCGTATGTAGAGCGACTTGTGGTGATAAGCAAGACAAAAGTCGGAGACAAACACCGCTGATTGGCGTTTATATCCGACTTGTACGTTGTATGGGGTATAGGATCAGAATTTATACCCAAGATTCAGAGAGAAGACTTGCGCATGACTTACAGGAGTTACGGTGCCTTCCGCGGCATTGTTGAACTGGAACAGATAATCGACCGAAATGCGGTAATGGTCTTTTATCTCAACGCCTATCGAAGCATCGGCACCGACTTCGAATCTCCGCATCGAATACGGGCTGTCGCCATACATATTAACGGATTCTGTTTCTTTAACACCGCTGTCCGTCATTATAGCGGTGACTTTCCCCTTGCCGAATAGTCCCACTCCTATATATGGGCCGAGTGATACAAACATCTTTGCTGAAGGGGCGAGATCGAATCTGACACCCGCATGCACCGGCAGTTCAAGAGCAAAAGGATTGCCTGTGGTCTTGACTGACATCGGGACGCCATTCCACATATTGTTCGAATCGTATGAATGGTTGACACACCATGGCTTGTAATTGAATCGCAGGCCTGCGTCAAGATACCAGATGCGGTTCAGATTGAGTTGTCCGAACACACCGGCATTGAATCCGAATGATGCGCGCGTGGCATCTACAGGATATGAAATGTTCCAGCCCGCCTTTATCCCCCACTCCAGCTTCTGCTGCCCGAACGCAATCATGCTCATCATCCCGAGCGTTACCAGCACAATTAACTTTCTCATACTCTAATACTGTTATTATAGGTTTCTTGAAATTCAATGTTCTCCTGCAAGGCAGACTTTTACCTGTCTGGCCTTGTTCATATTGACCACTGGGGGCCCGTCCGGCCATTACCATCCGGCTTCACATCTTCGTCTTGCATGCAGCCGGTCATTATGACCAGCATCGACATGACGAGCGCATAAATTGCTTTTTTCATTATTTAATTTTATTTATTCAACTTCATAAACGGCAACTTTAGTTTGCGAAAGTTGAATCGTTAATAATTGTTTTGAGATTTATGTATTTAGCTTCTCCTTAAATATATGCATGCCTAAATTTAAAGGAGAAGTTATGAGTCGTTTATGTCAAAGCGACATAGAGAGGCGGACCGCCATAGATTTATTGCATTTCAAATTGGGGCTCGAGGTTACCAATGTAGATGTAATCGGGAGTAAACAGCTTAATGATTCCTTCTGCGGATTCATTAAGAATGTAATCCACAAATAGTTTCTCGTCATCATAAATGACGATTGGAGCAGTATCGGTGCAGTCCCACACCTCGAAAGTTTCTATTTCAGAAGTGTCGATAGGCTGGATGCCGCTGTCCTTTTCGACTTCACATGTGAACAATACTGACGGAGATCCATACTTATGTCTATCATTATCCTTTGGCAGCCGTGAATGTTTCTTTAATTTGATTGTGCGTGTCTTGAGTGTCCGTGCATCAACAGTGAGAGACACGTTTGCCGCAAACAATATTGTTAAAACTATGCACAATATTTTTTTCATGAGAGTTGTTAATTGATTTCGGCTGCAAAATTAGAAGCAGAATGAGAATCATCCAAATTTTCAATGACTGAAAAATGACGGAATTTATTAACTGAAAAAATCAGTCATTGTAATGTATAGAAAGTCAGGCATATATGACAAGAAGGCTGTGTGATTGTGGTTATACAATTAAAGTCATTTTTCTATGTAATCACCTTCTTAATTACTGGGATTCATTGTATTTGAAATAATGGTGTTGTTTAAGCAGCTTCATTTTATTAATTTTGCAGTGTGTAATATTATAAAACGAAGCTGATAAGGTCAATATAGCATATTATGAATATCCATTTTTTATATAAAATATATTTTATTCTAATAAATGTATCACTACTGCTATTTTCTTTAATGTCATCGGGCTGCTCGTTACAAACAAAATCTCGCCAACCAGGTCCAAGGCTTTTACGTATTGCAGGGTTAGTATCAGATAATCCTAAACGGGCACTTGACAGTCTTAACTGTATAGATTATAATGAACTGTCGGTTAATGATAGACATTTTTATGATTTTCTATCAATAAAAGCACACGATAAATTGCTCATAAACCATGAGTCCGACAGTCTGATTCTCGATGTAATTGATTATTATTCGAATGACATTTCGGATCCCATATATCCAGAGACACTATATTATGGAGGTCGCGTATATTACGAACTTGGCGATTATCCTACAGCTTTGAGATATTTTCAACAGGCTCTTGATAATCAGGGACAGGCTCCTGATACTACTGATCTGGTAAACAGGCTGAACAGTCAAATAGGATGGTTATTGGTGGATTTAAGGCTATATAAGGATGCTTCGAAGTATTTTTCTAAGATGTTGAGCCATAAAATGGCGGAAGAGAACAACGATTCATCCGGCATAGTCTATGCTCAACAAGGATTGGGTGCTTCGTATTATAATCTTGGAACGTTGCAGGACAACGATTCTATTGCAATAAGGTATCTGGAATCTTCCGATTCAATTCTATCAATCTCATTAGATTACGCAGATAATCTTCCGCAATTTTTTAAAACAAAATCTAAGATGTTATTGGCTGAGGTAAAAAGAATGAAGGGGGATATCAAGTCAGCTTTGAACTTGATACGCGACACTCCGGAGTTGGCAGATTCAATTCAGTATGCTGTAGCTCTTGCATACGCAGCCGATATATATCAAGAGGCCGGCATCATGGATACGGCGTATATGTATGCTCACGAATTGGTAGTCAACGAAGATATATTAAATAAAAAGACGGGTTACAGTATTATTCTGTCTCCGGAATTCAGAAGTATGCTGCATCCTGATACGCTGAGCCGCTACTATGCGGAATATAAGGAGGTTCTTGAAGCTTATTTTGATGACAATCCTAATGAACAGGCTCTGATTCAGGAAAGTATGTATAATTATCAGACACATGAGAGGAAAAGCATTAAAGTTCAGGAAGAAAAGAAGGTCTTGCTATGGGTTATAGTCGGTTTTGCCTTCCTGGTTGTCATCATGGCGTTTGTGATACTGTATATGAAGTATAAGAACCGGAATAATATTGTCAAAATGCGGGAGAAGTTGGACAACCTGCAGATTTTGAAGCAGGAGCTCAGTCAAGCCACAGCTCCAGACGGTACTTGCGAAGGAGGTCAGATTGTCTCTTTTCCTATGACCACCATGTCCGAACAGGCGTTGCGGCAACAATTGAAAGAAGAGTTGATGGCCCTATATAATCAAAACAATGATGTCGTGACTCCACAAGCGATTCTTGAATCGGAGGTGTACGCCCACCTGCAGCAATTATTAAAAGAAAAGAAACCTATGGGCGATGCATTGTGGGACAAACTGGAGGAAACTGTTGTGGCGGCATCTCCTCGGTTTATATCGAGTCTTAAGTTGCTGACGTGCGATAAACTGACTACGCGCGAGCGGCATACAGCATTGCTCGTAAAGTGCGGTTTCCGACCGGTTGATTTAACAATTCTATTGGCCCTTACCAACGGAGCCATCGTTTCGAGAAGGCAGAAGCTGGCTGACAAAGTGTTTGAGCAGAAGGTAAATGTCAAGGTGATAGACGGCATCGTTCGCCTTCTGTGAATACTATCGTTTTTTGATGAACAGCACCAGTGAATTACTTGTTAGTAAATAAGAAACCTAAATACAGACAATATTATGAATGACAGATTGGATACCGTAGAGAGAAGGGACCTTCCCGATAGCGTATA
>CADBNR010000037.1 GCA_902796035.1 uncultured Bacteroidales bacterium | reverse complement strand
TAAAATTACAAACTTGTTCGGACCGGTCAAATTTTGGCTGGTCCTTTTTTAGTGCCCTCTCTCAGACACACTCAAAGAAACAGTATCGCGGAGTGTAAGCAACACCGTGCATTTGGCTCGATTTCTGCGGTCAAGTGAACGTACCTCCTAATCGCAATTCAGGCTGTAACCACCTTTTTATCGGTGAATTACAGCCTGAAATAAGGGTTTATGTCAGTGGACTTTTAGTCCTCTATCGCGGCCTGGGCCGCTGCTACGCGGGCGATGGGCACGCGGAACGGTGAGCAGCTGACGTAGTCCATGCCGATCTTGGCACAGAACTTTACCGAGCTGGGCTCGCCTCCGTGCTCGCCGCAGATACCCACCTTCAAGTCGGGCTTGGTGCTACGGCCTTTCTTAACGCCCATCTCTACAAGTTGGCCTACACCTTCCTGATCAAGTACCTCGAACGGATCTACCTTGATGATTCCCTTCTCCTTGTAGTATTTCAAGAACTTGGGGGCGTCATCACGGCTGTAGCCGAAGGTCATCTGCGTCAGGTCGTTGGTGCCGAACGAGAAGAAGTCCGCTACCTCGGCAATCTTGTCGGCGGTCAGGGCTGCACGGGGCACCTCGATCATGGTTCCTACCTTGTAGGGAATCGATGTGCCTCGCTCGTCGAATACCTTGGCGGCTGTTTCGTTGATCACGTTGGCCTGATGCTGTATTTCCTTGAGCGTACCTACCAGCGGCACCATGATTTCGGGATATACCTTGATGCCCTGCTCCTTGCAGATCAGAGCGGCCTCTATGATGGCACGTGCCTGCATCTCGGTAATCTCGGGATATGTGATGCCCAGACGGCAACCACGGTGTCCAAGCATGGGGTTGAACTCGCTTAGCTCGTCTACCTTGGCTTTAACCTCCTGCAGGGTCAGACCCATTTCGTCAGCCAGCTCTTTCTGAGTAGCTGTCTGATGAGGCACGAACTCATGCAACGGGGGATCGAGCAGGCGGATTGTCACTCCGCAGCCGTCCATAGCCTTGAATATGCCTTCGAAGTCCATACGCTGGATGGGCAGCAACTTAGCCAGAGCGGCACGGCGTCCTTCCTCGTCACTGCTCAGAATCATCTCGCGCACTGCCTTGATACGGTCGCCTTCGAAGAACATGTGCTCAGTGCGGCACAGTCCGATACCCTTGGCGCCGAAGCGACGTCCTGTCTCGGCATCGCGCGGAGTGTCGGCGTTGCAACGCACGTAAGTCTTGGTGTATTTTTCGGCCAGGTTCATGATGGCGCCGAAGTCACCGCTCAGCTCGGGCTCGGTGGTGGGAACCTGTCCCTCGTAAACGTCGCCTGTCGAACCGTTCAGAGAAATCCAGTCGCCCTCCTTGAAGGTCTTGCCATCCATCTTGACGGTCTTCTCCTTGTAATCAGCCTGTATTTCTCCGGCACCGGATACACAGCATTTGCCCATACCGCGAGCCACAACAGCTGCGTGGCTGGTCATACCGCCGCGCATGGTCAGGATACCCTGAGCCACGGCCATGCCGCGAAGGTCTTCGGGGCTGGTCTCGATACGAACCAGAATTACTTTCTTCTTCTTCTCAGCCCAGGCCTCTGCATCGTCGGCCTGGAATACGATCTGACCTGTAGCGGCACCGGGAGATGCGGGCAGACCCTTGGCAACTACTACAGCACGCTTCAGGGCGTCCTTATCGAATACCGGGTGCAGCAGCTCGTCGAGCTTCTGGGGCTCCATGCGAAGCAGCACGGTCTTTTCGTCAATCATGTTTTCGCGCAGCAGGTCCATGGCTATCTTGACCATGGCGGCACCTGTGCGCTTACCGTTACGGGTCTGGAGCATCCAGAGCTTGCCGTCCTGAATGGTGAATTCCATATCCTGCATGTCACGATAGTGATCCTCCAGCTTGTGCGCGATGCTGATCAGCTCTGCGGCACAGTCGGGCATCGATTCCTCAAGCGCGGGATACTTGGTGCGACGCTCCTCTTCGCTTATGCCCTGCAGGGCAGCCCAGCGGCGCGAGCCCTCGATGGTGATCTGCTGCGGTGTGCGTACACCGGCCACAACATCCTCGCCCTGAGCGTTGATCAGGTATTCACCGTTGAATATGTTCTCGCCTGTAGCGGCATCGCGGCTGAATGCGACACCGGTGGCTGAATTGTTACCCATGTTGCCGTAAACCATGGCCTGTACATTGACAGCCGTTCCCCATTCCTCGGGAATCTGGTTCATGCGGCGATAGATGATGGCGCGTTCGTTCATCCAGCTGTCGAAAACAGCGCAGATACCGCCCCACAGCTGCTCCCATGCAGATTCGGGGAAATCCTTGCCTGTATAATCCTTGACGGCAGCCTTGAAACGCTTTACAAGTTCCTTCAGGTCGTCTACGTCAAGTTCATTGTCGAACTTTACGCCTTTCTCCTCCTTCACGGCGTCCATGATGGCCTCGAAGGGATCAATGTCGGTCTTGCTCTTAGGCTTCATGCCGAGCACAACGTCACCGTACATCTGCACGAAACGACGGTAGCTGTCCCATGCGAAGCGGGGATTGCCGCTCTTTTCGGCCATGTTGGCTACAGTTGCATCGTTCATACCCAGGTTCAATACCGTATCCATCATACCCGGCATGGATGCGCGGGCTCCGGAACGTACCGATACCAGAAGAGCATTGTCGGGGTCGTCGAATTTTTTGCCGGTCAATGACTCTACATGGGCAATTGCTTTCTCAACGTCAGCCTTGATGTCGGCTACGACAGCGTCACGTCCCAACTGGGTATACTCGGTGCATACTTCTGTGGTGATGGTGAAACCGGGAGGAACGGGCATGCCCAGCAGGTTCATTTCTGCCAGATTGGCGCCCTTACCGCCAAGAAGGTTTCTCATGTCCGCTGTTCCTTCGGCCTTACCGTCGCCGAATGTATATATTTTCTTAGACATAATAATGATTAATAAGATGTATTATATTCGTTCAACAACCATGCCGTAACCCATAGGAAAAGCGGCTCCGGCACAGTAGGGTTCATATACATAACCTATAGAAAGTAACTTCTGTGTGCAAATTTAATAATTTATAGTCGAAATTTAGTATTTTTATCGCAAAAAATGAACATTGGCTTGTTTTTTCTTGACAAAACGGTCATTGACTGACTATTGAGGGAGATTTAATGAAGTATCATTTTATAAAAAACAAAAAAATCATGGATAAGCATTGTAAAGTCGGAAAAAAGCATTAACTTTGCAGTCGCAAATCGGAAAGGAGCGATGCTCGAGTGGCTGAAGAGGCACGCCTGGAAAGCGTGTATACGCCAAAAGCGTATCCCGAGTTCGAATCTCGGTCGCTCCGCGGAGTCAATACGCTGTGATCATATAGATGATTTCAGCGTATTGCTATTATTACCGAAAAGCTATATGTGACCATGCAAATATGATAGCCGATCTTATAGCAATATTCATAGGAAGTGGCCTTGGAGGAGTATGCCGTTATCTGGTGTCAAAGGCGGTGCAATCGCATGTCGCGGAGTACGGCATGTTTCCATGGGGCACGCTGGCTGTCAATGTGTCGGGATGTCTTTTAATAGGATTGTTTTACGGTCTGTTCGATAGATTGTGTCCCGAAGGCTGTATTTCACAGCAGTTGAGGTTGTTTCTGACAGTCGGCTTCTGTGGAGGATTCACCACCTTCTCTACGTTCATAAACGAGAATTATATTCTCTTCCAGTCTTCCGATATATTAATGTTACTCGGGTATATAGCCCTTAGCCTGACCATCGGCTTCGTTATGTTGTATCTGGGTTATGCCGTTACAAGAATCTGACCGGACACATAGTTCATGCATGTTTTATATTGATGAAAAATAATTCTTATCGGATATCGGCCCTTATATTCGGGGCATTTGTGTGTTATTGCGGCATAATATCCGCATTGTATGTGTATAAGCGGCCTCTGATAGGCGATGATCTGTTCTATGTATCGGATCTGAATGTGCGTGGAGGCGGACTGAAGGCATTGCCACACCTGATGGCCGGAGTCTATATGGGCAGTAACGGACGCTGGGGCGATATTACAAATACGGTATGGCTCTCATTGCTTCCAAGAATGGCGACTTCCATTTTCGCATTTATATTTGCGGTCTTGCTTCCGTGGGCTTCCATGAAGCTGAGCGGATTGAAAGTACGGCAGACCATACCGGTGTGTGCGATGACTATGATTATAGTATTTCTATTGCCATGGCATGATATAGGGCATCTTGTATGCTGGATCAATTATCCCTGGGGCACAGCAATAGTACTTGCATGCCTGGTACCCTTGACAGGCAATTACAAGATGCGCAGCAAATGGTGGCTTCTCGGAATCCCGCTTGCCGGTATGGGAGCCGCATGGCATGAGGCCTCGGGTGTTCCTCTGGTCGCAGGGTTGACGGCGTGGTGCTGTCTGAGTCATAAATGGAAACAATTCCCGGCTGTCAAAAAATGGTGGTTTATAGCCATGATTGCCGGCGGACTGTTCACAATATCTTCTCCCGCAATCTGGAACAGACTGGCGACCAAAAGGACTCCGGAGGGCAGCATGCTGTATCTTCTTTTCAGTGCGGCCAATATGTCCCTGATCGTCTTTGTTTCCATTATTGTCCTATGGCTTGCCAACAGACGGCTATTCAGGAGGCTATTGCATGACCGGTTCGTAGTTTTTGCCATCGCGTCCATAGTGTCCGGATGTATAGTCATGGTAGGAGGGGTGGCGGGTCGTGCCGGTTTTTTCGCGCAAATTTACGGAGCCATCGCGCTGATGCGTATTGTGTCTGTCTGTGACCGGCATTTGGATTATAACAATGCGATATCCGGTATAATCGCTATCGCATTGTACATCGCTGCCGGATTTTATGTAACCCGCATGTATGTCGGGAGCTTACCCGTTTTCGAACGTATTGACGAAGCTATCGCCGTTTATCCCGACAATCACGAAAAAGCATATTCAATCGTCATGTCAATACCGGAACTGGAACAATGGGACGCCGCCTCCCTTAAGGTTTACGATCCGAGTTATGATGACAAGTACGACCGCACAATGTCTCTTAAACTGCATACGGAAGAATAATCCACAGCTCTTTCATTTAAATTACTGCTCTCGCTATAAAATAACACCATCCTTGAGAATGATACGAAATCTTAAATGAAAGTGCCGTGGAAAATAATCGAAAAATATACTGAAAAAATTGGTAAATATCAAATAAATATTGTAAATTTACAATTGATTATTTGACTTGCGAGGATAAATCCAAAAATTCGTATCTGTCATATAATCAAGATTAACCAACACACACGCAATAATATCAACTAAATTACACCAAATGACAAGATTACTTATTTCAGTGTTTGTATCGGCCACGATACTCATGTTCAACTTAAATATAAGTGCGTCGGACGATGTTATAGAAGATCCGGCACCTTCGGGCACAGTCCTGACAGAAGGACAAAAGGCAGAACTCAACAGCATCGACATTCCTATCCTGAATTTCAACTTGGCCGAAGGAGCGTTCCCGGATTTTGAATGCGTCTCGCCTCCGGAGGGTTGCGTGGGCTCATCAATTATAAACAACAAATGGGTGGAGGGCGAATTAAAAATCACCCGAAAGGGAGAAGTTCTGTATCAAAGCGGACCTTACGTAGGGTTTACTGAATAATCAACAGACCTGTGTTCCACGGAAGTTTGATAAGTGTTCCACACAATACGGCACACTGGATTCTGATGATGGATTTATAGATTTCAAGGCAAAATGACGTATGCGACCACATATTTCGATAAGGACAAGACAAAGTTCTCTCATGAACTTTGCCAGATTCTTGACGAAGTAACACATGGCGGTCCAGCATTCAGCGGTCTGTGGAAGCTTCGCCCTAATGTTGTTGGCTCTGTATGTCCTCTTGCCTGTTCCAAATTGGGCTTCAGCTTCATTTCTGAGAGAGACTCCAATTCGCTCGCGCTCGATTTGCTCTTGAGTCGGATTCTTCGGTGGCCGTCCCAATGGTCGTCCCATTATCTGAATCTCCTTTTCTTTGAGAATCCTTCTGTTCTCGCGGTTGAGATATATCTTGTCGCCAAAGAATCTCTTTGGCTCACAGCCAAACCGTTCCTTATATTTCTCTATGTGAACAGTCAAGTCAGACGCTTCGTTATATGCATCCCAGCTGTGATGATCTATAAAGGAGTAGCCGCTGACGATACTGACGCCAATCTTTGCACCGAACTCCACCTTGGCTTTGGCTTTGCCTCGTACAATGGGACGGACATGAGGCTGATGGATACTGACAATGCGGGTTTCGCACGTGTGCTTACCCTCGCGCAACATCTCCTCCTGCTGGTGATACATGTCGATGACGGCCTGTATGGTCCGCTTCTGTGTACAGTTGAATCTGCCGTATGTCTCGTCATCCACTCCGATGAGATTGAGAAGCGTGAGTATGTCGCGGTAAAGCAGCGGAAGCATGCGTGTGAGAGTATCCTTGACCAGTTTCGAACCCTTGTGTTTGCGCTTTATGACATTGAGATAGATTGCCCGTATGCGGTTGCGCTCCACTCCGGCCGGTTTGCGTATCTTTTTAATACCGCAGACTTTGTCTATCATGCGGTCAATGTATTTCGAGCCATCCTCAATCAGATCAATATCCGTAGGATATCTTACCTCCGCATCGGCACATGTCGCATCCGCCTTGACATCAGTCGGCTGTGTCATGCCGGAGAAAGTGTTATCTTCATCATTGTCGTCCTTGTCCTTCTTTTGTTGCGCTTTCTTTGCAAGTTCGAGAGTAAGGGCATTGACATCTTCGATAGTGATTCGCTTACGAATGGTCGTGAACAGAGAAGGGTCAAATATCGGCTGGTCGGAATATTCGGTCAATCCACACATATACTGCATATATGGATTTTCCTGTATTGTCAGTATTGTCTCTTCGTCAGAAAGACTGAGCTTATGCTTAATGATGAGAGCAGCAATCACCATACGTCCGGGACGGTTGGAGGCTCCGACCTTATCGTTTTTCAGACGCTCGTTATAGACTTTCTCATATTCCCCCCATGGAAGAGCATCGCCCATCTGCACCCACCGGTTGGTTTTCGGCAGACGCTCAAGCGAACCCTTCATCTCATCGAAGGTCATTTGGCCGTTCAAGGATACGATTTTCATGTCGGATGGTCTTCTTTTAACATCAAAATTAGTACTTTTTTGTTAAAATTACAAACTTTTGAGACACTTAATTATATGTTACGCAATATATTAACTATTTTTCAGTGAACCCTACGTAGCCAAGGAAAGTGGAATCCGACTTAAAGTCAGAGGCAACGGCTCTTCAAATGAAGGAGGCGTCAAGTCTAAACGACCTTCGTATAAAATCAAATTGTCTAAGAAAGCAAATATCCTTATAGGAGACGAGTCAGTGGGCAAATCCAAGGATTGGGTGCTTCTCAAAGATAAATATGTGGATATAAGGAATATCGCAGGTTTTGAAACTGCCAGACTTCTTGGATTAGGCTGGCAGCCCAGAGGGTATATGGTGGTCCTGATGATCAACGGAAATTACTTCGGTAATTATTTCCTTATTGAAGCCATATCGGCCGAGAAGAACAGAATTGACATTACCGATTCCGGCTTTATAATTGAAGATGACGCATATTGGTGGAAACAGCCGGAAGAGAGCTTCAAGACAGATTATATTCAATACGCAATGGGATGGACCTTCAAGGACCCTGACTTCGAGGATCTGTCGGCAGAAACGCGTATGAATATAGAGAATGTTACGCGCATTGCTGAAAACGTGATTTGCAACGGTACCGACGT
Organism: uncultured Bacteroidales bacterium; assembly: GCA_902796035.1. Lineage (GTDB taxonomy): Bacteria > Bacteroidota > Bacteroidia > Bacteroidales > Muribaculaceae > Lepagella. Next base: position 33,201 of record CADBNR010000037.1, on the reverse strand, counting down.
CGAGGGTCGCAATCTTGCAGATGTTATTGATATCGAATCGTTTGCCACATGGGTACTGGCCCAGGACATCATTAACAATCGTGACGGCAATGGAAGCAACATATTTCTCATAAAGGATGACCTTGATATGACCAATCCATTCAGCAGTAAATTCCGCATGAGCGCGCTGTGGGATATGGATGGATCTTTCAGTAGAAAAACTGATGCATTCTCATCGATACATGCCGGAAATATGTTCTGGTATCCGAAATTGTTCGAATATCCCGAGTTCTGCCGAGCCTACAAGAAAAAATGGAATTCAGTAAAGTATACAATCTTTTACGATGTCATGAAAGTCTTGAACGAAAGGCTTAAGCTGATGCCCGGTCTTGATGCATCCCGAAGATTTGCAGGCGGAACGGTAACCACTGAAGATTGCATGCAAGAGATGGAGGATTATTTCCAACATAGACTCCCCATTCTTGACAATCTGATTGAAAACATAGCTGTGGAAAGTGGGGTGAATGATGTTGTCATAAGTGTCGACACCCCCTCCTCAATTCCTTCAGACGGAGGTGTGGAATGGATCAGGACGAACAATGCCTGCGTATTTGGTCTTGACGGAGTGGAGCGTTCATCATTTGCCAAGGGAGTAAATATCATACATTTCAGCAATGGACAGACGATAAAGCTCGTATTCTGACTCCAATCATTCTACAGCTCAAACTTATAAGACTCTATCCCGATTTTACAGGATGGGGTCTTTTAAGTTTATGTACTTAGATTTGATGCGTTGAAAATAAAACTCAAGACAGATTAAATTCGACTCCACTATTCAGCACAACACAATAAGTGGCAGATGCATGTGTTATAATTAAGAATGTATTATCCTGAAGCAAGACATACAAATCGATTACTGATTGTGATGGTAATGATGCTGTTGCCATTGGGATTGACATTTATAAATGCATCCAATCCGCCAACCCAGACCGTGAGGGGAGTGGTGACCGACGCCGGCAGCCATAATGCGATGCCGTATGTTTCTGTAATCGGGGGGCGCGGATCTAGCTCCACAACAACTGACTCCCTCGGGCGATTCACGCTCAGACTGCCTTCCAACGCCACTCTTAAGATTAAATCGGAAGGATATGCCACACAAACTATTAAAGGTCCGTTCCCAACCGACACTTTAAGGATATCCCTTGAACACGATGTGATCGAACTTCAGGAAGTTGTGGTGAAATTCAAGAAGCAAAAGTATAAGAAACGCAATCCTGCGTCAGAATTGATGCTCAAGGTGCGGGCATACCACGATTCAGTGGATCCCGGCAAAATCGATGGCTATAACTTTGACAGTTATTCCAAAACCGTAATCGGACTGAACAGTTCGGAAAAGAACAGCGGTACATGGGTTATTCCGGTCAAAGATCGGCAGAACCTCAGCAAGCTGATAGACACAGCCCGCTGGACTGCCGACAAGATAATGAACATCGCCATCAAGGAAAAGACTTCGACCGTAGTTTATAAAAACGACGAGCCTACTGAAATAATCACCGGTCGAAACAGCGACGGTCTCGACCAGAAGTTCAGCACAGAATATACGAATGTTTTTCTTGAAGACGTATTGCGCGAAATAGACCTGTACAAAAACGACCTGCACATGTTGCGCAGTGATTTTGTGAGTCCGTTGTCAAGCAATGGCATCAATTTCTATCATTACGAACTGGTCGATACTGTCCCTATAGGGAATCAGATGTGTGTTGAACTCAGTTTCGCGCCTGCAAATCCGGAGATGACCGGATTGAACGGCAACCTGTACATTCCGGTAAATGATTCAGTGAAATATGTGCGCCGTGCAATGATGCGAATGCCAAAGGCCACCAATATCAATTACGTCAAAAGCCTGATATTGAATCAGAATTTCAAATTAGACTCTATCGGCAAGCTTCATAAGACGGTTGACGACCTTATGGTGAATGTGCAGATAGCTCCCGGCACTCCTGTGTTCAGTTTCAACCGTCAGATAAGACGTGACAACTTCAATTACAAGGGACGCCCCGAATATCAGAAATACGTGGATGCGGTAGGATCAAGTTTCGTTGAGGATCTTGACCTGAAACGTCCCGACTTATACTGGAAAGCCAACCGACTTGTGCCTTTGACAGCTGCGGAATCCAATCTTATAGGCACGAATTCAGTGTTCCGCCGCGACAAGGGGTTCCGTGTGACCGAGACAATAATAGACCTGCTTGTCAAGGGATACATTCCCACGGGAGACGACGAGCACAACAAGGTATTCATCGGGCCTATCAATTCATTTGTGAGCTATACCAACGCCGGGGGATGGAGGTTCCAGCTCGGAGGCATGACCACAAGTAAATTATGGCCGCATGTATTTCTTCGTGGCTTTGGGGCATATAGTCTCGGCGACCACAAATGGAAGGGGGCTATGGAAGTAGAATACTCGTTCGAAAAACGTCGTCTGCACGCGCTTGAATTCCCTATGAATAATATTAGTATCGGATGGAATTTCGACATGGACCAGCTTGGGCAGGAGCAGTCATGGTACAGCACTGCCGATCTGTTAGGTTCATTGAAGACCATCAATACAAATCTAATAACATATCGTCACCATGTTTATATAGATTATAATAAGGAATGGCGTAACAATCTGTCGATGCATGTGGGTTTCCGTTACGTCAGACAGCAGCATTCACCCTGGGTGGAATTCCGTAATGGCTTCGGACAGGTATTCGGTCATTTCGGACAAGCCGTGTTTAACGCCGGCATACGCTGGGCTCCCGGAGAGCGCTTCATACAGACTCTGAATCAGCGAAACCTAATCAACAGGGACGCACTCATCATAACTCTGGATCAGGAATATGGGCCTAAGAAACTGTTGGGTTCCCGATTCACCATCTCCAAAACTGAATTGGGCATAGAGAAGACGTTGCGCTTCTCGGCATACGGATATCTGGAGGCGGCCATCAGAGCGGCCAAGATCTGGACGCAGGTGCCGTTCACAGAATTGTACTGGCAGGTGGCCAATACGTCGTATCTTACTAATCCTCGCTCATTCTCTATGATGAACCCGATGGAATTCGCCATGGACGAATTCGTGAGCTGGTATCTGCAATACAACATGCAGGGACTTCTGTTCAACAAGATACCTTACGTAAAGCGTGCACGCATACGCGAAGTGTTCAGTTTCAGGGGTTTCTGGGGCAATCTGACCAAGCGCAATAATCCGGCCAGAGCACAGAACGTGTTAAAATTTCCGGGCATTGAGACATCCACCATAGGCACTACGCCATACATGGAATGTTCGGTAGGTCTTGAAAATATCTTCACGTTCCTGCGCGTAGAATATGTATGGCGTCTGACATACCGGAACAAACCGGATGTACGCAAAGGAGGATTGAGAATAGGACTGCATTTCAATTTTTGAACCTCGGTTAATTTTTATTCAGCGCAATTGATTTTATTTAACACAGCAATTGGATGAAATTAACTTAATAAATATTATTTTTGCATTTCAGAAAACAAAATCGTGCCCTTTGAGGGCCTGAACGAATGGTATAATATGGAAGAGACAGTGAATATCAGAGAGTTGAACGATCAAATTGCATCCAAGAGCAGTTTCGTCAGCATGATCCGTACCGGAATGGACCGTCGCATCGTAGGACAGGAGCATCTTGTGGATTCGTTGCTGATAGCGTTGCTGTGCAACGGACACATACTGCTGGAAGGCGTGCCGGGACTGGCGAAGACGTTGGCCATCAAGACTCTGGCCAATCTGGTCGATGCCAAATACAGCCGAATACAGTTCACTCCCGACTTGCTGCCGGCCGACGTGCTCGGCACGCAGATTTACAGTGTCAAAAAAGAGGAATTCCAGATCAAGAAGGGGCCGATATTCGCCAATTTCGTATTGGCCGATGAGATAAACCGCGCGCCGGCCAAGGTTCAGAGTGCGTTGCTTGAGGCCATGCAGGAGCGACAGGTAACAATCGGCGAGGAAACATTCAAGCTACCGGATCCCTTCCTGGTAATGGCCACTCAGAACCCGATAGAACAGGAGGGTACCTACCCGTTACCTGAGGCACAGGTGGACCGTTTCCTTCTGAAAGTAGTGATAGGTTATCCCAAGAAAGATGAGGAGAAGCTGATAATCCGCCAGAACATCAAGGGCGCGCTCGACCCCGTAAGGCCTGTGCTTGATCCCAAGGAAATCCTGGAAGTGCAGACGATCGTAGAGAAGATATATATCGACGAAAAGATAGAGAACTATATCGTCGACATAGTGTTCGCCACACGTATGCCCGCCAAATATGGCCTGAACGATCTGCAGAGCCTGGTATCGTTCGGAGCTTCGCCCCGTGCCTCGATCAGCCTTGCACTGGCATCCAGGGCCTACGCATTCCTGCAGGGGCGCGGATATGTTATTCCCGAGGACGTGCGTGCGGTATGCCATGATGTGATGCGCCACCGTATCGGCCTCACATACGAGGCTGAAGCCAACAACATTACTTCGGACGACATCATCACCGACATCCTCGACAAGGTGGCAGTGCCCTAAAAACTGAAGATTGTGGACGCAAATGAATTGCTGAAAAAGATCCGCAAGATCGAGATAAAGACACGCGGTCTGAGCCAGAACATATTCGCCGGCGAATATCACAGCGCCTACAAGGGACGCGGAGTGATATTTTCGGAAGTGCGCGAATATGTTCCGGGCGACGACGTGCGCGACATCGACTGGAACGTGACTGCACGCCAGAACAAGCCCTTCGTCAAGGTATATGAGGAGGAGCGTGAACTGACCGTCATGTTGCTGGTGGATGTGAGCGGCAGCCGCAGTTTCGGAGCCGTGGGGGAGGCCAAGATGGAGAAGATGGCCGAAATAGCCGCTACCCTGGCATTCTCGTCGATACAGAACAACGACAAGGTGGGGATGATAATGTTCAGCGACAAGATCGAGAAATTCATTCCTCCCAAGAAGGGAAGGAAACATATCCTGTTGCTGATACGCGAAATCATCAATTATCAGCCCGAAAACGAGGGTACCGACATAGACCAGGCGTTGCGTTTCCTGACCAACGCTATCAAGAAGCGCACGGCGGCCTTTCTGATATCCGACCTGATTGACACCCACGATTATACGCAAAGCCTCATGATAGCCAGTCGGAAACATGATCTGGTGACACTTCAGGTTTACGATAAGCGGGACTGCGAGATGCCGAATGTGGGTCTTGTCAAGATGCGTGATCTTGAGACGGGTGAGACAGCTTGGATTGACACATCGAGCAAATCGGTGCGCAAGACGTATGCCAAAGCATGGTATGACCGCCAGCAATGGATATCGTCGGTAATGACAAAAAGCGGCGTTGACATGACGTCAATAGCCACTGACGAGGACTTCGTGAAAGCCCTGCTGGGGATGTTCCGGCGCCGGTCGGTGGCACGATGAAATTTGCATTTGCAGAATGAAGCATAGAATAATACGAATAGCGCTCGGCATACTGATGCTTGCAGGCGTCACGTTCGGCAGCCAGGGCGCCCCGGTTGTGAAAGCCATGATGGACACGTCCGTGCTCATGATGGGCAAGATGGGCGTGTTGCAACTTATGGTGGAGGAACCCAAGAACGCCAGGGGCCATTTTCCACTGTTCAATCAGCTGCGCGAACGAGGATATGCCACGGTATTGGGCGATACTGTTGAATTCCGGGCACCGTCCGGGGTCGATACCGTCGATCTCGGCTCACAGCTACGCATACTCTTTACGGTGCCTGTACAGGTATTTGATTCCGGAGCCTATCGGCTTCCCCCGTTCGAATACGTGGTAGGCAACGACACGGCACGTTCCAACACCGTAGATCTGAAAGTAGCTCCGGTGACGGTTTCCGCCGATGACCAGATTTCAGATTATGCAGGCACGGCCGACCCCGAGGATCCCTCAATTTTCGATTGGATTCCCGATTGGGTCGTTGACTATTGGTGGCTGGTAGTGCTCGTATTGATTTTGATTGGAGCCGGCATCTATGCATGGCATCGTTACAGAACGAAAGGTTACCTTATACCCAAAAAACCTGAACCTACGCCTTACGAGGAGGCCATGAAACGCCTCAACACTCTTAAAGGACAGAAACTGTGGGAACAGGGGATGGAGAAGGAATATTTCACCGAGCTGACGGACATTCTACGTCGTTATCTGGCACGTCGCTTCGGTATAAATGCCGAGGAAATGACGTCACGACAGATTATGTCCTCTCTGGCCAAGAATGAGGAGACTAAAGACAAACGGGCGTATTTCCGTAAGATTCTTGACGTGGCCGATTTCGTGAAGTTTGCCAAGGTAAGGCCGTTGCCCGAAGACAATATCGCCAGCTATGAGAGTGCCGTAAGGTTTGTTAACGAGACCAAACCGGTTCCAAATCCTGAAGATGAAGTTGATAGCGGCACCCGAAACAAAGCGGATAAGAAAAAGAAGGCTGCGTTGAAAAAGAATAACAAGAAGAAAGGAGGCTCCAAATGATGCTGCATCCCGGATTATTGTTCCTTTTGTTGCTGCTTGTGCCTCTTGTAGCCTGGTACGTATGGAAGTGGAAAGGCGGCGATCCGTCGGTCGGAGTATCAACCATTACTCCGTTCAAAGGTAAAAGGGCGTCGTTCAAGATATTGCTGATGCACGTTTGCTTTGCGCTTCAGCTTGTGGCTATAGCGGGCATAATCGTGGCTTTGGCAAGACCTCAGATCCACGACAGTCTCCGCTCGCAGAATGTGGAAGGCACCGATATCGTGCTGGCACTGGATATTTCGAGTTCCATGCTTGCCACCGACCTGCGTCCCACACGACTTGAATCCGCCAAGGAGGTTGCCACCAAGTTTGTCGGACAGCGTACTGATGATAACATCGGTCTTGTAGTGTTCTCCGGCGAATCCCTGTCGCTGATGCCTCTGACGTCAGACAAGGCCGCACTTGTAAACGCCATAAAGAATGTGGAGAGCGGCGACCTGAACGACGGTACCGCCATAGGCGACGGTATTGCCTCGGCAATCAATCGTCTCGTGTCGGGCAACGCCAAGTCCAAGAGCATTATCCTTCTTACCGACGGCACCAACAACGCAGGTGATGTCGCACCCGCCACTGCCGCGCAGATTGCCAAGGAAAAGGGCATCAAGATCTATACCATCGGGGCCGGAACCAACGGCTCAATACAGATAACTGATCCCTACGGATTCTCCACAACCACGATGGAGACCAAAATAGACGAAGCCGCGCTGAAGAATATCGCCAACATAACGGGGGGCAAATTCTTCCGTGCCACAGATTCGCGTATGCTTCGCGAGGTGTTCAATGAAATAGATTCACTGGAAAAGACCAAGCTGAATGTCAATACCTACACCCAGACTGAAGACAACTTCATGCCGTGGCTGTGGCTGAGCATCTGTGCTTATGGTCTGTTCCTGCTGTTGCGCTACACCGTGTTGCGCAGAATCCCATAGCGTATGTTTAGTTTTGCATATCCAAAAATATTATATCTGCTGGTACTGGTGCCTCTGTATGTGGCGCTGTATGTTCTGGCACGTTACAGCCGCCGAAGAAATCTTAAGCGGTTTGGCAAGATCGCGTATCTATTGCCCATGATGCCTGAGGTTTCGGATTATAAGGGGCCGCTGAAAATATGTGTGCAGTCGCTGGCGCTCGCCATGCTGATAGTGGCATGCGCCCGTCCGTGGGGAGGTGTCCGTAATCAGAAAACCACTAAAGAAGGCATAGAAGTCGTGATAGCAGTGGACGCATCGAATTCGATGCTGGCTTCGGCTACCGATGATGATAAGGGCACGTCAAGAATGCGCACGGCCAAATTTACTCTCGAGAAGTTGATAAACCGTCTCGATAACGATAGAGTGGGATTGATTGTATATGCCAACAGTGCCTATACGCTGATTCCGGTTACCAACGACTATGTCTCGGCCAAGATGTTCCTGAACAGTATCGACCCCACGCAGATCAAGGATCAGGGCACCAATATATCCGCTGCCATAGACATGGCAGTCAATTCGTTCTCCGACAACAAGAACGTAGGCAAAGCATTGATTCTGATAACCGATGCCGAGGAACTCGAAGACAAGGAGACGGTCATGACCACTGCTGCCAACGCCGGTAAGAAAGGCATTCAGGTAGACGTGGTAGGAATCGGCTCGACCACACCGGTGACTGTACCCGAGAACGGAGCGTTGATGATCGATCCCGAAACGGGCCAGCCGGTACGGACTGCCCTGAACGAGGATCTGGCCGCCGAGATAGCTAAAAGCGCGAAAGGAATATATGTCAATGCATCCAACCGTGACGCCCTGAGCGAATTGGAACGTCAATTGGACACTCTGAAAAAATCAACACTTGAAAGCAGTGTTTATGCCCAGCACGACGAGCTTTTCAATATATTCGCCATTATAGCGCTCGTTCTGATGTGCATAGACATATTCCTGCTGGAGCGTAAGATAGCATGGCTTGACAAGATCACATTCTTCACAAACCGCAAACCCAAAGCAAAAGCTGAGCAAAAATGAGAAAAGCAATATACATACTGATGTCGGTCATACTTTTAGGCATTTCGACCGTGCCGGTGGCCCAGGCTTCGACACGCGCCGAACGACGTCTTGTGACAAAAGGCAACAAGCTATACACCGAACGCAAATTCGTAGAGGCCGAAAGCGTATATCAGGAAGCATTGCGCGAAAATCCGCAGAGCACATCCGCACGCTATAACCTCGGGCTTTCTCAGTTGCGTCAGGTGAAGAACCTGAAGGATTCCACTCCCAAGACCCAGAAGCTAATAGAGGGAGCCCGCCAGAATTTCACTGAAGCGGCACGCCAGGCTAAAGAGCGTCCCGGTATAGCCGCTAAGGCTAATTATAATCTTGGCAACATGGAATTCAATATGGAACAATATCAGAAAGCCATAGATTATTACAAGCAGTCGTTGCGCATCGATCCAAACGATGACAATGCCCGACGCAACCTGAGGATTGCCCAGAAGAAGCTGCAACAGCAAAACAAGGATAAGGATCAACAGAAACAGGATCAGCAGGATCAGAAAGACAAACAGGATCAGAAAGATCAGCAGAAGCAACAACAACAGCAGCAACAGCCGCAGGATCAGAAACAGCAGCCGCAGGAACAGAAGATAAACGAACAGACGGCCCAGCGGATTCTTCAGGCCATGGACAGCAAGGAAAACCAGACACGAGCCAGAGTTAACCGCGCCGCTAAAGGAGAAAAGGGCGTTGGTAACGGCCAGGCAAGAAAACGCTGGTAACGCCGGGAGATTCTTTTCATCAATGTATTTATACCCAATGAGCTGACAAACAATGAAAAAATTCCTGACAATATTGACTCTTTCCCTGATATGCTGTGCTGATTTTGCCACGGCCCAGAAACAGGACATTGACAAACACAATCTCAGACTTAGCTGGAACCGGGATAAAATCAACCTGTATCATCATGAGCCGACTGTTCTGACCCTATATTTATGGGTAAAGGGATATAATGTACAGGGAATAAGTAAATCGAAACAGTCATCGCTCGACAAGGGAAAGTTCAGTTACCTTAAAGTAGCCGAATTCGACCATCAGCCCCGGGTGGTTAAAAAAGAAGGGGAGATATGGACCGTTTATCCCGTGGACAGTTACGCCATAGCCATGGACAAAGCCGGAAGGTATAAGCTGCATAACGGTTGTTACGCAGTGGATCTTTCCATACCTGAGATCTACGATGATCCGTTCTGGGGCAAAATGCAGATGATGAAGCCACAGCGAGTGGAAGTGCCCGTGAATCCGATTCAGATTACAGTTTCCGATCTTCCTCCCGTACCCCAGAATACGGAATTTTCCGGAGCGGTAGGCGACTTTAAGGTCGAAGTGACAGTTCCACCCGGCGATATCTTTATGAATGAGGAGGCAACTGCGATAGTGACCATAACGGGCAATGGATGGCTTGATGACGACACTCTTCCTGAATATCACGATGCATTTCAGAAAGGGACGAAACTCAAATCATTCTCCGAGAATCGTAATCAATATCTGAGAGACGGAGAGATGATATCAGAACTTCAGATGGAATGCACATTTATCCCGACAGACAAAGACGCTGAAATCAGCCCCGTATGGATAGAGGTGTTCAATCCTCAAAAAGGAGTGTATGAAACTGTAAAATCCGATCCCGTCAAGGTAAAAGTACAGTCGATAGCCGCCAAAGCGCCTACCCACGACATATAATCAGAGCGATGAGAATAAAAAGATACATATTCCTGCTTACGGCGCTGGTGGCCGGACTGGCGGCAGCCTATGCGGCGGAAGTGCGTATGGAAGTCAGTCCCGGCCCCGGGCGTAGAAGCATAGAGGTAAAGGATCTGTTCTATATTACGATTGAGGTCGTGAACCTTGACGGGTCTCCGGCCCAGCCATCCAATGTGCCGGGAGCGAAGCTGGTATACTTCGACAGAACGGGCTCTTCGTCCAGCTTCACCAGCATCAACGGCAAGACAAGTCGCAGTACCTCCTACACATGGACTGCGACATTGCGGGCCGAAAAGGAGGGTAACTTCAGTTTTGGACCTATTACCGTGGGGGGCGTGAAAAGTAATGTAGTGCATTACAACATCGGCAAAGCCATGCCTGCGCAGCGGCAATCTGCAGCGCAATCTCAGGGGGCCACCGGAAGACAAGTAGGTTCTGACGATGACAAGCCCCAATATATAGGACATGGCGACCAGAATCTATTCCTGCGGGCCAACGTGACCAAGACTTCGGCATACGAGCAGGAGGCTTTGGTATATACGGTGAAACTTTACACCAGCTACGACGCCGTTAAATTCATAGGCGCTACTGCCGCTCCTAAATTCGACGGATTCGTAGTAGAGGAATCCAAAGACATCTCGCAATCACTGAGCTACGAGACATATAACGGCAAATCGTACGCAACTGCAATCATAGCCCGCTACATCATCTTCCCACAGATGACTGGAGCGCTTAAGGTGTCGGGTAATACCTATACCATATCCGTAGACCGTCGTGAATATTATCACGACCCATTCTTCGGCAGTATGGCATATAGCCAACCCCTCCAGCTGAATGTGACGCCTAACGATCTGGTTGTAAATGTCAAGCCATTGCCTTCTCCGAAACCAGTGGATTTCAGTGGTGGTGTCGGCAAATTCAATATAACTTCCCAGCTCAAGGATGCGGAATTCAAATCCAACCAGACGGCATCAATAGTTTATACCGTATCAGGTACCGGCAATGTAAAATACGTGCAGATGCCCGATCTGGCCACACTGTATCCTCCGCAACTTGAGATATACACCCCGACATCCACGCAGAATGTCAAGGTAGGTTCAACATCGGTTTCCGGTAATGTGACCTTCGACTATTCGTTCATGCCGCTCGAAGAAGGTACGTTCAAGATTCCTGACGTGAAGATGGTTTATTTCAACCCCGAGACGGGACAATATGAGACCTCCGTTGCGAAGGGCTATACCATAACCGTACAGAAAGGTAAAGGTTCCGCTAAATCACAGGCCCGCAAGAGACTGCATTTTGACTCAGAGCTGCAGACCATAGATATGGCCAGGCTCCACAAGGTGCATAGCCCCATCGTGTACAAGGGCGCTTACTGGCTATGGTTCATCATTCCGACAGTAATTCTGTTGCTGAGTATTGGCTTATGGATACGATACAACCGAATGCATAAGGATATGGCCGCACTGAACATGCGCCGTGCGGATAAGATAGCGCGCAGACGTCTGCGTAAGGCAGGCGCTGCAATGAAGAAAAAGAACCGCGACCTATTCTACGACGAGTTGCTTACGGCCTTGTGGGGATACTTAGGTGACAAACTCAAGATGCCCACGTCCGAATTACTGCGCGACAATATTCGACAGACTCTTGAATCACGTAACATTCCCGAGAATGTGACCGAAAGGCTAATAGCCCTCGTAGATGAGGCGGAGTTTGCAAAGTATTCCTCGGCAGGAGGCGATTCTGCTATGGACCGTGATTACAAGGAGGCCATCGAGGCAATCAACGAACTTGAAGACGCATTTAGAAAGACGAAGCAATGACACACCATATATTTAGAATATTCACGGCGTTAGCATTGGCAGGCATTTTCTCCTTGTCATGCCAAGGAGCCACTCAGGAAGAAGCCAGTCAGGCGTATGACAAAGGCGACTATGCCAAGGCGGTGGAGATATATCAGGAACTGGCCAAGACTCACGGTACATCGTCGGCACTGCTGTTCGACATGGGCCAGGCATACACACGGGCCGGAGACCTGGGACACGGGATGCTGTGCTATCGACGCGCATTGCAGCAGAACCCCTCCAACAGTCAGGCGCGCTCAAACATCAGATATATAGAAAGCCGGGTACAGGACGGGAACACAGCCGAGCTTAAGGGCAAAAAGGTATCGGTGGTGCCGGAAGATCCGTCATTTTTCACAGTACTGAAAAACTACATTACCCGGCGCCACCATTCCAATACATGGGCCACATGGAGCGGCATTACATTCGTATTGTTCTGCCTATGCCTTGCGCTATACATATTCCAGGACAAGGTCCTGCTTCGCAAGATCGGATTTTTCGGTGCGATAGCCATGATTTCGATTAGCGTGCTGACACTTATATTCGCATTCATGGGCGCCCACGCTTCAGGCAAACAGGATGAAGGCGTGATCACGGCATACAAGATAGAACTGAAGTCCGATCCATCCGCATCAGCCAAGAATGTGAGCTCGCCTCTTGTGCAGGGTACAGTCATGCAGATTATGAATGCGGAGAAAACTGAAAACGGCAAACTCCAATGGTACAAGGTTCGCCTCAATTCGGATTTCGCCGGATGGATACGGAGTGATTCTTTTGAACCGATCTGATTATCAACCGAATAATAATCCTGCTGTTAGAATGTGTTATAAAACATTCTAAATTATTACATTTTATTTTTGATATAATCGAAAAAATGTATAATTTAGCACTATGGGAGCTGGGGAAACCGATGCTCCGCTAATACAAAGAATAAAAACTCAATACATACCGACCATGAGCAAGACAATCACATTTAACGAGCTCCGTCGCATCAAGGACAGTTTGCCCGACGGCTCCACACATCGTATCGCAGACGAGTTGAACGTAACCGTACAGACGGTTCGAAACTATTTTGGAGGCGTCAATTATGAGTTCGGCAAGAATGCCGCCATGCACATCGAACCGGGTCCCGACGGCGGTCTTGTGATATTGGACGATACCACGATCTACGACATGGCAATCAAGATCCTGGAGGAACAGAAGGAGAAATAAATGGGACAAACACGTTCGGGAATGAGCAGACACATGCTCATTCCCGTCGATTTTTCAGAAGCATCGATGTTTGCGGTGCGTGTGGGGTTTCGATTCGCACGCATCCTTGACATGATACCCGTGCTGATGCACGTGTATCCTATGATGTGGCTTGGCGAGGACACGGCAGGCGAATATCTGGGTGACTACGATCCGATGGAATCGGAACTGGCCGATGCCATTGCCGAACGTGACATGATGCGTGCCGCTGAATATCGCTTCAGGAAATTTCGCGACAGCCTGTCCGGTAAGATAGAATCCGGAGAGATTGTGAACGTGAAGTATACCACATTGCTTCAAGCGGGCATACCGGAAGATGAGATTCTGAATTATTGTCGCGAACAACATCCCGGAATTGTACTTATGTCGACACGCGGCATATCCCGAAAGGAAGAGGAATTGATCGGCAGCGTCACAGCCGAAGTGCTCGACTTATGCGATGTGCCGGTATTCACCATTCCCGACAATTATCCGGTAGAGGATAAGAAGCCTTTGAAGCGGATGCTGATGTTCTGCACGCTCGACCAATACGATGTGCCGGCACTCGAAAAGCTGATGCACACGTTCAATTCACCGGAGATTGATGTGTGGCTGATGCCTGTCACGCACCGCCATGCGGCGACTGTTCAACAACTCCTTGACTCGCTGTATGAGCGTTTGTCGAACGCGTGGCCCAACGCCACCTTTCATGAAGCCCCGTTGCTTGATGCAAAAATCGACTCCCAGTTAGAGACATTCATAAAAGAAAATCAGATAGAACTTATAATAGCCCCCAACCGACGCGCCAGTATACTGACTCGTTTGTTCAGACCGTCGGTGGCACATCAGTGCCTGTTCACAATCGACATTCCGATGCTGGCGCTGCCTGCAGATAAATGACGGATATTGAAATAAAGATAGGATTTGACGGAGTGCGCCGATGCATCTCCGAATTATGCTGTACGCATCAAGGGAAAGAATGCGTGCGCGACATGTCGTTTTCGCGAGATTATGACGCCATTATGCATTCGTTGCAATGCGTGGACGAAATGCGCGCCATCATTTCTGCATCCTTGCCTTATGCAGTCCCGTCCCAGCATAATGTGTTGCCCTATCTATCGGAGATAAAGGCCGTCAATTCGTTCATGTCGTCCGAAAGGCTACATAAACTGCACCAGATATTGATGTCGTTCAGTGAAGTAAGATCATTCTACAGATCGACTGTCAAAGACAGTGATGAGTACGCACAGGGCGAGTTTCAATATCCACATCTGGCACGCGAACTGGAAAATATCGGAAGTTTTCCGCAACTCATATCCATAATAGGCCATGCGGTCAACAAGTTCGGAGAACTGAAAGACACGGCATCTCCGGCACTCTACGAAATACGACAATCCATCAAACGCTCACAGGGTTCGATGCAGCGCATACTGCGATCGGTGCTTGACCGCTCTATAAAACAGGGTATCATAGATTCGGATGTGACTCCCGCCATACGCGACGGGCGCATGGTGATACCGGTCAACGCTGGCAATAAGCGAGAAATCAACGGCATAGTTCATGATGAAAGCGCTACAGGTAAAACCGTCTTTATCGAACCTGCGGAGGTGGTGGAAGCCGGCAACAGACTTCGCGAGCTCGAAATGGAGGAACAACGCGAGGAAACGCGCATACTCATAGACATAGCCACATCAATCAGGCCACACATATACGAATTAGAGCAGTCATGTCTGCTGTTGGGGCGACTCGACTTCATCATAGCCAAGGCAAGGTACGCTATTGAAACGGACGCCAGGATGCCTCACGTTCAGTCTGATCCGGAGCTTGAATGGTATCACGCCGTTCATCCCGGACTCCTTCTGTCATTGCGCTCCCAGGACAAATCGATCGTTCCCCTCGACATAATCCTTACTCCCCGAGACAGGATTCTCATAATCTCCGGGCCAAATGCCGGAGGAAAGTCCGTGACGTTAAAGACAGTGGCTATAGTCCAGTATATGATGCAGTGCGGTGTTATGCCGACACTGTACGAGAATTCACACATGGGCTTGTTCCACAACATACTTATTGATATCGGTGACGAGCAATCAATTGAAAACGAGCTGAGTACATACTCATCTCACTTAAGCAACATGCGTTATTTCCTGACCCATTCCGACAGTCACACTCTATTCTTGGCCGATGAAATGGGGTCGGGGACGGAACCGCAGATTGGAGGAGCTATGGCTCAAGCCATATTGTCCAGACTGGGCAAGACCGGTGCATACGGCGTAGTTACGACACACTATCAGAACCTGAAGACATTCGCCGACAACACAGATGGTTTCGTAAACGGCGCCATGCTGTACGACCGGCAGCATCTTCAGCCTATATTCAGGCTTGAGATAGGAAATCCGGGGAGTTCGTTCGCACTTGACATCGCGCATAAGATGGGTCTGCAGCAGGATGTGATAGCAGCTGCAAAAGAGATAGTTGGCAGCGACTATGTCAATATGGACAAATATCTGAGCGACATAGCCCGCGACAGAAGATATTGGAACAACAAGCGCCAGAACATCAAGGAGAAGGAACAGCGTCTTGATGACATCCTTGACAAATATGAGGCCCAGGCCGGTGATCTCAAGTCCAGGCGCCGCGCGATACTTGACGAGGCAAGGCGAGAGGCTAAAGAAATTGTAGAAGGTCTTAACGCGCGTATAGAACGCACCATACTCGAAATCCGCAATACCCAGGCCGAAAAGGAACGTACCAAAACATTGCGCGCATCCCTTATGGAGCATGTGGACAGTGTGCTGAATCCTGAAAAGGAGAAAGAAGACCAGCTTCCGAAAAGTCTCAAGACGCCGAAACATAAGAGGAAACAGCCCAAGGAAAAGGATATTACCCCCGTAAGACTACAGGAGAAACGTCCGCTGACAGCAGGTGATTATGTCACTATGGATGGCAGTTCCATGCCCGGACAGATCCTCTCAATCTCCGGGAAGAAGGCAGAAGTCGCATTCGGAGCGTTGCGCACAATCGTGGAACTGTCAAGACTCAAACCCGGCAAAAAGCCTAAGGTCACCGTATTGGGTACGACATCTGGCGGCGTGGTCAGTTCGGACGACAGTCGAAACCGTCAGTTGAATTTCAACAGAGAGATCGACGTGCGCGGCATGCGCGCCGACGAGGCTCTTCAGTCCGTGATGTATTTTCTGGACGATGCAATTCAGTTTCAAGCAGATAAGGTCCGGATTCTGCACGGCACAGGTCATGGGATTCTCAAGACCTTGATACGTCAGCAACTAAAGGCCAATCCGGCCGTGCGCAGTTTCGGGGACGAGGATGTCCGTTTCGGCGGAGCTGGCATCACCGTTGTAGATCTTGAATAGGTCATTGCATACGGTACATGCGGCTATATGGTCGCACTGTTACAATACACACACCGTATTAACGTTTAATGAATGTATACAATAGGCAAATTATGAAAATAGCAGTCGCAGGAACAGGATATGTAGGGCTTAGCATCGCCGTATTGCTGGCCCAGCACAACAAGGTAACCGCCGTAGACGTGATTCCGGAGAAAGTGGAGATGCTCAACAAGCGTCAGTCTCCGATCAAGGATGAATATATCGAAAAATATCTGAAAGAAAAAACGCTTGACTTGACAGCCACATTGGATGGGGCGACAGCGTACGCAGACGCAGAATATGTAGTGATAGCGGCCCCCACCAATTATGACCCCGTAAAGAATTATTTCGACACGCATTGCATCGAAGACATAATAGACCTGGTGCTGAGCGTGAATCCGAATGCCGTTATGGTGATAAAATCCACCATTCCTGTGGGTTATTGCCGTTCGCTGTATCTGAAATATTGCAACAAGGGAGTGAAGCGCATGAACCTTCTGTTCTTCCCGGAGTTTCTGCGCGAGAGCAAGGCATTGTACGACAATCTGTACCCGTCGCGCATCATAGCCGGCATACCACAGATCAAGAATCGTCCGGAAGATGCCGTCGAAAATCGGGCGATAGAAGCGATAGCGGATATTCCATACCTTGACAAGGCCGCGCACACGTTCGCGTCGTTGCTGCAACAAGGCGCTATAGAAGAGAATATTCCCACGCTGTATATGGGTATTCAGGAGGCCGAAGCTGTAAAGCTCTTCGCCAACACATACCTGGCTCTGCGCGTAAGCTACTTCAACGAGCTTGACACATACGCCGAAGTAAAGGGACTGGATTCCCAAAGCATCATAGAGGGCATAGGGCTTGACCCCCGAATCGGTACGCATTACAATAATCCGAGTTTCGGTTATGGCGGCTATTGTCTGCCCAAGGATTCGAAGCAGTTGCTGGCCAATTATGCCGACGTTCCACAGAACATGATGTCGGCCATCGTGGAGAGCAACCGTACACGCAAGGACTTCATCGCCGATCAGGTACTGCACCTTGCCGGGTACTACACACGCAACGCGGCGTATGATTCGCGAAAGGAACAGCCTTGCGTGGTGGGTGTGTACCGGCTTACCATGAAGTCAAATTCCGACAACTTCCGTCATTCCTCCATCCAGGGAGTGATGAAACGCATCAAGGCCAAGGGCGCGCAGGTAATAGTATACGAGCCCACGCTCGAAAGTGGATCCACTTTCTTCGGATCATTTGTAGAGAACGATCTCGATACATTCAAGAGCAAGTGCAACGCCATCATCGCCAACCGATATGATCCGGTTCTGGACGATGTGCTCGACAAGGTTTACACTCGCGATATATTCAAAAGAGACTAAATATGTTGAATGACAATATAAACATCAACGGCAGCACCGTATTAATAACCGGTGCTGCCGGTTTCATAGGCTCCAATCTGGCTAAACGGCTGTTGGCCGAGAATCCGGATTGCCGTATCGTCGGCATTGATTCTATCACCGATTATTACGACACATCACTGAAATACGAACGTTTGGCAGACCTTGAGTCCTACGGTGACCGGTTCATGTTCGTAAAGGGTTCAATCTCTGACCGTCAAATTGTTGACGGGATATTCAAGGAATGTCACCCGGAAATAGTCGTCAATCTTGCAGCTCAGGCCGGAGTACGCTATTCCATCGAGAATCCCGACGCTTATATCGACAGTAATCTCATAGGCTTCTACAACATCCTTGAAGCATGCAGGCACAGTTATGATCCCGGGCATACACCGGTCCGACATCTTGTGTTCGCGTCCTCGTCAAGCGTTTATGGGTCTAACAAGAAGGTTCCATACAGCACCGATGACAAGGTGGACAATCCCGTCAGCCTGTATGCCGCTACAAAAAAGAGCAACGAACTCATGGCTCACGCATACGCCAAGCTGTATGACATTCCCTCTACCGGATTACGATTCTTTACGGTATACGGTCCCTGCGGCCGCCCCGACATGGCATATTTCGGTTTTACCGACAAGCTCGTTAACGGCCAGACCATCAAGATATTCAATTATGGAGACTGCAAACGAGACTTCACATATATAGACGATATTGTGGAGGGCGTGATCCGCGTGATGCGTCATGCACCGGAACGCAGCAAGGGAGAGGACGGTCTACCTGTACCACCGTATAAGATCTACAACATCGGCAACAACCATCCGGAGAATCTGTTGGATTTTGTCAGGATTCTCCAGGAAGAACTTGTTTCGGCCAAGATATTGCCTGACGATTTTGATTTTGACGCGCATACCGAGATGGTGCCGATGCAGCCGGGAGATGTGCCGGTCACGTATGCCGACACCACACCGTTGGAACAGGACTTCGGATTCTGTCCGTCAACGCCGTTACGAACGGGACTCCGCGCCTTCGCCCGGTGGTATGCCACGAAATACAAGGGATAATCGACTTATACGGCATTTGCCATTGTAAACACTCTGGAATGCATATCAAGGCACTGTGCAGGTTGATTCGGCCTCAACAATGGATTAAAAACGGATTTGTGTTTCTGCCTATATTCTTCGGGCGGTCGCTTTTCGATGCCCATATATGGGCGTTTGCGATAATCGCATTCATTGCATTTTGCGGTATTTCAAGTGCAGTGTATTGCATGAACGATATCCGTGACGTTGCAAGTGACCGGCGGCATCCAAGAAAATGTCGCCGGCCGATAGCTGCCGGCCTTATAAGTGTCAACCAGGCATGGATCACATTCGTGATCCTGGTATGCATTTCGTTTGCACTATCGGTATTATGTCTGAATCCGACTTCGGGAATGTATGTGAGTCTTATATTACTGACATACCTTATACTTAATGTGGCGTATTCATCAGGACTTAAGAAGGTTTCTATTTTAGATGTATTCATTATCTCTCTTGGATTTGTATTGCGACTTGTTGCAGGTGGTGTGGCGGAAAATATAAAACTCACTCCATGGATAGTGATGATGACATTTCTGCTGACATTATTCCTTGCTTTTGCCAAAAGGCGTGATGACGTAATCATGCTTGAAAAACATGGCCGACTGATGCGGGCAAGCATCAAGAACTATAACATCCAGTATATGGATGCGACATTGGGTATTCTTGCATCGGTCACGATTGTGTGCTACATCATGTTTTGCGTTTCGCCGGAAGTAGTTGAACGCATTGGTAACGAATATGTATACATATCTTCCATATTCGTTATAGCAGGTATCCTGCGTTTCCTTCAGATAGCGATAGTAAAGAAAGACTGTGGCAGTCCTACGGATATCATTATCCACGACAAGTTTATGCTATGTTGCATAACCCTTTGGATAGTATTCTTCTTCCTTATTCTGTATTAAAGGCCCTTATGGCATTATGAATAATATAATAAAACGGGGGGCCCTGGGATTGAAAAATTATGTAAATTATCTGCGCGACTGTAGTGGAAATCTGTTGCCTTGCTGGGTAAATGTATCAATATCAGCTGTAGTATTGTTATACTGGCTGGCGCAGATTAGAGTTCAGATTAAATTTTTTAATAATCCGGATATCAATGGGTATGGATATTCGGAAATGCTCATCAACTATGAGGGAGGATTCGTCCGGAGGGGATTGTTCGGTCAGATATTGTATTATCTAAATGAATTAACCGGTTTTCCTCCGATTCCGCTGATTCAGACGATATGCCTGGCGGTCATGGCAATCGTGATTCTTTACTTCGTCAATCGATTCTATAAACTAAAATTAAATTGGTGGATTCTTGCGTTTCCTCTGGTATTGGGTGGCGTAACCGAATGCATAAGAAAGGACTGGATGCAGTATGCATTGCTTATATGGATATTCTGGCTGATTCATGATATGAATCCACCTAAATGGAAGATCGTCTGCGCAGTTTTAT
The DNA here is from genome assembly GCA_902796035.1 of uncultured Bacteroidales bacterium. Classification (GTDB taxonomy): domain Bacteria; phylum Bacteroidota; class Bacteroidia; order Bacteroidales; family Muribaculaceae; genus Lepagella. Next base: position 12,539 of record CADBNR010000037.1, on the reverse strand, counting down.
TATGTATAGCAGGATTGTTCTTACATGAAGCTTTCATCTTTTGGGGAATCCCTGTCGTAATGCTTTCATTGTTAGGCAGGAAACAGACTCGCATCTATGGTATAATCGGTAGTGTAGCCGTAATTGCGGTTTTTATGTTGTTATCCGTCTTTAAAGGGTCGCAACAGCAAGCCACAGACATTATTTATAGCTGGAAGCACATACATGGCTGCGAATCTATAATATACGAACATTATAACAGTATCGGGGCATTAAGTTGGGATGCCGGACAAACGATGGCAAGACATTTGTATTATAATTTCAGCAACGGCTATGCATGGTGGATTGTTATTCCTATTAGATTATTATGGATGCTGGTGATATATTATTTTCTAACCAACTTCCTGTTTGTATTTAAGAAGGATAACATCAACAGTCCGTCCTCGGACAAGACATCTTTCTCTGTCATGATATTATTCAGTATCCTATGCCTGATTCCGATGTTCACGGTTCTTAGCTGCGATTGGATACGATTATATCAGTATGCCGCAGTCACAACATTTGGAGCTTTCATTACGTTCACGCCATCAAAATTCAAGAGTCTGTTTTCAGAGAGAATACTTGCAGCCGTTGCAAAGTTCAACCAGAATCTCGACAAGGTCGTAAAACCGACTGCCTGGTTGATGATTGTTTTATTGCTGTTTATGGCTGCGACACCCGTTTATTTCGTACCGGAAAATTGCCTGCGTAGAGGAATACTTCCTACTCTGATACTAAATATATCCCGTCATATTTGGGGGATATTATCAGAAGCCATATTCTAAAGAAAAATCGAAGAGACCATATCTCCGGAAGTCCTGTCCGACATCATAGCCTGGATCAACTCATTTGAATAAAAATGGCGCATTCTCATTGTTTTCCCGAGAATGCGCCGAATAAATATTTCGTCTACCTGTTGTGGGATTCCGATGCGCTGTCAGAATTTGATAAAACCGGTTTTAGAGATAGTGATACCTACTCCGGCACTCTTGCCTATAAGATTGCCATAATCGAGACCCACAGAAAGAGTGCCTTCCCAACCCTTCAGTCTGGCCGGATGCCAGCTGGCCTGCACCAGCATACTGAAGTCATGCTGCACATGTTTTGTAGGAATATCGTAAGTTCCCCAGCTGTTGATGCCGCTCATACGCATTTTCCATGACACCTGTTTCGTCGGGTCTCCTTTCAGACCGATATTCCATGCATCCACGCGATTGTGCAGGAACATGTTCTGATGTCCGGCATTGTAGATGGGCGAGATCAGAAACGGATTGCCCATGGCATAACCATAGTTTGACCATGTCTGATAGATATAATGGTTATAGTAATTGTCTTTGGACGATACCTGATAGTTCAAATTCGGAGTATGGTCATAATAAGCCGGACCCGACTGGTCGCGTGTGGTCATATATTCGATTACCGCTTCCGAAACAAATGGATTATCTGGTATATGACCCTCTATACCCCATAGACCGTCTTTCCAGGGATAATCGAAAAACATCATCGAATGATCCTCGAAAAAATGCTGATAATAAGCCTTCACGCTCCAGCCTTTAGGATCATACCATCCTAATGCGAATGTCCAGTTGCCCAGAAAGTTGCCTTGGACATTCAGCTGCTCGCCTATTGGAGTCGAGGATTCGCCTCCCAACGGTATCAACCCTTTGATCCATGCCTTGAGATTTTTAGGATGGTTGCGTTTTGTCCATCCATCAGCCTGCGAATAAACGTATGACGTTCCTCCGAACTGTGTGTCCATCCTCAGTCCTAATTCACCGACCAATGGGAACTGACGTTTATCGCCGAACTTGAAATATATGGCACGGGTACAATACAACAAGTCGAGAGTATACGATGATTTGTATGCCTTATAATGATCTTTCAGCCACCGGTTCTGGGTAAACATACCGTATCCTATGTAACCTTTCACGGCAAACCAACCCTTGCAACCCCATACATCGGCATAATCGAAAATTCCGATTCGAAGTTGAGGAATAGGCCTGGCGTTGCTCGACGTCGTCATATTACCTGAGGATAGATCGGATGTAATCAGGTCGCCCGACATCTCCTTCTGGCCTATAATAGCGTTCAGACAACGATATTTCACTTCGGCATATATCTGCTGAGGGATAAACGCTTCCTGAAAATTATACGCCCCGCCTAAATCCACACCCGCTCCCCACGAGAACTTCTTGTCTTTGTCAATATCATGAAATATGCCTGCACGAATCCAACCGTTGTTTTTCTTCAAGCCGGAAAATCCATATTGATCGTTAACCATCCAGAAAGGAGTATGGGCGCCACGACTGAAAGTGACGCCGATTTCACCGCGATAGCGCAGTGAATCACCAAATTCACGCCCGTAAGCGGAAATAGCGTTACAAGCTGCAAGCAACAGGCCTATAGTAAGTAATTTCTTCATCATTGTTAATCCATAATGCATATTTAACAATATGCCGCCTCTAATGGTGCAAAATTAAACAAAAAAATTTAAATTATGCCAACAGCTCGCTGTAAAGATGATAATAAACCGCCTGACGAGGGCGTTTTTTAATGGATGAATAGGTTGTTTACAGGCATAATTATAATGATATTCACTGTTCTTGGACTTAATGCCGAGAACGTGAAGATCAGCGGCAAGGTAATAGACAACGAGGACAAGCCCATTGAATTCGGCACAGTACGTGTTGCGGGAACAGCCTTGGGCACCAATACCAATCTGAAAGGAGACTACACGCTGACCATAGCACAGAAAGACACCATCGAGATGGTGTTCAGTTGTGTGGGCTTCAAGACTGTGAAACACAAGCTGGTGAATCCCAAGGGAGACCTGACACTGAACGTGCGTCTGTATCCCATGGACGTCGACCTTAAGGAATTCGAGGTAATAGGGTTCCGCAACAACATCAACGGGATGCAGTCGTTCGACACCGAAAGTTTCAAGCTTTCGCCCGATGTGTCGGGAGGCAGTGTCGAGGCTATGATCACCACGATGCCGGGCGTGAACTCCAATAACGAGATGTCATCTCAATATTCCGTGCGAGGCGGCACATTCGATGAGAACTCGGTGTATATCAACGGCATGGAGGTGTATAGACCCCAGCTGATACGCTCAGGGCAGCAGGAAGGCCTCAGTATTATCAATCCCGACATGGTCGGCAATCTTAAATTCTCGACGGGAGGATTCCCCGCACGATATGCCGATAAGATGTCGTCTGCACTCGACATCACGTATCGAGAGCCGGAGGCTCTCGAGGGGGCTGTGTCTGCCAGCCTGATGGGCGGCAGTGTCATGTTCGGCCAGAATTCCGGCAAGTTTTCGCAGATACATGGTGCCAGACTGAAGAAAAACAATTCCCTCCTGGCAAGTCAGGACACAAAGGGGGAATATGATCCATTGTTCTTCGACTACCAGACCAATATGACCTTTAAGCCGAACGACCACTGGAGCATCAACCTGATGGGAAACATCTCGCTGAATCATTTCAACTTCAAGCCACACGACCGCGAGACTACGTTCGGCACATCACAGGATGCCAAAAGCTTCCGGGTATATTTTGACGGTGCCGAGCGCGACAAGTTCGAGACTTATCTCGGAGCATTGACCGTGAATTACCGTCACAATAAAGCCACAAGTTTTTCGCTCGGAATCGGAGGATTCCTGAGCAACGAACTGGTAAGCTATGACATATCGGGCGAATACTGGCTTGACCAGGCCGGCACAGGAGGACCCGAAGGGGTAGGCGGAGAACTTGGCGTGGGCAAATACATGGAGCATTCGCGAAACCGCTTGAAGTCATCCGTACTCTCGGTTAATTTCAAAGGCTCGACGCGCTATAAGATAAATAATTTTGCATACGGCATAGAGTACCAGCGGCAGAACTTCCGCGACCGCACCAAGGAATGGGAATGGCGTGACTCGGCAGGCTATTCGTTGCCTCACAAGCCCGACGCACTGCATCTGATATACAACATGAAATCGCATAACGACGCGAATATCAACAGACTGTCGCTGTATGTGGAAGATGCGCTGTATATCACCACCAATTCAGCCCACATGACGCTGAACGCAGGTCTCAGGCTCTCGTACAATTCCTTCAACAAAGAATTTTTAGCCTCGCCGCGCCTTAACTTCACGGCAAGTCCCGACAACACTCCGAACTGGATATTCCGTCTCGGCACAGGACTCTACTATCAAAGTCCGTTCTATAAGGAATATCGTCAGACCGTGACCGATCCGCTCGGCAACGGATCAATCAGGCTGAATCAGAACATCAAATCACCCCGAAGCATTCAGGTCATAGCGGGTGCTGATTTCACATTCCGAGCCATGAACCGCCCGTTCAAGCTGTCGGGTGAGGTATATTACAAAAATCTGTCTCGCCTCATCAGCTATGAGTACGAGAACCTGAAAATTGTATATTCAGGCAACAACGACTCGAAGGGATACACTATGGGACTTGATCTGAAACTGTTCGGTCAGTTTGTGGAAGGCTCCGATTCCTGGCTCAGCTTCTCGCTGATGAAAACGCAGCAGACTCTTGACGGCAAGAAGATGCCGATGCCTTCCGATCAGCGTTATTCGGTATCTCTTTACTTCACCGACTATCTGCCGCGCTTCCCGCGTCTCAAATTCAGCTTGCGCGGTGTTGTATCAGACGGTCTGACCATGACGCCGCCTCATACATCCAGATCGAAGACTTACTTCAGGGCACCGGCCTACAAACGTCTGGACATCGGAGTGAGCTGGCAGTTCTTCGGAGCGCCTGACCAGAAACCTCACAAGATTTTCAAAAGCATGGTGTTGGCGCTTGATGCCTTCAACCTGCTGGACATAACCAACGTGAGCAGCTATTATTGGGTAACGGATGTGAACAACATGCAGTATGCGGTGCCCAATTATCTGACGCGCAGACAGTTTAACCTGCGCCTTTCAATGGAATTCTAATATTGACAATTCAAACACTACTATATCATGAACGTACGGATGTTGCTTATCGGGCTTGGATTGACAGCCTTTGCCGGCGCAGTCAGCGCAGCCGATTCTCCCTTATGGTTAAGAAATTCGTCAATATCTCCTGACGGCAAACAGATAGCGTTTACCTACAAGGGCGATATTTTCGTTGTGCCTGTTACCGGTGGCCGGGCAGTTCAGCTTACTACCAACCAGGCATACGACACCAATCCGATGTGGAGTCCCGATGGCAAGGAGATAGCATTCCAAAGCACCCGCACCACCGGCGGTTACGACATATATGTCATTCCGGCCGAGGGCGGTACTTCCCGACGCATCACTACGGCAAGTGCCTCCGAATCGCTGAGAGCCTGGATGAACGACAGCACATTACTCTTCTCCTCACGCCAGATCGGTTCGCCCGTCACCGTGATAAATCCGGCCGTCAACCAGCTGTACACCGTAAATGCAAAGCATCCGGGGCGTCCGAAGCTTTATGCCAACATCAATGCCATGGCCGCCGATTTCGACCGTAACGGCAAAATGGTGTACGAAGACAAGAAAGGCTATGAGAATGATTTCCGCAAACATGAGCGTTCGTCTGGCACCAACGATATATGGATCAAGGATGGGGAGAAATACACCAAGCTCACCGATTTCAACGGCCACGACAAGAATCCTAATTGGACTGCAAACGGTGACATAGTCTATGTCAGCGAGCAGGACGGCACACTCAACGTATGGAGCATGAAGTGTGACGGTTCGGGCAAGACACAGCTCACACGGTTCGCCGAACATCCCGTACGTTCGTTGTCTGTCGCCGACAACGGCACAATGGCTTTCAGCTGGAACGGCGAGCTCTATACGCTTGTTCCAGGTGCGGAGCCTCGGAAAGTAAATGTTCAAATCATCAGCGACGATTATAACGCGGATCATCAGAAGCGTCTTCTGACTTCCGGCGCCACATACGGTACTCTGTCCCCTGATGGCGAGGAGGTTGCATTCGTGGTACGTGGTGATGTTTACGTCACATCGGTAAAATACAAGACAACGCGCCAGATAACCGACACTCCGGGACAGGAGCGATATGTCAGCTGGAGTCCCGACGGCAAGTCGCTGGTTTACGACGGCGAGCGCGACGGTCAATGGAAACTTTATATAGCCACTAATGAGGATCCCGCTTCCAAAGGATTCGCATATTCCAAGAAAGTAAGTGAGTCTCTGCTTTACGCACCCGCCAACGGCAAGCCTGCCCAGCAGCCTGCATATAGCCCGGACGGTAAAAAGATAGCATTCCTCGAAGATCGTCAAGAGATCCGAGTGATCGACTCCAAGAGCAAAGCCGTGCATACAGCCCTGGATCGTAAGTATAATTACAGTTACAGCGACGGTGATGTAGAGTTTTCATGGTCACCTGACAGCAATTGGCTTCTTACCAGCTATATCGGCATCGGAGGCTGGAACAATACGGATGTGGCTCTTGTGAAAGAAGATGGGACAGAGGTAGTTGATCTTACCGAGAGCGGTTACAGCGACGCCAACTCGCGCTGGGCCATGAAGGGTCGTGCCATCTGCTACGAGACAGGCCGCTACGGTATGAAGAGCCACGGAAGCTGGGGCAATCAGTCGGACGTTGTAATCATGATGCTCAACGGCGATGCCTGGGACGAGTTTAACCGCACCGAGGAGGAAGCGGAACTCGACAAGGACCAGGAGAAAGAGAAGAAGGATGACGCCGATTCCAAAGACAAGAAAGGGAAGAAGGATAAAAAAGACAAGAAGGACAAGGATGGCGTCAAGCCTTTGGAATTCGATCTTGAAAACCGCGCATACCGAACCAAGCGACTGACAGGACTGTCCGGAGCTTTGGGCGACTATTGGCTTTCGGACGACGGTTCCAAACTCTATTATACCATGCGCAATGCCGACGGCAAGACCAATCTGATGGAACGCGATGTGCGGGAAGGCGAGACCAAGATATTGGTACCTTCCGTTTCAGGAGGCATAGAGGCCGATAAGAAAGGAGAAAAGTTGCTTATGGTATCCCGCAAGGGAATGTATCTGGTAAAACTCAGCGATGGCTCGAAAGAGGAAATAGAATTCGAGGCTCCCTATAACAACACACCCTCCAAGGAACGCGAATATATCTATCGTCACATGCTCAGCCAGGTTAACGACAAATTTTACGACAAGAATCTGCATGGCGTCGACTGGAAGAAATACGGCGATGCGTATGCGCGTTTCCTGCCGCATATCGACAACAATTATGACTTCGCCGACCTTCTGAGCGAAATTCTCGGCGAGCTGAACGCCAGTCATACCGGCGGTTCCTACCGTCCGTCGGGTGCGAAGTGGGACACAGGCAATCTCGGCGCATATTTCGATGATAATTACGATGGTGCAGGACTCAAGATAAACGAGGTGCTGAAACGTGGCCCGTTATCGGCAAAGAAATACAATGTGAAGCCCGGTGACATCATCACGGCCATCGACGGCGTGACGATCGAACCTGGAGCCGATTATTTTCCGTTGCTCGAGGGTAAGGAAGACCGCAACGTTATGCTCGCCATGAAGCGCGTAAACGGCAAGAGCGACACAATCATGGTTAAGCCGGTGGATTATATCCGCGACCTGCAGTACGAGCGCTGGGTGGAACGTAACGAACACATCGTGGATTCAGTATCCGGAGGTCGTATCGGATACGTTCACATCGAGGGTATGGATTCCGAGTCGTTCAGCAACGTCTACAGCAAATTGTTGGGCAAATACCGTAACCGTGAAGCAGTAGTGGTAGACACTCGCTGGAACGGCGGCGGCTGGCTCCACAACGACGTGGCGCTGCTGCTGAGCGGCAAGAAATATGTAGACTATTCCCCGCGCGGCCAATACGTAGGCTCCGATCCCTTCTCACAATGGACCAAACCGTCGGTAATGCTGGTGAATGAATCCAATTATTCGGATGCCCACGGCACGCCTTACACTTATCAGACATTAAAAATAGGCGACATCGTCGGCGCTCCCATTCCCGGCACCATGACGGCAGTATGGTGGGAAACTCAGATAGATCCGTCCATAGTATTCGGCATTCCTCAGGTAACATCGTTGGATATTAACGGCAAGCCGCTGGAAAACAAGCAACTTAACCCCGAGGTAATCATTTACAACAATCCCGGCGATGTGGAGCGCGGACACGACGCGCAGCTGGAAGGCGCCGTACGCCATCTGCTTGAGAAGCTTGACAAGTAACGTTTAAGTCTTTAGGCTGAAATGACATTTAACCATTGAAATGGGAGCTGACGAAATAAAGACAATCCGGGCAGATCGTCGGGTGCTGGAACTGCTGTCGCAGACCTTCGGCACCGTATCTTCGGCCGCTACCGAGATAATCAATCTCGAAGCGATACTGAACCTGCCGAAAGGTACAGAGCATTTCGTGGCCGACCTGCACGGGGAGTATGACGCATTCAATCATCTGCTGAAGAATGGGTCAGGCAATATCAAGCGAAAGGTAAACGACCTGTTCGGGACAATAATGAGTCAGGACGAAATCAGACAGCTTTGCTCGCTGATATACTATCCGGAACAGAAGTTAGCGTACATCCATTCTTCGGGCAAGGATATGACCAATTTCTATGAGATCACGTTGCATCAGCTTGTCAAGGTACTGCAACTGGTTTCATCGAAATATACAAGGTCAAAGGTGCGCAAGAGCCTGCCGCGTGAATTCGCATACATCATCGAGGAGTTGCTTCATGAGGCTCCTTCCACGGCAAACAAGCAGCATTACTACGCGCGCATCATCGAGACAATTATCTCGACAGGACAGGCCGAGGATTTCATTACGGCGATATGCAATGTCATTCAGAAACTGTCGATAGACCAGCTACACATTCTCGGCGACATATTCGACCGTGGACAGGGCGCGCATCAGATTCTGGATAAGCTGAACACTTATCAGAATTTCGACATGCAGTGGGGCAACCACGATGCACTGTGGATGGGCGCATCCGCCGGCAACAAGGCCTGCATAGCCAACGTGCTCAGAATTTCGTTGCGTTACGACAATCTGACTACACTTGAAGATGGATACGGTATCAATCTGGTGCCTCTGGCATCGTTCGCTCTTGAAACTTACGCCGACGACCGCTGCGAGCTGTTCATGCCTTGCATGGTGGACGAAAGCGATTTTTCCGAGAAGCACAAGAATCTGATCGCCAAGATGCACAAGGCCATCACGGTTATCCAATTCAAGCTTGAGGGCCAGCTGGTGGCCAAATATCCGGAATGGGGCATGACAGACCGCCGGCTTCTGCATACCATCGACTACGATAACCAAACTGTCGAAGTAGACGGCAAACGGTACCATATCGAGGACACTAATTTCCCTACTGTCAACAGAGAGGATCCATACGCTTTGTCGGATGAGGAAGAAGAATTGATGGACAAGTTGCAGCATTCGTTCTTTGTCAGCGACAAGCTACGGAGACATATCGACATATTGCTTTCACACGGATGCCTCTATAACATCTGCAACTCCAACCTGATGTATCATGCCTCGGTGCCGTTGAACGAAGACGGTTCGCTGAAACAGGTGCTTATAGGTGACAGAAAATTCGCAGGCAAGGAACTGATGCACAACATCGGAATGCTGATGCGTGAGGCTTTCAATACCGACATTCCGGAACGAGCACGCGAATATGCCGTAGACTACTACACATACGTATGGTGCGGTCCCGACTCACCGTTGTTCGACAAGTCGAAGATGGCCACATTCGAACGCTATCTGATCAAGGATCCCGAATCTCATAAGGAGCGCAAGGGATGGTATTATCAGTATCGCAACGACGAAGCGACATGCGATATGATTTTAGATGCGTTTGGCGTAACCGGAAAGCATCGACACATCGTTAACGGTCATGTGCCTGTCCGTGCCATAGACGGAGAGAATCCCATCAAAGCAAACGGCAAACTTATGGTGATAGACGGAGGCTTGTCAAAGGCCTACCGAAGCACAACAGGCATAGCGGGATACACATTGGTGTTTCACAGCCGCGGATTCGACCTGGTGCAACATGAGCCATTCTCATCACCTGAAGAGGCGATTCGCAAGGGATCCGACATCATATCCTCCACAACCCTTGTCGAACTCAGCACTCAGCGCCTGTACGTCAAGGACACCGATAAGGGAAAGGAATTAAAGGCGCAAGCTGATGAGTTGCGTGAACTGTTGTACTCGTACCGTCACGGACTCCTGAAAGAACACAAGTAGCATTTTACAGATTCAAATGTAATAAGAAAGCCCACCTCGCCGAGAAGCGGGATGGGCTTTTGACATAAAAGTTAGTGGGATTAGCGGGTGAAGCGGAAAACCGTCATGGAACGCGCCGGGAGGGTTGTGCTCCAGTTTGCCGTCACGTTTATGGATTCCTTCGTGGTCATAGGCTTAACCGTGTCAGGATTGTCAAGGGTATTCTCTGCATCATCGGGAGCTGTAAGACGGGTCACAGAGAGACCGGTAAGTGGAGCTTTAGCCTTGATTCCCTTGAAGTCAATGGTGAAAGGTTGGGCCGTTTCGCCAGTGTTGGCAACCTTGACGATGATGTCATTCCCTTCCGATACGGCGGATGCGAATAGTCCGTTCTGTCCTTCCAGACCGGCCACAGGCTTTTTGTCCATGGTCAGAGGAAGCACGCGGTCTCCACGGTTAAGGCTATACATCTGCTGGACATAATAGCTTGCCGTCTTCATGCTGCGGCTGTTGTCGAACCATATCATGTCGGGACGCCATTGCCATCCCTCGACATGTGCGAACAGAGGTGCGTATGTGGCCATCTCTACTACATCCGCATTGCGCTCAAGACCCGTCATGAACGCGCCTTCCAGCAGGGCAGGATAGAAGTGGTTGTACTTCTTTCCCTTGATATGACAGGCATATTCTCCGGCAAACACCTTGGTGCCTTTGCGCGGATATTTGTCATAACGTGTGCCTTGCGACAGGAACCATTCGCCGGGACGATAGAAATGCTCGTCAACCAGGTCAGCCTTGAGTCTGCGCATCTCAGGCCACAGATAATCGAATTTATCACCCTCGGAGTCGGGACCCGACGAACCGATTATCTTGATTTCCGGATGCTTCTCCTTCAGCACTTTCAGGAACGGTTCAAGACGGGCCACATATTCCGGTCCCCACTGCTCGTTGCCGATGGCCATAAACTTAAGATTGAATGGCGCAGGGTGTCCCATGTCGGCACGGAGCTTGCCCCATTTGGTATCCGTGCTGCCGTTGGCGAACTCTATCAGATCCAGAGCGTCGTCGATGTATGGTTGCAGCGAATCCAGTGGAATGGTCTGATCCTGATGCCAGTTCTGATACTGGCAGACGAGGCCCACGTTCAGCACGGGCAGCGGCTCGGCACCTATATCTTCCGACAACTGGAAATACTCGTAGAATCCCAGACCTCCGGACTGATAATAGTCAGAAGCCAGGCGGTTGGGGAATGTGTAGAGCCAACGGTTCAGATTGGTTGGTCTATTCTCGACAGGCCCGACGGTGTTTTTCCACTGATAGCGGTCAGGAACCTCTGTGCCTTCGACAATACATCCGCCGGGGAAACGGAAAATACCGGGCTTCAGGTCGGCCAACGCCTGCGCAAGATCCCGACGAAGGCCGCCCTCGCGTCCTTTCCACGTATTGGCCGGGAACATAGACACATGCTCCACATCTATCGGCTTGTCAGGATGCACCAGGAACAGCCGAAGCACCCCTTTGTCACAACCCTTGGTCGGCTTCAGTTCCGCCGTATATTTGATCCAGTCCGGACTGTCCACATCGAATGTATGCGAGGCATACACCATACTGTTGTCCATTGACGCCGGATTGCAAAGCTCCACACGGACTTTTCCAGCGCCTTGCGGCGCGCGCATATATATGGAGAATTTATAGACCGAATCCTTTTTGAATGTGACGCCGAAGAAACCCTGGTTCTCAAGGCCGGAATGCTTGTCGTTATGCCCCGATGGCATGAGGCGCACGTAATGCGGATTGCGTTCGAACGGACCGCCTTCATCCTTGACCTCGACAGTGCCGAACGGCGTCCAACCGGTCAGAGCGTACGGAAATTCGAAAGACCGGTTCTTTACCATCTCGGCATAGAGTCCTCCATCCGCCGCATAGTTGATGTCTTCGAAGAAGATGCCATACATGGTGGGCTGTACCCTGGCACCGGGCTTGTCGGCCTGCAACACAACTGTATTGTCGGCAATCGCCGTGGCATTTGCCACAGCGATTGTCATTGCTGATAAAAATATTGCCTTTTTCATTTCATCAATACTTCGGTTATTTTTTGAGAATTTGTTAACGGCTCCGAGGAGTCAAGTGTTTAATCCGTTAAAAATCTGATGTTTAGCATGAAAATTTAACACTAAAAATTTGGTCAAGACACTGATTTTCAGTAACTTTAAGGTTATTCTACGATACTTAGGGATATTCAGTTAATGGCCTCAAACGCACTTAGGGAGAATGGCTAAGAATGGCGTATACGGAGATGGGTGTTGGTCGGGCTGCGAT
>CADBNR010000036.1 GCA_902796035.1 uncultured Bacteroidales bacterium | reverse complement strand
GTACCCCGGTACACTCCTTCGGGACAGAACGAAAAACGTCTCGGGATATGCGACCCTATCGGCAACATTTTTTATTAAACAAGCTCTAATTCACCTTTTTTACGTTTTAGGTCAGATGCAATCAGACGTGTTATTCCTTTGGATTTTGTCAGATTTTAGCGTATTATTCCTTTGGATTTTGTCTGATATTGGTGTGTTATTCCTTTGGATTTTTATAACAAATTGATTATCTTTGCATTCGAAAGCAGTTAATTTACTATGGCATATCTTATAAGAAACATAGATGACGAACTCCTGAAATGGAAAGAGTCTCCACGTCGGAAACCTCTTCTTGTGCGAGGTGCCAGACAGGTTGGCAAGTCTTGGGCCATAAGGCACCTTGGAGAGTCGTTCAAATATTATCTTGAGATCAACCTTGAGAATGAGAAGGATTTATGCAGACTTTTTGAAGAAATCTCAGATGTGCGTGAACTAAGCCAGCGTCTTGGAACCATACACAATGTGCAAGTAATTCCGGGAGATACACTTCTGTTCATCGACGAGATTCAGAATTGTCCGGCGGCATTAAAAAGCCTTTGGTTTTTCAAAGAGAATTATCCCGATTTGCATGTTGTAGCAGCCGGATCACTTTTGGAGTTCACATTGAATGAAATGCCTTCATACGGAGTAGGTCGTATCAGATCCATATTCATGTATCCGATGTCATTCAAGGAGTTCCTGTTGGCAAGGGGCAAAAAACTCTGGATAGAGGCGATTGCTGCCGCTGATTGGACTCATCCTATAGAAGAAAGCCTTCATTCACGTCTTGTTTCGGAGTTCCGGTCGTTTTTGATGGTCGGAGGTATGCCAGCCAGTGTTTCCGCTTGGATAGAGACTCAGGATTATGCTGCATGTCAAGACGAACAGAACGACATCCAGCAGAGTTATTATGATGACTTTGCCAAATATGCGAGCAAAGTTGACCCGCAATTGCTCCGAAACACATTGTCGGCCGTGGTGCGTCAATCAGGCAAAAAGTTTATCTATAGCAGAGTCGATGGAGGTTATAAGTCTGAAGAAGTCAAAGAAAGTCTGAGACTTCTCCGCGATGCCGGTATAATCATCCCGGTACAGATGTCCGCCGCAAACGGACTTCCCTTAGGGGCGCAGGTGAATCCAAAGTTCACCAGATATGATTATCTTGACACGGGTTTGCTGCTTCGGGTGTTGGCGATGAACTATGATGATGACAGGGAATTGACCAGACTTATACTTGCTGGGGAAGCTCCTGAACTTGTGAACAAAGGGATCGTAGCAGAACTTACAGCAGGACTTGAACTTATGAAATCTTCTAATCCGCAAAGTAGGTATGAGCTCTTTTACTGGGAGAATCTGGAGAGAAATGCTACCTCAGAAGTGGAGTATGTCATAGCTAAGAATGCAAGATGCCTTCCCATTGAGGTTAAAGCCGGAACATCTGGGAAGATGAAGAGTTTAAGATATTTCATGAATAGGAAAAATCTTGTGACCGGAATACGCTGTTCGCTGGAAAATTTTGGACTGCTGGAAGTATCGGATATCGCTGAAACCGGGCATCAGGTCAGCCGTAAAATTGGCATATTACCGCTTTATGCAGTTTGGAGACTATCTGATATGCCGCTTCCGGATTAGCTATGAAGTTGTTTAAACAACTTCTATAAAAAACTCTGTTCAGAGGCTGAAATGGGATGTGGAATTGCGAATAAGCGAAAAAATGATTATATTTGCAAGTTGAAGCAACCCTGCTCTACAGGGAGGCTTGTTTGTCACGGCGAATGCCGGATGCTCATACTATGTTGAGTATGGCGTTCGGTATAAGACATGGCATAATCTGTTATCGAAAAATAAGAACAACAAGATATATGAAGTTTACAGTAGACGGCAAGGCGTTCCAGCAGCAGCTGCAGGCAGTGAGCAAGGTGGTGAACGCCAAGAATTCATTGAACATCCTCGATAACTTTCTGTTGCAGATAGAAGGCGACGTGCTGAGCATCATGGGTTCGGACCAGGAGAACTCGCTGGTGGCCCGCATGACCGTGACGGAATGCGACGGCGACGGCATCGTGGCCATACCGGCACGCAAGCTCCTGGAAGTCACAAAGGAGGTGAACAACCAGCCTGTGACCATCTCCGTGCGCGACGACATGCAGGTGAAGCTGCAGTTCCAGAACGGTTTCTTCGAATTCATGGGCGTCCCGGGCGAGGACTATCCCACGCCGCGCGCCCTTGACGGCAACGCTATGTCGCTGTCTTTGCCCGCCTCGATGGTGATGAAGGGTATCGCCAACACCATGTTCGCAGCCAGCACCGACACCGTGCGTCCCGTCATGATGGGTATCTACTGGGACATCCATCCCGGCGACATCACCTTCGTCAGCTCCGACACGCACAAGCTGGTGAAATATGTCAACACCGAGAAGGCTCCCGGACTCGAATCGTCGTTTGTCATGGCCCCCAAGGCCGCGAACATACTGAACAACCTTGTGTCGAAAGACTTAGCAGAGGTGCGTGTCACGTTCGACGCCAAGGGTTGCGTCATCGAGTTCGGCGACTACACGCTGACGTCGATGTTCATCAACGGCACATATCCCAACTATGCCCGTGTCATCCCGCAGGACCAGCCCTTCGCGCTGACCTTCGACCGTGCGTCGCTCCTTTCGTCGCTGCGCCGCGTCACGCTGTTCGCCTCCAAGGCATCCAACCTCGTGGTGCTGTCGCTGGAGCAGAATCAGGTGGTGATCAAGGCCCAGGACGTGGATTACGGCCAGAGCGCCGAGGAACACGTGAACTGCGACTACGACGGCAACAACATGACCATCGGTTTCAACGGTGTGTTCATGATTCAGATACTGAGCAACCTCAGCAGCGATGCCGTGCAGCTTAAGCTGTCCGACCCGGCGCGTCCGGGCGTATACGAGCCGCTGCCGCAGGAAGATGGCGAGAGTCTCGTGATAATCCAGATGCCAATGCAGGTGCTGTAAGCAATCGACCCGAACTGTAGTAAAATCATTGTGAAATGGAACTGAAACTTGAGAGGCCGCTGATATTCTTCGACCTGGAGACAACCGGAACGAACATAACCAAGGACCGCATAGTGGAGCTGAGCTACGTCAAGGTTTATCCCGACGGACACGAGGAGACCAAATCGCGCCGCATCAATCCCGAGATGCCGATACCGCCGGCCAGCACCGCCGTGCACCACATCACCGACGAGGACGTGAAGGACGCCCCGACGTTCCGTCAGGTAGCCAAGGCGCTGAGCCAGATATTCGCCGACAGCGACATAGCCGGATACAACAGCAACAAGTTCGACGTGCCTCTGTTGATAGAGGAATTCAACCGTGTGGGACTTTCCTTCGACCTGGAGGGACGCCAGTTCATCGACGTGCAGAACATCTTCCATAAGATGGAACAGCGCACGCTTGTGGCCGCCTACCGCTTCTATTGCGGCAAGGAACTGGAGGGCGCCCATTCGGCCGAGGCCGACACCGTGGCTACGTACGAGGTGCTGAAAAGCCAGCTGGACCGTTATCCGGAACTGAAGAACGACGTCAAGGCCCTGGCCGAGTTCTCGCGCGGAGGCCGGAGCCTGGATCTGGCAGGCCGCATCGTGCTGAACGATAACGACGAGCCTGTGTTCAACTTCGGCAAGCACAAGGGCTCGAATGTTATAGACGTGTTCCGTCGCGAGCCGTCGTTCTATGCCTGGATGGTGCAGGGCGATTTCCCAAAGAATACCAAGGACGTGGCTACGCGCCTGTATGCCGAAAGCCGCAAGCGCAAGAAATAGGATATAGATGCTGAAGGGAAAACACATAGTGCTGGGTATATGCGGCGGCATCGCTGCGTACAAGAGCGTGACGCTGCTGCGGCTGCTCACCAAGGCCGGCGCCGAGGTGCAGGTAGTGATGACGCCCGCAGGCAAGGAATTCATCACGCCGGTCACTCTGTCGTCGCTCAGCCAGCGGCCTGTGGTGAGCGAGTTCTTCACCGCCAACACGGGCGAATGGCATTCGCACGTGGACCTCGGGCTGTGGGCCGACCTGATGGTGATAGCTCCGGCCACGGCCTCAACCATGGCCAAGATGGCGCATGGAGTGGCCGACAATATGCTGGTCACCACCTATCTGTCCGCCCGCGAACCGGTGATGATAGCTCCGGCAATGGACCTGGACATGTACCGTCACCCCACCACGCAGCGCAACCTGCGGCAGCTTGCCGCCGACGGCGTCATGATTATCGAGGCTGAAACGGGAGCCTTGGCCAGCGGACTGCAGGGCAAAGGCCGTATGGCCGAGCCGGAGGAGATATTCGCGAGCATAGAGCGTTACTTCGCAAGGCACGAGTCGCTCGCAGGGAAGAAAGCGGTGGTGACCGCCGGACCGACTTACGAGAAACTGGACCCGGTGCGTTTCATCGGCAATTTCTCCAGCGGCAAGATGGGCTTCGCCATCGCCGGGGAGTTAGCTGACCGAGGCGTCGAGGTGACATTGGTTGCCGGTCCCGTGTCGCTGACCGTGGACCATCCCCGAATCCGTCGTGTGGACGTGGAGAGTGCAGAGGAGATGTGCGAAGCCACGACTCGGGCATTCGCAGACAGCGACATAGCCGTGTTCTCGGCCGCCGTGGCCGATTATCGCCCGGCCGAGCGCAGGGATCAGAAGATTAAGCGCGAGGGTGTGGAGACGCAGACTATAGAACTGGTGCGCAATCCCGACATAGCCGCCAAATGCGGCGACATGAAGCGTCAGGGACAGATCTCCGTTGGCTTCGCGCTTGAGACTGACGACGGTCACGACGCCGCGCACACTAAGCTCCACAATAAGAACCTGGATTTTGTCGTTTTGAATTCTCTGAAGGACAAGGGCGCCGGCTTCCGCACCGACACCAACCGTGTCACCATTGTGAGCGAGAACGGGGAGCAGGCTTTTCCTCTGAAAAGCAAGCGCGAGGTAGCGGCCGACATAGTCGACGCCATAGAGAAAGCAATGAAATGATAAGAAACGGTATACGATACATATTCATGGTCTTGGCGGCGTTGGCGACTGTGTCAGGCGCTGATGCTCAGGAATTTCGCGCCACGGTGGAGGTGAATACCCAGAAGATAGAGGGCACCAACAAGTCGGTGTTCGACAATCTGAAGGAGACGCTAAATTCCTACATGAACGAGACGAAGTTCAGCGACGCAACTTTCTCGCCGACCGAGAAACTGGAGTGCCACCTGTTCTTCACCATCTCCGAATATGACGGCGACCGCATGAAGGGCGACCTGCAGGTGCAGCTTATCCGTCCTGTGTATAACGCCACGTATACCACCACACTCTTTAATTTCAAGGACAATAAGATTGAGTTCAACTACCGCGAGGGCGACCCGTTGACCTACAACACGCAGCAGCCGGAAAACAACCTGACGGCCATTCTGGACTATTACGCCTATCTGCTGCTGGCGCTGGATTTCGACTCGTTTTCGCCCAACGGCGGCCAGCGGTTCTACGACCGCGCGCAGCAGATAGTTCAATACCAGCAGTCGAGCGGCGAGGTGGGATGGCGCACCTTCGACGATACGCGCAACCGTGCCGCCGTGCTCAACTCGTACACCGATACCAATACCACCGGCATACGCAATCTGTTGTATCAGTATCACCGCAAGGGACTTGACGAGATGGTGACCAGCCCGGACAAGGGACGCGCAGCCATTACCGAATCGCTGGATGAAATCAAGAAAGTGTATGATGTCGCTCCGATGTCGGTGGCGCTCAGCATATTCCGCGACTCGAAACTGGACGAGCTGGTGAACGTGTACAGCAAAGCGCCCGAGACGGAGCGGCAGAAGGTTTACGACATGCTTCAGCCCATCTATCCCACGGAATCGGAACGGCTGAACAAGATAAAGAATCCCGAGGAACAGCGATAAAATAAACGAACGATGCTCAGGAGGCTTGGAATAAGGAATTACGCATTGATAGAGGGCGTGGACGTTGAGTTCGGCCCCGGCATGACCGTGATAACGGGCGAGACGGGTTCGGGCAAAAGCATCATGCTCGGCGCACTGTCGCTGTTGACCGGCGGTCGCGCCGACTCGCGTGTGGTGGCCGGTGGTAAAAGCCGCATCGAGGCCACGTTCGAGGATGTGGACCCCGAGATGCGGCGCCTGTTCGAGGAGCGTGGTATAGAGTGGGTGGAATATGACGACGCTCCCGGCAACGGCCCAAGCAATGAAGTGACCATACGTCGCGAGATAGCCGCCGAGGGGCGCAGCAAGATATACATCAACGACACTCCGGTGACACTTGCCACCCTTGCCGCCATAGGGCCGAAATTGGTTTACATCCATTCGCAGCATGCCAACGCCGGACTGAGCGACGAGGCCGAGCAGTTGCATGTGGTCGATGTGTTTTCCGGTACGCTCGCGCAGTTGGAAGATTACCGGCGTGATTTCCGCCGCTTCGCCGCATTGCGCCGCGACATAGACCGCGTGAAGGAACGTAACGCCAGGAATCGCGAAAACGAGGAATTCCTGCGGTTCCAGTGCGGTCAGCTCGATGCGTTGAAGCCTAAGAAGGGTGAACTGACCGAGATAGAAAAGAGATACGAGGTGCTGTCGGACGCCGACGAGATAAAGCAGCGTCTGGCGTCGCTGGCGGCACTGTTCGGCAGCGGCGACCGTGGTATGCTCGGCGATGTGGCCGAGGCACGGGGAATAGTGGACAAGATTGATTTCTCGCTGTTCGGACGCGATGTGGAGGACCAGGACATACCGGCGCGCATGGAGGTGATGGAAACCGAAATACGCGACATAGCCGATGCCATCGACGATATGTATTCAGGACTCGACACGAATCCGGCGGCGCTTGAGCGCCTGTCGTCGCGTATGCAGGCATATTATGCCGCCGTCAAGCATTTCAAGGTGAAGGATGCCGACGAACTGGCAGACTTACACATAAAACTGAAGCAGGAGCTGGGCGAGCTCACAGGCGATGGCGGCGAACTGCCGGAACTGGAGCGACAGGCCCGAGAGATGGCCCGCGTGCTGAAGGAGAAGGCGGCGGTGCTGACACGTATGCGTCAGGAGGGAGCCCGGTTGTTGGGCGACGAGATATTAGCGGCGGCGCGGACGTTGGGACTGCCCAACCTGAAGTTCGAGGTGCGCGTATCGCCGGCCAAGCTGACCTCTACCGGAGGCGACAGGGTGGAATTCCTGTGCGCGTTCAACCGCAACGCCGCGTTGCAGCCGGTGGGCGACACCGCTTCTGGCGGCGAGATGTCGCGACTTATGCTGTCGCTGAAGGCCGTGGTGGCGCGGAGGATGAACATGCCCACCATCGTGTTCGACGAGGTGGACACCGGCGTGTCGGGCGAGATAGCCGAGCAGATGGGCCTGATGATGCGCCGCATGGGCGACGACATACAGGTGATGGCCATCACTCATCTGCCTCAGGTGGCCGCGCAGGGCGTGGAGCATTTCAAGGTCTACAAGCGCGACGAGAGCGACCGCACCGTGACGCATGTGGAGAAACTGGATCACGAAGCCCGTGTCAGCGAGATAGCAGGCATGATATCGGGCAGCGAAGTGACCGAGGCTGCCCGGGAGAATGCCCGCGCATTATTGAAAGCATCTATGTAATTATGGAAAAAGGCGATTATATATTTGGAACGCGTGCGGTGCTGGAGGCTGTGGAGAGTGGCAAGAGCATCGACAAGATATTGTTGCGTAAGGAAATGGGGGGCGATATAGCCCGCGAGATAATGGAGAAAGCCAGACTGTACGGTATCCCCGTGCAGAGGGTGCCCATGGAGAAGCTGAACCGTATCACGATGAAGAATCATCAGGGCGTCATAGCGATTATGGCGGCGGTGCGTTATCATAAGCTTGAGAACCTGCTCCCCGCGCTGTACGAGGAGGGAAAGACGCCGTTGCTGATGTGTCTGGACGGCGTGACCGACATACGCAACTTCGGCGCCATAGGGCGCACGGCTAACTGCGCCGCCTTTGACGGCATCGTGATTCCGGAGCGCAACTCCGCTTCTGTTACGCCCGACGCCATGAAGACTTCGGCCGGAGGACTGCTGTATGTGCCGGTATGTCGCGAGCGCGACATGCTCACGGCCGTCCGTATGCTTAAGGAGAGCGGCGTCAAGATAGTGGGCGCCACCGAGAAGGCATCCGTCAATTACACTAAGATAGACTACACTGTGCCCGTAGCCATTGTGATGGGCAACGAGGAACACGGCATCAGCGACGAGGTGCTGTGCGCCTGCGACGAGCTCGCCGCCATCCCCATCCTCGGCCAGATCGGCAGCCTCAACGTCTCCGTCGCCGCCGGCATCCTCATGTACGAAGCAATCCGCCAGAGACAGGGAATAGAGAGTAGGGAATAGTGAATAGGGAATAGTGAATAGGGAATAGCGATTAGGGAATAGAGAGTAGGGAAGAGTGAGGAGGGAGTAAAATGGCGCGTGAGAGTGTTACGCTGATAAAAAGTAAGAGTTTTGCAATACGTATTGTAAAACTTTATCAATATCTCACTAAGACCCCATCCCACAAAATTTGTTAACGTCAGGGCGGTGGATTTTCGAGGTAATTTATTTGGTCTCAGAGGGAGCAGCCTCGCG
>CADBNR010000035.1 GCA_902796035.1 uncultured Bacteroidales bacterium | reverse complement strand
GTACCCCGGTACACTCCTTCGGGACAGAACGAAAAACGTCTCGGGATATGCGACCCTATCGGCAACATTTTTTATTAAACAAGCTCTTAGTCCATCACGCCCTTGAAGCTGCCGAGCAGGTCGTAGCGCAGACCGGTGTTGTCCGACAGGTCTACTTCGTAGCCCTTGGTGGTCTTTTCGATCTTGACTACCGCCAGACCGGGATATTTCTTTGTCACGTGGCGACGTATTGCCGAGGGAAGGATGGCCGAGGGAACCTCTTTCTTCTTGCAGTCTACTTCGGTCCATTTGCCACGGCTGTTGAACTCTATCTCGGTACCGTTCGTCAGTTTCACCTCGTAGTCGGGCTTGCGCAGCAGTTTCTTGTCGACCTTGATCATGCTCACTTTCGCTTTTCCGAAGTGGGTGTTCAGGAATGTCTGGGCCTCCTCGGGCAGTTCCTTGCGGTCGATGGTGTACTTGTCGAAGGGGAATGCCCATGCGCTGATGCTTATCATCATCAGGGTCAGCAGTGTGATCAGTTTCTTCATTGTTTCGGTTTGTGTCGGGTTATTTGTTGCAATTAGTATTTTGTTGCATTCATCACAAACCAAACGCCAAAATCATTCAGACCTTATCCCAATTGAGATACTTTAACACCTTTAACTTCCCTTTACCAGCTTCCGGAGGCTCCGCCACCGCCTGTGGAACCGCCTCCGAAGCCACCGCCGAATCCGCCACCGCCTCCTCTACCGGCTGCTGCGCCAAGGATGGCCGCCGCAGCGAGTCCGCTATCATCCTTCTTAGGTATGCGGTATTTCCTATGCTCCTGATGGTGACAGAACTCGCATTCGTATATCTTCACGCCCTCGCCGTCATGGCGCGTCGTGGCCGGACGGGTTATGATATCCTTCACCAGACGCATAGCCACTGTGCCGCATGCCGGACACTTGCTGTATTTGGTCTGCTTCTCGGCGTATGGGAATCGTTCGATGGTGCCGCATGTGGGGCATACCCATACGTCGTAGTCTACGGTCTTGAGCTGTTCCTCGAAGTCCTGCGAGTCGCTCAGATAGTTGTTGTCCTCCTCCTCGTTCAGGCGATTCATCTTCGAGCCGCATGTAGGACACTTCAGGCGCCTGTTGCGGTTGGAACGGTACAGCCACAGCGCCAGCAGCCAGAATATTATGCCGGTGCCCAACGACAGGATGCCGCAGATGGCGAAAGTCATGAGATGGCCACGCCATGTGCGGGCCTTGTCATAACCGTTTTTGCGGCGCAGGCTCCACAGGTCGTAGGCAAACAGCGCCAACGCAAGCAGAAATACGAATCCGGCCACAATCCGGACGAACTCCCAAATCACCTCCTTGTCCAGCGTGGAGACGCTGCCACTGTAGTTGTCGGCCTGCGACGAGCGCAGTTCCTCGGCCACGGCCGGGTCGGTCAGCGCGTCGCTGATCAGCTGCGTCGACTGGTCGACGGCAGCATCGAGACGGTTTTCGCGCATATTGGGGACAATGGTTTCGCCTATGATGTTGTTGCAGGCTATGTCGGTCAGCACGCCCTCCACGCCGTAGCCGGTCTGTATGCGTGTCTTGTGGTCGTCCACGGCTATGAGCAGCAGCGCGCCGTTGTCCTTGTCGCCCTTGCCTATGCCCCAGCGTGTGAACACCTGCTCGCACCAGTCCTCTATGGGAGTGTCGCCTATGCTCGGCACCACTATCACGGCCACTTCGCAGGTGGTGGTCCGGCGCAGGTCGTACAGGCGGCGGTTCACGCTGTCGGTCGTGGTGGCGTCCAGCAGATGTGCCGGGTCGCATACGAACTTGTAGCGGTCGGCCACATTAGGGTTCACCATCTGATCCGGCTCGTACACCCGGGCCTCCATGGGAACAAGATAATATATCAGTAAAAATAATATTGACAGCCTTTTCATAATCAGCATGATTTTGTAGGGTCTTTTTTGTAGCTATTTTAGCTATTGTAGCTATTGTAACTATTTTAGCTATTGATTAAACAGCGGGCAGGGAATGTCCGTTCAGTTTGCGGTAGAGGTCGAGGGCGTAGACGTCGGTCATGCCGCTGACGTGATCCAATACAGACTGCAGGCGCGTGTAGGGCGACTCGTTGCGCGTGTCGTACTGACCCGGTATGATGTTCAGCAACAGGCGCGAGGCGTTGCGCTCCGGGTGCATCACGGCCTCCACTAATGCGTTCATCAGGTAGGTTATGATGCGGTTGCCGGCTATCTCGATGTCAACAACCTCGCGGGCACAGTATATTCGCTTCCATGCCGTGTCCGAACAACGGGCGTAAGCTGCCTGAAGCTCAGGCGTGATGTGGTTCAGCAACTGTCCCAGGAACTCGCCTTGCAGTATAGTGCCCTCGTTCTGCAGGAACACGCGGGCCGAGTCGCTGACCAGTGCGCCAATCACAACCGAACGCAGATAGGCTATCTTCTCGTTCGGATCGTCCAGACGCTTCATGCCGTTTTCCAGGCGTGCGCGCTGCGTGTCGCCGAAGAATCCCAACAGCAGGTCGGTCACCTCGGGCGTGGAGAGTATTCGCAGCTTGTGCGCGTCCTCTATATCCATTATCTGATAGCATATGTCGTCGGCCGCCTCCATCATGTACACCAACGGATGGCGCGCGAACAGCCCCGGCTCCTTCTCCGGGATGCCGAGCCAGTCGGCCACGCGGCGATATATCTCATCCTCGCTTTCGAAGAAACCGAACTTACCCTTCGCACCCGCATGAAGCGAGGTGTAGGGATACTTCACCACCGACGCCAATGTGCTGTATGTCATGGTCATGCCGCCGTTGCGCCGTCCCACGAACTGATGGGTCAGCAGCCGAAACGAATTGGCGTTCCCCTCGAAATGAATCAGGTCGGCCCATTCGCGGTCGGAGAGGAGAGGGCGGAACTCCAGCCCCGGTCCCTCGCTGAAGAAGGTGGAGATAGTCTTTTCGCCCGAATGACCGAACGGGGGATTGCCCAGGTCGTGGCACAGACACGCCGCGGCCACGATGTCGCGTATGTTGTCGAATATGCCGTAGCAGTCGCCGTGCCGTTCGCGCAGGCCAAGTGCTATCTCGTGGCCCAGGGAGCGGCCCACGGAGCTGACCTCCAGCGAATGGGTCAGACGGTTATGGACAAAGATGCTGCCCGGCAGGGGGAACACCTGCGTCTTGTTCTGCAGCCGCCGGAACGGCGACGAGAAGATCAGTCGGTCGTAGTCACGCTGAAAGTCCGAACGGGTATGCACCCGCTCGTCGTGGTATTCCTCCATGCCCAGCCGCCGGTCGCTTATCAGCCGGTCCCAGCGCATCGGCGCTTTTTCTGTACTCATGGTGCAAAGTTACTCAAAAATTTGTAACTTTGCACCATGACACCACAATTGACTCAAAGATACTTTCTGTCGGCCGGCGAGACCAATGCCGAGGCCGAGCTGTCGCTGCCCCTGCTCACGTCCAGAATCATAGACATATCCACGGCGCACGCCAACGCGCTGCATATCGGCAATCCCGACATGGCCGACCGTGGCTGCGGCTGGGTGCTGTCGCGTCTGGCACTCGAAATGGAACGCTATCCCAAAGTCAACGAGGAATATAGCCTCACCACATGGATAGAAAGCTACAACCGCCACTTCTCCGAGCGCATAGTGCAGGTGTCGGACTCGGATGGCAATCCGTTGGGCTATTCGCGCGCTGTGTGGATGGTGCTGGACTACAATACGCGCCAGTCAGTCGGGCTGTCCCACTTAGTGATACCTGAGGATCTTCCCATGCCGGGCCGCTGTCCCATAGCGCGCCAGGGCAAGCATGTGCCGGTGCTCCCCATTGACCATGACGGCGAGCCGCCGAAGGGCGCCGTGGTGGCAACTGCGCCGGCATACGAATACAGGTTCAAATACTGCGACCTCGACTTTTACCGGCATGTAAATACTGTGAAGTATATCGAGCTGCTGCTGAACCGCCTCACGCTGGAGGATTTCGACCGTACGCGTGTCAAGCGCATGGAACTGGCCTTCATGCACGAGTCGCGCTATGATCAGCATGCCTTGGTGTGGCGCGCCGACCACGACCTCACCTCCTATTTCTCCATCAACAACCTTGAGACAGGCGAGCCGGGCCTCATTGCGCGCCTGGACCGTGTCACGAGAATGTAGACAGGAGAACAGGAGAAACAGGAGAGACAACACAGGTTAGACTCCTGTTCTCTAGCCAGAAGAAATTTTCAGAGTATTATTACAACAGGATCTCCTGCTTCTCCTGTTCTCCTGTCTAAAAGTGATAATGCGTAATGTGTGGCGCCTCGGGGCGCCTTTTTGTTCCATACAACTTATTTTTCCGAGGGTCCAAACTTATTTTAACTCATAGGTGTTCTAATTTAAAAATTTCAAGAATAGCGGATTATGCGATGCGCATTGCGCGATTCGCATCACGATTACACATAAGCTGTTATACATCACGAATTTAATAAAATTAGAATACTATGAACACAGCACCATTGCAAGGAATCAAGGTGATAGACTTCACCAGCGTACAGTCCGGTCCGTCATGTACACAGTTGTTGGGATGGCTTGGAGCCGAAGTCATCAAAATCGAGCGTCCGGGCTCGGGTGACGCCACCCGTAACGAGCTCCAGTTCGACCCCGATTGCCCCAGCTATTACTTCCTGCAGCTGAACAGCGGCAAGAAGTCGCTGACTCTTGACGCCGCCACTCCCGACGGCAAGGCCATACTGACCAAACTGATCGAGACCGCCGACATATTCGTCGAGAACCTTCATCCGGGAGCCATGGACAAACTGGGCTTCAGCTGGGAGGAAGTGCACAAGCTGAACCCCCGCTGCATCTACGGCACCATCAAGGGCTTCCCGGTAAGCTCGCGTTACGCCAACCTGAAGGCTTACGAGCCTGTGGCCCAGGTTACGGCAGCCGCCGCTTCCACCACCGGCTGGTACAGCGGTCCCGACAACATCCCGACACAGTCCGGCGCCGCCCTGGGCGACTCCAATACCGGTATGCACCTCGCCATCGGTCTGCTTGCGGCCCTGATACAGCGCACACACACCGGCGAGGGAACGTACGTATATCAGTCCATGCACAACGCATGTCTGAACCTGTGCCGTATCAAGACGCGCGACCAGCTCACGCTCGACAAGATAGGATACCTGACCCAGTTCATGCAGTATCCTAACGAGAAGTTCCCCGACTACGTGCCTCGTTCCGGTAATACCGAGGGTAGCGGCGTGCTCGGTTGGACATACAAGTGCAAGGGCTGGGAGACCGACCCCAACGCATACGCTTACATCATCTTCCAGCGCGGTAAGAAGGACTTCGAGAAGGCCGTGGAGGTATTCGGTTTCCAGGACTGGCTGACCAATCCCGACTTCAACACCGCCGACGCCCGCGACCGCCACAAGGACGCCCTGATAGCCCGCGTTCAGAAATGGGTTCTCGATAATGACCTCGACAAATATCAGGTCACCGAGAAGCTGGCTCCCGCAGGCGTGCCCGTGGCTCCGGTGCTCAACACCAAGGAGATCATGGACGACCAGTCGCTGTACGACGGCAATACACTGGTCAAGATAGACCAGCCCGGCAAGGTAGGCGAGTTCGTCACCGTCGGAGTGCCCTTCACCATGAGCAACTTCCAGCCTACGTATCCTCCCTGCCCGACATTAGGCGGCAACACCGCCGAGGTACTGAAGGAATACGGATACACCGACGCCCAGATAGCCGAGTTCGCCAAGAACGGCACCACCGCTCCGCTGCCCGACGGGAAGATGTAAATGCTAAAAAAAACAGTAATTAGCAATTAGTAATTAGTAATCATTTAATTGGCATTTTCTAATTACTGATTGCTAATTTCTGATTACAATGCATAGATTCCACCTTTAACACAATTCAAGATTATGGGAAACACAACATGTAACTGCAATCCGAAGCCGACTCCCAAGTTTCCGGAGCAGGTGACGGGTATGTATATACTTGCCGAGAGTCTTCGCCGCCTGGGTCTGATGGATGTGTTCGGACTTGTGGGCATCCCCGTCACCGAGGCCGCCTACGCCATGCAGAAAGTAGGCATGAACTTCTACGGCTTCCGTTTCGAGCAGCAGGCCGGTATGGCCGCCGCGACCTACGGCTATCTGACACGCCGTCCCGGTGTGCTTCTCACCGTGTCGTCGCTCGGATTCATGAACGGTCTGACGGCCACGGCCAACGCCACCGTGAACTGCTACCCGATGATTCAGATATCCGGCGCCACCGACCCGACCATGGTCGACATGAAGATGGGTACATACGAGGAATTGGACCAGCTCAACACGGCGCGGCCTCTGGTCAAGGCTGCCTTCCGCTGTTCGTATGCCAAGGATATTCCATCGGCAGTGGCCCGCGCATACCGCGCAGCCGTCTCAGGCCGTCCCGGCGGCGTGTACATCGACATGACCACTCCGGCTCTGGCCGAGATTATGGATGCCGCCGACGCCGAGAAACTGTTCTACACCCCGGTTGACATCTATTCCACTGTCGCACCCAACGCCGACGCGGTGAAACGCGCCGTCGAGCTGCTGACCTCGGCCAAAAAGCCCGCCATCCTTCTGGGCAAGGGAGCCGCTTACGCCGGCCTTGAGGATCTGGTGAAGGAACTGGTAGAAACGTACAAGATACCTTATTACCCCATGTCGATGGCCAAGGGACTGCTGCCCGACAACGGCCCGCTCAGCGCCATCAGCTGCCGCTCAACCATCATGGTGGAGGCGGATGTGGTCGTAGTGATCGGCGCGCGCCTGAACTGGATGCTATCTTTCGGCCGCGGCAAGTGGAACCCCGCCGGCAAGTTTATTCAGCTTGACGCCTGCGCCGAGGAGATAGACCGCAACGTGCCTATCGCCGCGCCGGTGGTGGGCGACATGCGCACGTCGCTACAGATGATTCTCGACGGACTTAAGGGCAAGACCATCGCCGCCGACCCGACATGGGTAAGCGGCCTGCAGGCCGAGACCGCCGCGAAGAATGCCAAGTTCGCCAAACGCCTCGAGGACGCCTCCTCGGCAATGCCCATGAACCATTGGACGGCTCTCAGCGTGATCAAGCCGATACTAGAGGCCAATCCCGACATCGTGCTTATAAACGAAGGTGCCAATACGCTTGACGACACGCGCGATTCCATCGACATGTCGCTGCCGCGCCATCGCGTGGACTGCGCCACATGGGCCATCATGGGCATGGGTATGGGTTCGTGTGTCGGTGCCGCCGTGGCCACGGGCAAGAGCGTCGTGGCCATCGAGGGTGACTCCGCGTTCGGTTTCTCGGGCATGGATTTCGCTACAATCTGCCGTTTCAATCTGCCCGTCACCGTCGTGGTGTTCAACAACGGCGGCATCTACAACGGTGTCGGAGTCAATCCGGGCGGAGGCGACGCGCCCGCGCCCACAACGCTCGACATCAACGCGCAGTACAACCTGATAGGGGAGTGCTTCGGAGCGGTCGGTTACCGTGTCGATAACGTGGCCGACCTGAAGAAAGCTCTAACCGAGGCCATCGCCTCCAAGAAACCGGCCCTGATCGACGTGCAGCTTGCCGCCGACTCCGGCAAGGAATCCGGCCACATCGGATACCTCAACCCGGCTCCGCTGATCGACTATGCCGTTTAATTATTAAAACAAAAGGTTATGAGTAACATGATGCATATCATCCTGTATGCCATCGTCCCGATTATCGTGGTGATGCTTGCAGGATACATATCGGGCAAGAAGGGAATCTTTACCGCCGACAACGGGAAGGCCTTCAACAAGGTAGTGCTTGACTACGCATTGCCGGCCGCTCTGTTCGTATCGATAGTTCAGGCCAACCGGCACATGCTGGTGGAGGACCTGAAGCTTACCGTCATATCGCTTGTGGTGATTATGGCGTGCTTCATGGCCGTGTACTTCATCTATGCCAAATGCTTCAAGAACACCACCGCCGCCGACGGCGCCATTATGGCGCTGGTGAACGGTTCGCCGACAATCGGCTTCCTGGGATTCGCCGTCCTGGAGCCGATCTTCGGACACACCGTGGGTGTGGCACTGGTAGTGGCCATCGTGGGTATCGTGGTCAACGCCGTGGGTATTCCTGTCGGACTGTCGCTGCTTAACAACGCGCTTGACAAGGAAGCCGCGCAGAAGACCGTGGCCAACGGCGGCACCGTGGCAGCGACGGCCGGCGCAGCCGGTGGTGCCGCTACAGGCAAGCCCCGCCGTAATGCCGGCTGGAAGGCCGTGATCAACGCTCTGGAACAGCCTGTGGCATGGGCTCCTATCTTAGCCGTGATTTGGGTTGTAGTCGGAATTCCATGGCCCGAGTGGCTCAGCCCTTCGTTCGACCTGATCAACGGGGCCAACGCCTCGATGGCCGTGTTCGCCGCAGGTATTACGCTTTCGGCATTCAAGATTACCATCAACTGGCAGGGTATCTTAGGTTGTGTCCTCAAGATGATCGTGATGCCGGCGCTGCTGCTGATAGTGGGTCTGCTGTTCAAGATGACCGAGACCAACCTCGCCATGATGGTGATAGCCGGCGCACTGCCTCCGGCATTCTCCGGAATCATAATCGCCGACGAGTACGACACATACGTGGCTACCTCCACGTCGTCGCTGGCATTGTCCATCATTACCTTCATCGGTTTCTGTCCCTTCTGGATCTGGTGCACGCAGTTCTGCTACGCCCACTTCCTGGGATAAGTAAGAAGTTATAGTGACAAGTGACAAGTTTACTTCATCACTCATTACTCTGACCTTATACTTACTTTACGTTGGCTTTCAGGAAAGCCACGCTTCGGGGCACCGAAGATGTGGATCTGATATATATATACTTGTGAACTCGGCCCGGGCGTCTGTCCCGGGCCGAGAATTTTATTATTATCTCGGCTGTGTCGCCGGGGGCTATCTCCTCATGCGGATAGCTTCCCACGCTGCAGCTGCAGTTGGTGCGCACTGACGTGATGACGAACGGGGCGGAGCCGGTGTTGGTCACCTGCAACGGAGCCGATACGACGCTGTTCTGCGGCACGTCGCCGAGGTCGATGGTGTCGTTCACCAAGTGCAGTATGCCCGATTCCGGCTTTGTCGCCCCGCACAGGAGCAGTATCGACACCACGGACATAAATATTTTCACTGCGCGTTTCATATTTTGTTTTTTTGACAGGAGAACAGGAGAAACAGGAGGTTTACGGATGGATATTTGGTTTTTTGACAGGAGAACAGGAGAAACAGGAGGTTTATTGTGTTGACACTCCGGTTTCTCCTGTTCTCCTGTCTAAAATTTTATACTGTCTGACCTATTTGTGGTCTCATGTCTGAACCTATCAGCGGATGATCAGTTTGGCGGTTTTGCGCTCGGTGCCGTCATCGGCCTTCAGGACATAGACGCCGGCGGGAAGTGTGAAGGATACCTGCGGGGCGTCGGCCTGATGCGAGGCGGTGTGGACGACGCCGGCAGCCAGAAGCCTCTTTTTAAGGTTAAGGGCGAACCGCCCCTTACGCAAGGCGTTTCGTAATGTATAGGTGATCATAATCTTAAAGTGATCGAGTGTGTTCTTTCTCCGGGTTAATGTATTCCGGGGGTGTGTTTTGTGTGTTATCTCAGGTTGATGCAGCCTGAGGTGTATTTTGTGTGTCAGTGGTTTCCTTAAGTGGTGCCCTTAAGTATTGATCTTTCAAACCTGTGCAATAATCATTCAAAATCGTGCAATAATCGTTTAAAACGAACCCCGACCATACCATATACCTGTCAATATACGCTTTAGAGGGTGGTGTCACTCAATGAATTTTATTATGTCGGGAAGAATCGTTAACTTTGTGGCGGTGAAATCAAGAGGATTGATCATAATGACCGTCGCGGCCGTGATGTGGGCGTTTCTGTCAGCCTGCATCAAGGAGGATATGCCCGAAGAGCGGGGCCTTGCCGTAGGCGACCCGGTGCCGGTGTTCAGCGTGACAATGAGCGACGACAGCACGTTTCGCAGCAGCGAACTGCAGGGCAAACGTGGCATGATAGTGTTCTTCAACACCGAGTGCCCTGATTGCCGCCGCGAGCTCCCCTTGATACAGCAGGCATACGACCGTGTCAAGGATGACCCCGGATATAAGGTGGTATGTATCGCGCGCGAGGAAGAAAAGGAGGAAATCGCGGCATATTGGAGCGAAAACGGTCTGACTCTGCCATACTCGCCGCAGTCCGACCGCGCGGTCTACAATCTGTTCGCCACAGTGTCGATACCGCGCGTGTACATTACTAATCAGGATTCGGTGATTGAAGCTGTCTACGACGACACGACCCCATTTGATCCCGACGACCTATAATTAACACTTTTTGAGTATTGCAGACGTCCGGATTATATAGTAATTTTGCAGTCGAAATCAGAATAAAACATGATAATGAAAAAATTAACCCTATTGTTGATGTCGGCGTTGATGGCCGGAGCCTCGACGGCAATGGCCGAGGAGCTGTCGCTGAAAGTGACTCTCAACGACGGCAATATCCGGACGTTCACTCTGACTGAGAAGCCGGTGGTGACTTTCGGCGCCACCGACATGAAGATAACCGCTCCGGGCGCGGAAGTGACATATCCCCGAGCCGATGTGCGCAACATAACGTTCGTCGATAACGGCAGCCTCTCGGTAGCCGGCAGATTTGCCGAGAATTATTATTACGACGGCACCGAATTCCGTTGCGACGGCAGCGACATCGCAGTCTACGACATGAACGGACGCCTCGTGCTGACCGGGCGCGACCGGGTGTCGACTCTCTCTCTCTCCAATGGAATATATATAATCAAGGCAAACAACACAACAATCAAGATAATCAAATGAAAAGGAATATCATGGCCCTCGCGGCCTTCGCGATAGCAACCATCACTGCCACAGCCCAGAATCCCGAGCTGCTGATAATAGACATGAACGACGGCACCACAAAGACTATCCCAGTGGACGACATCAAGCAGCTCAGCTTCGGCACCGAAGAACCTACATCCATGACCGGCGAATATACCGGTAACAATGTAGTGCAGGTAGGAAGTTTCGATCCCTATACTGCCGAAAGCATCACCTGCACCATCGCGGAGAACGCCGACGGCACCATCAACTTCACATGGCCGCAGTATCAGCTTACAGGCACCTTAATGGGCGACCTGACTCTCGGAACACTCACGATACCCAACATACCCTACGTGGCCGAGAAGAATGCCTACTATCTGGATTACAGCAGTCTGGGACTGACTCAGTTCTGCAGCAACGGAACCTCGATGAACCAGGACTATGTGTTGGGCGAGACCAGCGAGATCACCATCGAGAAGACCGCCGACGGCATCAAGGTGACCAACCCCTTCAAACTCGGCCGTATGCCTTTCCCGCTCACGCAGACCTTTACGGGTAAGAAGTGATAAGTGACGAGGTATGTTGAAGGTCAACGGGATATTGACAGGCTTGGCGATGGCTGCGGTGCTGACCGGATGCGAGGGTGTGTTCGGCGGCATATACGACGAGCCGGACAACCGCGGAGAGGTGACGGTGAACGGCACCCTGTATGTGGACGCCTCCGACTGGACGCAGTGGCACTATCTGGATCTGCATCAATTGGCCGATTCCGTGGCCGCTGACTCTACCTACAACACATCCCTGGCCTGGCGCATCTTCGACATACCGACCGAGCCGCTGATAGACCCCGATCCCGGTGACCGCAACGGTATATATACATACTGGTATGATGTGTTCGGCGCAGGAATATCGGTAAACGAGTTCCGCGATTTCTACCCCACTGCGCTCCAGCCCGAACCGGATTCCTGGACCATAGCCGTGCACCGCAACAACGTGAGGACCAACGGATGTGAAGCCGCTGCCACAGGACTAACCGATATCGACGAGATTCCGGACAATCCGGAATACCTTGACGGTCTGACGTATCGTGCCGACGAATGGAACGAGCGCGACGTGTGGGTGATACGCGACCGGATGCTGTCCGGCCTGATAGGCAATCAGAGCATGGAGGTGAATCCCGTGCTGTCGTCATGGCTGCGTGTGGACATCCCACCGATGCCGCCTGCCTTCACCATGAATCCCGAAGTGTTCGTGTTGCGTCTGCCCGACGGCACGTATGCAGCCATACAGCTCCAGGACTATGTCAGCTCCGAAGGCGTGAAATGCTGTCTGACCATCAAATACCGTTACCCGCTATGACACCGCGCCATTCCGCCTTTGCGCGCCGGCTTGCGCCCGTGTTGTTGTGCTTGGCCGGACTGTGGCTCGAGCCCGCGGCTCGGGCGTCGGAGACTGCCGATACCGCCGGTGTCCGCAATTTCGACCTCGACGAGATCGTGGTGACCGGCGTCCGCGTGCCCAAGCTGCTGAAAGACACTCCGGTGCAGACTCGCCTGATAACTCGCCGCGACATCGAGCGCTCCGACGCCACCGACATACGCGACCTGCTCCAGGCCGAGATGCCCGGCGTGGAGTTCAGCTACGCCATGAACCAGCAGACGCACCTCAACTTCAACGGCCAGGGAGGACAGAGCGTCCTCTTTCTGGTGGACGGCGAGCGGCTTGCCGGCGAGACCATGGACGACGTGGACTTCTCGCGTCTGGACATGGCCAACGTGGACCACATCGAGATTGTGAAGGGAGCCTCGTCGGCCCTGTACGGCAGCAATGCCGGAGGAGGCGTCATCAACATCATCACCCGCAAGGCCGCGAAGCCCTGGCGCGTCAACGGCGACGCCCGATGGTCGAAGCATAACGAGCAACGCTACAATCTGTCGGTCACGGCCCGGGGCAGCAAGGTCAGCAACGTGCTGACCGGAAGTTTCTATGACATAGACAATTATAATGTAAAGAGCGCTCCGGACCCTGTGACGCGTGTCATAGGCACCGTCTACGGCAGTCGCGTCTGGAACGTGCAGGAGCGCATCACGTACCAGCCCATCGACAATATTAAACTGTCAGGCCGTGCCGGATATTATTTCCGCCAGCTTACGCGCGAGGCCGACGCTCCGGAGCGTTACCGCGACTTCACCGCCGGACTGCGCGGCGAGTGGGGCATAACGGAAAACGACCGACTGGAGGTGGCATACTCGTTCGACCAGTACGACAAGTCGGATTATTACCGCCGCAGCAATCGCGACGTGCGCAGCTACAGCAACGTGCAGAACACGGTGCGCGCTCTGTATAACCATACCTTCGGCAATGAGGACATATTCACGGCAGGCGCCGATGTTCTGTACAACTTCAAGTTCAACACGAAGCTGGACGACCGCCGGAGACACGAGACATGGGCCGACGCCTTCCTGCAGTATGACTGGATCATCGACCCGCGCTGGGAAGTGGTGGGAGCCGTCCGCTACGATTATGTGTCCGACGGCGCCATGTCGCGCGTCACTCCTAAAGTATCGGCGCGTTACCGTCCGCATAACGATATAAACATCCGTCTGGGATACGGTATGGGATTCCGCGCCCCCACTCTGAAGGAGAAATATTACAGCTTCGACATGGCCGGCATCTGGATAGTGAGCGGCAATCCCAACCTGAAGTCAGAGACCGGCCATAACGTGACATTGTCGGCAGATTACACTCACGGCAACTACAATGTGACGGTGTCCGGTTATTATAACAACATCCGCAACAAGATAACCACAGGAGTGCCTTATTACAGGCCCGACGATCCGACGGAACTGTACTTAGACTATGTGAACCTGAACCGGTTCACGGTGTGGGGAGGAGAGGTGACGCTTCAGGGCAAGTGGAGCAATGGCTTCGGCGCCCGCGTCAGCTATGCCTACACCGACGAGCATCAGGCCAGGGACAGGAGCGGCAATAATGTGGCGAACCAATATATCCCGGCGCGCAAGCACTCGCTGACATACCGTCTGGACTGGGGCAAGGAGTTCAGCAAGGTCTATGCGCTGAACGTGTCGGTGAACGGGCGCGTGCTGTCGGGAGTGAAGAATGTGGAGTATCGTGATTACTACGACATCTCGAAGGGCACCGTGACGGTGAACTATCCCGCCTACACGCTGTGGAAGCTGAACGTATCGCAGCGCTTCACACGCTACGTGACGCTGAATCTGGCGGTCGACAATATTTTAAACTATAAGCCGAAATATTATTACCTGAACTGCCCGCTGACCGACGGCGCCGCCTTGCAGGTCGGCCTGGCGTTCGACTTGTATTGACGTCACAGCCGCGTGGGCACCGTCGCGGCTATAGCTAAGGTAGCTATAATAGCTATAATAGCCACTCCGTCAGATTTTGAGGAGGTAGTCGGACAGGTTCTCGGAGCGGTCAAGGTTTAGCTTGCGGCGCAGTCGGTAGCGCGTCATTTCCACCGAACGGTAGGATATGTTGAACAGCGGCGCGATGTCCTTGCTGCTCAATCCCATCTTGATGTAGCAGCAGGTGCGCAATTCTGTTATTGTAAGGTCGGGATGCAAGGCCGTGAGCCGCTTGGTGAAGTCTTCGTAGGCCGCGTCGAAATTGTGTACGAAATTCTTCCAGTCGTCGTCATGGCTGATGTTGTCGCGGATAATGCCGTGCAACTTCTCTATCTGTTTGTTTATTTCCACAGATATCTCTCCGTCCTGCAGCTTTTTGAGGCGGTTGGATATGTCGCCGAGTATCTCGTTTTTGCGCACGATGTTCATTGTGAGGTTGGAGAGTTCCTCGGCCTTGTGTCTGACATCAAGCTCCAGCTGGCGCCCTTTGAGGGTGGCGATTTCCACATCCTTCTGCAGTGCGTCCTCGCGGGCCTTGCGGCGTGTTTCCTCCAGCTCCTTCTCCTTACGATCGGTCAGACGGCGCGTGGAGCGCGTCATCCATAGCTTGCCGGCACGGCGCGCGCATTCCAGCAACGCAAGTACAAGTATCATATACACCCCCTTGGCCCAGTTGCTCAGGTACCAGGGAGGGAGTATGGTGAATGCGAAGCTCGTCTCGTATTCCTTAGGCATCAGCGGGTGCATGGCGCGGACATGCATCACGTATTTGCCCGGGCCCAGATTGGTGTAGCCTTTGAGCGAGGCGCCGGTATAGCTGCTCCAGTCGTCGTCGCATCCCTCGAGCATACAGCTGTAGGTGATGCGGCTGTCATCGTTGCTCATGGGCATGGCAAACCGGAAGTCGAGCGTGCTTATTTCCGGCCCGATCTCCAGTTTCGGCATATCGCCGCCGAATCCGGCGCGACACACCACTGTGGAGCCGTTGGCCGAAATCTCGTCTATTATCAGCTTAAGGGGGCGTGAATGCCCCGGGTCATACTGCATGTCGATGTCTATAAAGCCTTCCTGACCCGATACAATCAAATGATTGTCCGGCAGGAAATTAAAGTTCTCGAAACCGGGGATGAGCATCGGCCCGATGAAGGAATAACGCACCGAGTCTATGCCCGTCTGTCCGGCCGCGGTGTTGCGCGAATGCACTATATGTTTGTCGGAGATGCACCATAAGTCGCCCGACGGGGCCTCTATCAGCTTGGCCGGCGTGAACACTCCCAGCCTACGGCCCAGCGGAGTGTCGTAATTGAACCTCTGTCCGTCGAAAGTCATGAAGCCGCCTTCGGTCGAGAAGGTCAGCCGGCCTCCTATCATCATCACATTGTTGTTATGGTCCGTGGCCAGGCCCTGACGGCTGTTGAAAAAGTCGCAGCGCGTCACCATGAGCGTTTCGGGATTGACCGAGAGCCTGTACAGGCCCTTGAGCCAGTGCGGCATCCATATATATCCCTCGTTGTCCTGGGTGAAGTGGCCGCCTATGTCGTCGTATCCGTAAACGCGTCCGCGGTTGGTGACCGGTCCGTCAAGACTCAGAATGAAGAACCCATCGTATCCCGACACCAGGGCATATCCCGGATGTGCCTTCAGTTGCTGGACACTCCATGCGCCTGAGATGCCGGGTATTACTGAGAAATGTGATCCGGAGCCGCAGTACAGGCCATTGTCGGCACATACGAATATCCTGCCGTCGATGGCCGATACATCCCATACCTGACCACGTATCACCGGCGTCAGGTCCGGCGCGCTCGGACCGTTGCAGGGATAGCGGGTCACGAACAGACCCTGGTTGGTGCCTAAATAGAGCGACCCATTGTCCAGCAGCGACATATAGCCCGCGCCGAAACGGTTTGCCGAACTCAGAAGGTTGGTATACGGAGAGTTAAGTTTGATCAGGTCGATGCCGTCGTCCAGTCCCGCCCACAGATTGCGGTTGACGTCGAAAGACAGAGACAGGACGGTATTGTTCTGCATTCCGGTGGTGATGTTTGCATACGATACGTTGCCCGTGGCGAAGTCCTTGGTCACCACGCCGTTCAGGATGGTGCCGAAAGCATACCTGTTGTCGGAATATGCGGCGCAGAACACCTGGCTCTCCTTAAGAAAACCGTCGATTTCGGTGGTGAGGGGAACGATGTCGCCTCCTGAGGTCAGAAACAGTCCGTGGTCTGCGGTGACGATCATGACGGATTCGCGGAAGGGTAGGATAGAGACGATGCGGTAGTCGCGCACCTTCCTGAATCCGCGGACGGGCAGGAGCCGTGAATCGCGCAGCTCGTAAAGGCCGTGACCCTGGATGGCGATATACAGCGAACCCTTAATCAGCGCCGAACAGCTGATCTTGCCCGGCAGCACGATGCGAAGCATGCGGTGGCCGTCGTAGCGGAAAATATCCCTGTCGGCTCGGAACCAGACGGTATTGCCCAGCTTATGTATGTCCCACACCTCGCCGAACGAGCGCGGAGCTGC
Organism: uncultured Bacteroidales bacterium; assembly: GCA_902796035.1. Lineage (GTDB taxonomy): Bacteria > Bacteroidota > Bacteroidia > Bacteroidales > Muribaculaceae > Lepagella. The sequence continues at coordinate 21,662 of CADBNR010000035.1, read as the reverse complement.
GCCTAACAGCGGACGCAGCGAATGGTAGGCCAGCGTGTATGAATCCTCGTTTAGTGAAAAATACCCTAATTCCTCGGACGATCCGATGTACAGCCGGCGAGATGCATTGTCAAGCAGGGATGCGCGGAGCGTCAGGCCGTGCGGTATCTGTTCCAGCTGCCACTCGTTGCCGTTATGTATAAGGAGTCCGTTCTTGTTGGCGAAATACATGCGTCCCACGCTGTCCTGCACCGCATCCCATGTCTGGGTGCCCCCTCCGGTGGCCTTGCGTGAATAGTTTACCACCACCGGGTAGGAGCCCAGTGCCGTGATGCAGTTCAGCAACAATATTGCCGAAACAAGCATCGGATATGTCCATTTCGAAGCTTTCATGACGTCCTGAAACTCACAATAGGGGTATATCGAAATAATTATTCAGGTTGGACTAATATTTAACGTAAAAAAGCTGTTTGTGAGTCTATATGTAAAATATGTTATAAAACATATTTTTAATAACAAACATAATATCAGATATATAAATATCATTAATATAGTTGATGTAGGGTTGTTAAAAAGTCAATGTAGAGTTATTGTGAATACAAAAACCTTGACAATACTAAATGCGACATCTAATTTTGTGGCCGAAATCGAACATCGACTCCACATAATGATGTCCGATGGAAATCTGAAACAGTTCAAACACTACGATAACAACAGTAACAATATTAGGGAGCGACATGAAAAACTTGATGTTTTGCATAGCCTTATTATTAGGATGTCTGACGGCTGCGGCCCAGGTGACCGTGACAGGAACGGTTACATCGGCCGACGACGGCGAGACTCTGATAGGAGCTACGGTCCGCGTGGTAGAGAATCCGACCAACGGAACGGTTACGGATCTGGACGGTAATTACAGCATCAGTCTGCAGCCGGGCCAGACCGTAGAATACAGCTACATGGGATTCGACCGGCAAAGAAAGAAATTCAGCGCATCGCAGCGCTACGACGTTAAGCTTGCGAGCACCAAGACACTTGACGAGGTGGTGGTGATAGGTTACGGTACGATGAAAAAGAGCGACGTGACCGGTTCGGTAAGCTCGATTGCCGCCGAGAATCTTCAGAAAACGCCCTCCGCGTCTTTGGCCAACGCCCTTCAGGGTCAGGCGGCGGGTGTGACAGTCAATTCGCTCACAGGCCGTCCCGGCGCGAGCGCCGAGGTGCGCATCCGCGGTGTCGGAACCGTGAACGGAGCATCGCCCATATATGTGGTGGACGGCGTCATTACCGACGACATTTCCTTCCTGTCGCCCAGCGACATAGCAAGCACCGAGATTCTGAAAGATGCATCGGCCACAGCCATCTACGGAAGCCGAGGTGCCAACGGCGTGGTGATTGTGACCACCAAGACCGGCAAGAAGGGCGAGCGCGCCCATATCACGTTCGACATGTATGCCGGCTGGCAGTCGCGCTGGCGCAAGCTCGACGTGATGAACGCCAAGGACTTCGCCGATACATACGTGAACATCAACGCCAACGCCCGCGCACGCAAGGTGTACGAGGAGCAGGGCTTCAACGCATGGCTGAATACCTTCATGGGTGTAGGCGCGTCTCCTTACTTTCCCACGGTCTACAACGCAGAGACCAATCCCGCGGGATTCGACTACAGCGCGGTAGACACTGACTGGCAGGACGTTGTGTTCCGCGACGCCACGATTCAGAACTATCACCTCAGCATCGACGGCGGTACCGACAAGTTCACCTATTCGATGTCGGGCAGTTGGTTCGGCCAGGAGGGTACTATAATCGGATCGAACTTCAGCCGTCTGACGGCACGCCTCAACACCACCTATCAGGCCACCAAGTGGCTGAAGATAGGCGAGAACCTGTCGTTCACCTCGTCGCAGTCCAGAAACGCCTACGAAAGCGGCGACAATGTGGAGAGCGCAGGCGCCAACATCATCTCCGCCGCCTTTGCCATGGCTCCCTGGGACCCCACACGTTATCCCGAAGGCTCGGTGAACCGCAACGGCAAGGATCTGTCCGGCGGAATCTCCGCAGGCTCCAACTTCAAGAACGTGACCAACCCTCTGAGCATGGTGGAATACTCCAATCCCAAGGTGAACAACGAGCGCTGGCTGGGTAACGTATTCGCGGAGATCAATCCCTGGTCGACGCTGACACTGAAGTCCACGTTCAGCTTCGACTACAAGCTGACGCGCGACCGCAGCTTCTCGGAGGCATACGAGGTTTCGGCCTACGACAAGCGCGAGCACAACTTCCTTTCCTCGTCCATGGCCCGCAGCTTCAACTATATAGTCGACAATATCCTGTCGTACTACAACACGTTCGGCAAGAACTACCTGAACCTGATGGCCGGCATGACCATCGAGGAATTCAACTACTACAGCATCGGCTCGAGCGGTTCGGACATCCTGAACCCGGTGGAGAAGAACTGGTACCTCTCGCAGGTTACGGACAACTTCGGACGCCCCGGCGACAGCGTGTCGCGCAACCGCCGCCAGTCATGGCTGGGCCGTGTGCATTATGCGTACGACGACCGCTACATGGCCACAGTCAACTTCCGTGCCGACGGTTCCAGCAAGTTCCGCGACAAGTGCTGGGGCTTCTTCCCATCGTTCGCACTGGCATGGCGCATAGACCAGGAGAAGTTCCTGCGCGACGTGAGCTGGGTGAACAACCTGAAGCTGCGCTTCGGCTGGGGTAAGGTGGGCAACGACCTGATCAGCAACAATGCATTCCTGCTGCAGATGTTCAACACAGGACCCACATTCGTGGACTATGTGTTCGGCAAGGACCAGCAACTGGCCAACGGCGCCACGGTGCTGACCTGGGTCAACAACGGCGGCCATTGGGAGAACACCGAGCAATGGAGCGTCGGCGTCGACTTCGGATTCTTCCAGAACAAGCTGACCGGTTCGATCGAAGGCTTCATCCGCGACACCAACGACATGCTGATGAGCGTGACGGCTCCGGCACACGTGGGTAACCGCTATTCGGCCACCGCCAATGTGGGCAAGGTGCGCAACAAGGGTATCGAGATCACCCTGGAGCACCGCAACTGGGTTGGGAACGTCAACTATTGGATCAACGGCAACGTGTCGTTCATCGACAACAAGCTGACGGCCCTGAACGGAGGTTCGCCCATATATACCAACTACAACAACGTCCAGGTTGTGGACCAGGGATATCCCCTCTATTACTTCTGGGGCTACAACTATGAAGGCGTCTATAAGACCGATCAGGAGGCCCTGGACCACCTGAAGGGATATACCTCGGCCGACATCCCCTTCCACGCCGGCGACGCGAAATACCGCGACAACAACGGCGACGGCCGCATCGACGACAAGGACCGCGTGAAACTCGGCAGCTCGATTCCATGGCTCAACTACGGTCTGACCATCGGCGCCGAGTGGAAGGGAATAGACCTCTCCATCTTCTTCCAGGGCGTGGGCGGCAACAAGATATACAACCAGATGCGTCACCGTCTTGAGGGCAACGGCTCGACTTCCGTACTTTCGCCCGTCATGACCGATGCATGGACACCGAACAATCCCGACGGTTCCATACCCAACCCCAAGAACACCATCAACTACTATGTATCCGACCGGTTCCTGGAGAGTGGATCGTACTTCCGCCTCAAGAACCTGCAGGTAGGCTATACGCTGCCACAGAAATGGATGAGCGCCATCGGCTTCCAGAAGTGCCGCTTCTACTTCCAGGGCGGAAACCTCTTCACCGTCACCAGATACAAGGGCTACGACCCCGAGACCCTGGGCGGCGTGGACTACGGCAACTATCCCCAGGCACGCAGCTTCATCTTCGGCGTGAACATCACCTATTGATACGGAATACATAACACAAACAAGGATATATAACGATGAAAACAAGATATATAGCGATACCGATGATAGCCGGTGCCCTGATGCTGACGGGTTGCAACGACTGGCTGAAGGAGGAGGCGCCCGGGTCGCAGGATTTCGACGACTTCTTCACGAGCGGTGCGGTAGCGATACAGACGGTCAACGCCTGCTATGTGCCGCTGGCATGGGAATACAACAACAGCTATTTCGCCGAGTGGTTTTTCGGCGACATCGCCTCCGACGACGCGCTGAAGGGAGGTCAGGACGTGGCCGACGGCGCCGATGCATACGACATCGACAACTTCAAGGTGAACGCCAACAACGCGATAGTGCTGGACTACTACCGCGCGAAATACCAGGGTATAGCACGCTGCAACCTCGCGCTGCAGCAGGTGTCCGGAATGGAGCCGGACGAGTACATGACGCAGGAGCGCAAGGAGTGCCTGATGGGCGAAGCCTATTTCATGCGTGCGTTCTATTACTTCCAGTTAGTGCGCGTGTTCGGCGGCGTACCGTTGGTGGACTTCGTGATAGACAGCAGCGACAAGTGGCAGCAGCCCCGCGCCACCGCTCAGGAGGTGTACGACCATATCGTGGCGGACCTGCTGAAAGCCGAGGAGATGCTGTGGAACAAGTCGCAATATCCCGCCGAGGACCTCGGCCGCGCCACCAAGGGTGCCGCACAGGCCATGCTCTGCAAGGTGTACCTCTATAACAAGGACTACGACAACGCATACGTGTGGGGCAAGAGGTTCCGCGAGGAACAGTACGGCAAGGAATACACCCTCTGTTCCAATTACAGCGACAACTTCACACTTGCCGGAGAGAACGGCCCCGAGAGTGTGTTCGAGATACAGTACATGGAAGACCCGACCAGCGACTACGGCGAGGGCTTCGGATTCACACGCGGCACGTTCACCACAATTCTGACCCGTCCGCGCTGCTCCGAGTTAAGTTCACGCAAGGGTTGGGGCTGGAATCACCCCACACGCGACCTCTACGCCGAATTCGAACAGGGCGACCCCCGTCGCGAGGCGACCGTAGGCATTCCTTCCGAAGCGGCACAGCTTGAGGTGGAGGTGAATTATCTTGGATCATCCTATTACAACAACAAGACCGCATACTGCGAGAACGGAGATTTTCCGTCGCTGTCCCACGACTCCCGGTCGCCTATGAACTACCGGCTGGTACGCGCTTCCGATGTGCTGCTGCTTTATGCCGAGGCTGCATTGGAAAGTGGCAAGGACGTGGCCGGTGCCAAATGGGCCCTGGAGGAAGTACGCAAGCGCGCCCGCAACTGTTCGGCCGATCCGGCCAACACTCTGCCCTCCTTCCCCGGTTACGGATATGCCGACACTACCGACGGGTTGCGACAGGCCATACGTCACGAGCGCCGCGTGGAGCTCGGCATGGAGGGTCACCGCTGGTTCGACCTGGTGCGCTGGGGCATTGCCTACGAAACGCTTGACAAGGATCAGGGCAGCTACGGCAAGAACGAATCGGACGAGGCCCGCGCCGAGATGGCCAACTTCATCAAGGGCAAGAACGAGCTGTTCCCCATACCGGCTGAGGAGATAAACCTCAACCCGATGGAACAGAACGCCGGGTATTAATCCAATTGCCTCATAAATATACAATTACGGTTTGCGGGTCTTGCGATCCGCAGGCTGACCGAACAGTATGAAAACTAACTGAACGCTAATAAATTAACCTTTAAAAACTAAAGACAATGCAGAAGATTACATTAATAGCAGCAGCCGCTCTGGCCGCTCTGAGCACAAGCGCACAGTACACCTGTAATCCCACCGTGGAGACCGTACTCGCCAAGGGGAAAGTGAGCCAGGTAATGCCTGTCGCACTGGATGAGGGTGCATTGGCAAAGTTCGAGGCACAGGGCGCCAACGTGACATCCGCAGCCCCCAATGACGCAGACAACAATCTGTGGGTATGGGACAACACGCTGCAGGCCGGTGACGCTACCAATCCCGGTGTGGGAGACCATTTCGACGGCTACGCATCGTTCACGGTAGGAACCTTAGGCTGGTCGGGCGCAGGTTACAACTGCACGGCTATCAACACAGAGTGGTGGAATGCCGACACCCGTTTCCACATCGCATACATGTCGCCGGGTACAGCCCCCGCATCCATCGCCATCATCGTTGCCGACGGCGGGGACATGGGAAGCCAGCCCGCCAAGGTAGCCCTCGGTGATGCGTTCAACGACAACGGCGCTATCTTCCCCGCAGTGGGTCCCAAGGCCGGCGACGACTGGCAGGGTATCGACATCAGCTTCAGCGACCTCAAGAAACTGTATCCCACTTTCGACTGGAAGGCCGTAAAGGAGTGGAAGGGCAACATCATGTCGTTCCTGGCCGGTGGCGTTACAGGTCAGGCCTTCGCATTTGACGCGATCTATTTCTATCAGCTCGGCGACGGCAGCGGCATCAACGGCATCAGCGCTGACGAGGCAGAGTGGGTAGTGACCGCCAATACCGTGAACGTGGCAGGCGCCAACGGCATCGAGCTGTATAACTTAGGCGGCCAGCTGGTGAAGAAGACTGCAGGCACAACACTGGGTCTGAGCAACCTCGCAAAGGGCGTTTACGTTGCCAAGAGCGGCAACCAGGCCAAGAAAATAGTCGTAAAGTAAGTTCCCGATCATAGTCCGGGGGAGGGGTGACCCTCCTTCGGATACCAAAAACAATAAAGAATTAATAAGAGCCAAGGGCTAAACGAATTATGATACACAAGATACTGGGAACCGGAATAGCCGTGATGCTGGCCGGTGTTTCAGGCGCACAGTGTCAGGCCACGGAGAGCCAGAACGGCACGGGAGAGACCGACGGATACCGTCTGGTGTGGCAGGACCTGTTTGACGGCACGGAACTGAACCGCAACCGATGGAACGTGGAGGTGAACGGCAACGGCGGAGGAAACGCTGAGCTGCAGTACTACACCGACCGTGAATGCAACGTGCGTGTGGGCGACGACGGCCAAGGCAACGGCTGTCTGATATTGACGGCGATTCGCGAGAACTATCAGGGCAAGGAGTTCACTTCGGGCCGAGTCAACACTCAAAAACTGTTCGCCTTCAAGCATGGCAAGATAGAGGCCGCCATCCGGATGCCTAATACGGCCAATGGCCTGTGGCCGGCATTCTGGATGATGGGCAACGACCACAAGGAGGTGGGCTGGCCCAAGAGCGGCGAGACCGACATAGTGGAGATGGGCCATCAGAATGCCTTCGGTCCCGGCACACAGGACCGGTACTTCAACGGCGCCATGCACTGGGGCCAGGGCTGGCCTGCATGCTCGTATGCACACGACAACACCAAAAGCTATTCGCTGCAGGACGGCGAGTTCCACATATTCACCGTGGTATGGGACGAGAACAAGGTGCGCATGTACGTGGACCTCGACAAGACGCCCAGGCAGACTCCATACTTCCAGATGAACATCACGCAGGATAGTCCCGATGACGCCAATTCGCCGGGCAATTACTTCCATAAGGAGAATTTCTTGCTGTTCAACGTGGCGGTGGGAGGCAACTTCCCCGGCATCCACGATGCCGCCGGCATCACCGCTCTGAACGATGAAAACAACCATCAGGCCTCGATGTATGTGAACTATGTGAAGGTGTATCAGAAAGGCAACGGCGACGAATCGATAAGCATGACGGTTCCGGGCGATGATATCGAGGGGTCGGGTGTGATAAGCCCGAGTCTTGCCGGCAATCTGAAGATACGTATCGAATCGGGCCATGCCAACTGCGAAGGGGCCGACCTGAAGGCATTCGACGCCTCCGGACGCCTGATGGGCGCCGGCCGCGATACACTCGACCTGTCGCGCATGGGGCGCGGTTTGGTGATTCTGAGCGCGCGCGACGATTACGGAAATAAAACCATACTCAAGGAAATGTTATGAAAAGAACGACATCAATATTATTGGCAGGCGTGGTGCTGACGTGTATGGCGTCAGCTCCGGCATGGGGCAAGAGTCCGAAGCGCGGCGTGGGCGAGAACAAGTTCTCGCTGGCCGTGGAGCTGGATGCCGTCAAGCCCGGCGTGAGCTGGTACTACAACTGGGCCAATACTCCCTCCGCCGGCGTGAGCGGACAGGTGGAGGCCTACGAGGGAATCGATTTCGTGCCGATGTGCTGGAACGCCAACTATAACGCCGACAAGATCCGCGAGTATGTCAAGACTCACCCCGAGTGCAAATATCTGTTGGGCTTCAACGAGCCGAACTTTACCCAACAGGCCAATATGACGCCCGAGGTGGCCGCCGGCCATTGGCCCGCGGTGCAGGCCCTGGCCCGGGAACTGAACCTGAAGCTTGTGGCTCCGGCACTAAACTATTCGCCCAACGCGCCTTATCAGGATCCCTGCAAGTGGATGGACGAGTTCGTGGCCTTAGTGGGACCGGACGCTTTCGATTACACGGCTATCCATGTGTATGGCGGTTACGGCGTGCTGACGGATCTGGCCACAAAGTTCCATGACAAATATGGCAAGGATGTGTGGGTGACGGAGTTCTGCTACTGGCCCGAGGCCGGCAATCAGAATTCGTCGGTGACCCCGTCTACTCAGATAAACTTCATGACCCAGGCTCTGGAATGGCTTGAGACTACTCCATGGATTCACAAATATGCGTGGTTCAAGGCAAAGGGCGGCTACAACAGCAACAAGGGACCGAACTATGGTCTGATCATACCCCAGACGGGTTACGACGAGCGCCGGCTGTCGCCTCAGGGAATGGTGTACTGCTACATGAGCGATTTCGACAGGGAGGTATGGAACGCCGTCGGCACCGAGTTCCCGGCAGTGGATTATGTAGCGTCGAACGCAATCGAACTATATCCCGGCAATGACGCCGGTTGCGCAAAACCGATTGAGATAAGCCGTTTTAATTCAGGATCGACCGTAGACTGGCAGTTTGATGTGCCCGAGGCCGGCAGGTATGACCTGAAACTGACTGTGGCAGGTATGGGCGAACCCGTGCGTTTCGACCCGCAGCTTAAGGTGCAGCTTGTGAACGGAGACGAGGTGACCGACCTGACCGACGTGGTAAAAATGACTCTGCCCAACTCCGACGAGAAGTACGAGGCGCGTGCCATCAATGTGACGTTGCCCTCGGGACATGTGACACTGCGACTTGCCGACGCAGCGCCGTATCAGCCCAGCGGAATCAGGATTTCGCGCGTAGGCCTCTATGCCGAAGGCACCGGAGCCGTGGAGGGTGTGGCTATGGAAACCTTAACTAAAGTGAATGTGTACAACATGCAAGGTGTGATGTTGAAACGCAACGTAGACCCAGCCACAGCCATCGACGGACTTGCCCCCGGCCTCTACATTATCGACAATCGCAAAGTTCTGATAAAGTGATAATAGTTAACAATCATCAATAACAATTTTAACCATGAAGAAAATTTTACTGACAGCGCTGCTGCTTGGTGGACTGATGGCCACAGCCGGCGTGACGGGCAACGTTTCCCGGCAGGCATCCTCTACAGATGGCCGGCAGTCCGAACCAGAAGTGACCAACACTCTACGCGCCGAAGGCGAAAACGCCTCCGACTATGCTTACGGCAACAAGTGGTATGGCAATGCCGAATGGACTTCCGGAGATCTCGCCGTAACGTTCGACTATAGTCTTACGGCGTTGGAGAACAATCACCTGCAGGTAGACGCTACAATTGAGGGACTGGACAAGGTGCCCGGTCTTGCAGTGCTCCAGATGCAGATAGGCGGTGGCGGCTGGACAACCGCTGTTAAAAATGAAGATGGCTCATATACCTGGGTGTCGCCTGACAATCCCACTTTTGAACTTGGAAATACTGTCGCGCCGCTGCATTTCTATTTTCCGTATGAAAGTGGAGGGGTAGTAAATCAGGCTATAGATGGTTATAAGTTCGGAGCTGCGAATGAAAAACCGGTAAAGGAAATTCTGCCTAAACTTACTACCAAGGCTCAGAACATAACCGCCAATTCCGCCGAGATTGCCTACGAGGTTACTCTGCCCGAAGAACTGACAGGCGCCACAGTCAAGGTATATCTGAACGATGCCGAAGCCACGGCTTCTCCCATCGCTTTGACCGACCTGACACCCTCCACCGATTATTCCTACACGATGAAGGCCGTGGCCACCAAGGACGGTCAGGACTATACAGGCAAGGAGGTAAAAGTGGAGTTTAAGACCAACCGTGACGCTACAGCTGCCAAGGTATGGCACACCATCAAGGATGGATTTATCAATAATGCATATCTGGCAGGTGAAGATCCTGCGACATCACGTCGTTCCATCCCCGTATCAATTGAAACTGCAATCAGCTATAATGTGGACGGCACGGTTACAATACAGGCTGTTCCTCATTGTCAGGGCAATATCGTGGGCCTGGTATGGAAGGCTAATGTGTGCGTGCAAGGTCATGACAAGATAGAGGTGATGACGAATGTGGATGGTAAATTCACATACACCACGGCCGCAACATTCGATGAGGACGCACAATTGTATGTATATTATTTCCCTGCATACGACGGCGGTGATACAAGATTGGATGTATATGGCTATAGGACCGGCCTGGAGAATGATGCAGTAGCCTACACTGATCCGGCAAGCATTGAAATCAATGGCCTTCCCGATGCCATGGTCGTGAATGAATCTTATAATGTAAGTTCTATCGTTAAGGACAACAACGGTCATTATCTGGTGGAGAAAGCAGCCGACTGCACAGTAGCGGCTCCGTTTACTTTGGTTGACGGTGTCCTGACCGCTACGGCTAAGGGAATCGGCAATATAACCGCCACCTGTGGAACAGCAACAAGCAACATTGCGTTGGAGTGCTTCCTTGACAGCGATGCACAGGGCGTACATGCCATCAATGCAACTTACGAGGCTGACGGTGATGTGGATGCCGCGCTCGCATTCGACGGTAACGAAGGAACACAGATCGAATGGGCTCCCGAAACAGGAGCGGAGCACTACGTGACGGTAACGCTGGAGAAGGAATATGAGATTCAGGCAGTTCAGTTAGTATGGGAAGGTGCCTCGGCCAAGGAGTACACTGTGACTCTGACTCCTGCCGCCGCAGCCGGCGCAATGCAGAAAGCCGCAGCCGAGCCTAAGGTATTCACTGTAAACGACGGTGTCGGAGGTCCGAATCTGACACCCCGCAAGAACCTGTACAACGCGGACTTCTCTACGATTCCCGCTCAGACTGTCAAGCTGGAAACCAAGACTGCTGCAACCGTATGGGGTATCAAGCTGAAGGAAATGAAGGTGATGGGCAGCGAGGTCGCCAAGACTCCGACCGGTGTCGAGGCTATCGACGTTACGCCTGACACTATCGTGGACGTTTACAACCTGCAGGGTGTGCGCGTGCTGCGCGACGCCAAGGTAATGGACATCATCAACCTGCCTGCCGGCATCTATGTGGCCGGTGGCCGCAAGTACGTAGTGCGCTGATAGGACTCAAAATATATGGAAAGCGAAAGCCGGGGCTCGTGTCGGGTCCCGGCTTTCTTTTTAGTAAGGTTTTATATCGTCGAAGGGGGCGTTGCGGTCCATCTGCTTCTGGTCGAGAATGTTTTTGGCTTCGCGCGTCAGGGATTGCTTGAGACTGTCGACTGCCGTGAGGTCGAGAGTCTGATAGCAGTCATATCTGGAGGGATCCTCCACTTCTTCTATATCCGGAACGGTGAGTTTGTCGATTTCGCGATCCGTGGCGAAGTGCTGCTGCATATAGGTGGCTATCTTCTACTCGATGGCCTTGAACTGCGGGGACTGCTCCAATTCCTCCTTGGTGCCGTCAAACCGTACAAGATATTTGTCGCTGTTGCGGAAACTGACAAGATAGGTTCTTTGCTTTGTATTCATAACATATTATTTTATAGTTATTGCTTGCAATTGTATAACAATACGGTCATGGAGAGGGGGCCCTGTGCGCCGGTGATGTGCACTGCCTCGATGTCGGCGGTAGCGGACGGGCCGGTGAAGAAGGAGCCGTATTGCTGATTGCGCAGGCTGAGCCTGGCGTAAGCCTGATGCAGACCGCCAACAATCTTGGAGGCGTCCAGCAGCACGAACAGGTGTCGCGACATCAGCGCGCATGCGGGATGCCGAAGCGTGCGGTCGGTGACCCATACCGATCCCATTTCACCTACGCCCATTTCGGCCTCGGTGACGCAGGTGTTGATCTTCTCGGCGTTACGAAGGTCGGTAAGGTCCTTTTCTCCGAAATTACCGGTCACGTCGTCGAGGGTGTAGTAGACGGCATTCTGACTCGGGGCCATTTCGGGCTGCGTGGCGAGCCAGCGCAGCGCCTCGGCGCGCGTGGCGAACTTGACGGCTTTGCCGTCAAAGCCTTCCAGGTGCGAGATGAAGCCGGCCAACGGGTCGCCGGGCCAGGGATACATGGGGACGTCAGGGAGCGGGAAGGAGGAGGCGCCTATTGCCTGCGGGGTGGGGGCTGCTTCCTGCGGGGTGGGGGCGCTGGTGGCAGCCGCTGCCTGCGTCTGCGGGGCGATGACGCGGGCGTAGTATTGGCGGAAGGTCTCTTTGGGAGGCTCGGGGTTGGTGTGGTCGATGGCCCAGGGATTGAGGCGCGATTCGGTCAGGGCCTTGGGCATATTGCGGAGGGCCCAGAGACCTACCTTCTCGGCCATGGCGAGGTTGGTGCTGCTTTTCAGCATCGGCACGGCCATGGCCTGCTCGATGTTGTGCGACGGCTGGCCGTAGCCATGCTTCACTACCTCGCTGCGCCAGTAGAACACCAGCTCAGGGATGGGCACCTTGACGGGGCAGACGTTGCCGCACGAACCGCAATGCGTGCAGGAATATGGCAGGCGCGCGTACTTATACAGATCGTAGCTCGGTTCGAGCACGATGCCGATGGGACCCATATACGTGGCGTCGTAGCTGATGCCCGACGTGCGTCGGAACACGGGGCATGTGTTCATGCATGCGCCGCAGCGTATGCACTTCAACACCTGCCAGTAGTCGGGCGATGCGAGGCGTTCGGAGCGCCCGTTGTCCAGGATGATCAGGTGCATCTCCTGTCCCGGTCGCGGCCCGTGGAAGTGCGAGGTGTACTGTGTCATGTCCAGGCCCAGTGCGCTGCGTGACAGAAGCCGGATGAACAGCGGCAGGTCGCTCTGGCGCGGTATCACCTTCTCCATTCCCATGGTGGCCACATACAGCGGCGGGAGGGTGGAGCTGATGTCGGCGTTGCCCTCGTTGGTGCATACCACGATGCCCCCTGTCTCGGCGATTCCGAAGTTTACGCCCGTCATTCCTGCGTCGGCCTTGACATATCGCGGGCGCATGTCGGCGCGCATCACGCCGTTAAGGTAATGCGGATCGTCGATATCCGGATCCGAGCCGAGGGTGCGGGCGAACAGCTCGGCCACGTCGCTGCGCAGCTTATGGATGGCCGGCATGACGATGTGCGATGGCCGCTGCCGGTCCAGCTGCTGTATGCGTTCGCCTAAGTCCGCCTCGTATATTTCGATGCCATGAGCTTCCATATACTCGCGCATGCCACATTCGTCCATGGTCATGGACTTCCCTTTGGTAACGGTGCGGACGCCGTGACTGCGGAATATGTCGAGGATTATCTCGTTATGCTCCTTGGCGTCGCGGGCCCGATGCACGTGGATGCCGTTGGCCTCCGCGTTGGCTATGAACCGGTCCAGATAGCGGTCAAGATTCGTGAGCGTATGCTGTTTAATCTCGGATGCGAGCTTGCGCATCTCCTCCCATTCGGGAATGGTGGAGGCCACCTTGTCGCGACGCATGCGCGCCTCCCACAGACAGCGGTCGTGCGATTCGCGGTGGGCGCGACGGTTTATGAACTCCGCTCCTGATTTTACCTGGTTTACCTGTTTCATTTCGCGTCGCCGTTTAGGATTTCAGTGATATAGTACATTTTGAGGTCAAGGCCGATCTTTCGGGCCACGGTCTGCTGATGTATCATGCAGGACATGTCCTGCGAGGTGACGTACTTAAAGCCGTTGCGTGCGTAGTCGCTGACCTTGTCGCGTCCCTGCTGGCCGGAGCACGAAGGGTCCCAGATGGCAAAGATGCCGCCGAATCCGCAGCATTCGTCGCGGCGGGTGGCATAGCCTATCTCGATGCCGTCCACCAGCCGGAGCAGGTCGGCGCATTTGTCGAACGATGGAATCATCAGCTCCGTGGGTCGCGCCTCCATCAGATAGCGCAGGGAGTGGCAGCCGTTGTGGATGGCCACGCGGTGCGGAAAAACAGGATGGCCGGGAAGTTCCGTTATCTTGAGCACGTCGTGCAGAAACTCGACGGGATCATAGACGGTATTACGGAAATGCATCACCTCGGGCGTCTGTTCCACCTCGTCGAAATGGCAGCGGAACTGGTCGGTGCAGATGCCGGAAGGCACCACCACATAATCATATCGACCGTCGGCCACAAAGGGGACGGTCCCATTTTCGAGCGTACATGAATGCTTCACATAGCCCATGTCGAGTTCAGGAAGGCCGCAGCAGGCCGCCCGGTTGATGAACTCCACGTCCAGCCCGAGCTTCCTGAGCAGTTCCCACGTGGAGATGGCCGCCTGAGGATAGAGGGCATCCATGTAGCACGGAACGAAGAAACCGATTTTCATAACCTTGCAATTTTTGTTTACTCCTTTGAGGTATAACAGCCCGCAAGGTTAATTGGTTCCGCAATTGGAGCGGCGACGTCCACGTCGCCCTCATTTTGACGGCGAGGACGCCGTCATTCCGGTAAGCGGTCAGAGTGTCAGCAGGGATTCAAACTTCCTGAAACCCGAGGGTGTCGGTGCACACAATGGCATTGCCGCATATCATGGCTTCGCCCACGGTCAGCCCCCAGCCTTCCTGAGGCTCGAAGCCAGATAAATGGAACTGGAATTATAGATGCGGTTGTGCGTGTCACGGTCCGGTTGCCGGTAATACTCTATCCATCCGGGCATATCGGCTGGACGTTCCGAAGAGCCGATGATCTGTCAGTCAGAGTCTTCTCTATTTGTTCCATATTCCGGTAGCCGTTTTATTCATCAATTTGTTGGTCTGTATCACTCCGAACCACGCCGTGCATAGAATCTGGAGCCCAACGGATACCGCAAGGAGACCGTATAGCCCGTATTTGTGGCAGAACCAGCATCCAAAAGGGACGTATGTCACGCAACACACGGTGGAGCAGATGACCTGAAGCCGGAGTTTGCCGAGTCCCGACAACAACTGAGTCCACAATGTGCCCCACATATTGAACATCTGGAACAGGTATACCAGCAAGGTGACCATGACCGGCACCGTTACCATATCCTTGATCCAGACCTTATATATCACGGGTGAAACCAATACCATCACAAGGCCGGCGAGGCCCAGCAGCATAATGGTCTGCATCAGACGTCTCCTGACGGATTTCATCCAGACGTAGTCGTTGTGTACCTGGGCTTCGGCAAAGGCACTCCAGAACGGGGTGATGATTATGGTGAAGATCATGGGAAGGACGTTGATGTATCTGTATGCTATGTTATATACCGTCACTTCTTCCGGTCCGAGGTAATGGGATATGATAAGATTGTTGGTCTGATAGAACGCAATGGATAGCACCGAAAGGAAGAAAAACATGATTCCGAGTGACATGATGTCCTTTGCGTAACTGAATCTCACATACTTCACCGAGAGCCTGTACTCTTTCAGAATGGTGCGGAAGGTCCAGATATTAGACGTGGTCAGCACGAATATGGATGTGCCGCCCATGGCAAGGGCCAGATAGACTATATTGCCGTGGCTGAAGTGTGTGATGACCAGCAGAACAAGGCACAGCAACACCTGTGTGACAGTGTCGAATGCAGATGCCAGTGCGGGTTTCTGCAGCGCGTTCAGCAATGTACGGTTCAGTCCGAGTATGAAAAGTACGCAGAAATTTGTGATGGCTATAAGAACGGTGTATAACAGCTGACGTTCGGGGACGCCTTTGACATTCAATAAATTGTTCCAGTCTATGAAGCAGGAGGCAGACATGGATATGACCCAAATCGACACGACCATGATGGAGATGATGGCGTATGCCGTGCTGACCAGTCTGCGGGCTCGGAGAGAATCGCCGCTTTCAACGGCTTCAATAAATTTGTTGCGCAATCCGTTGCCTATGCCTATGTCGAAAAAGCTAAGCCACGCCACAAGTGAGGATATGGTCAGCCAGATGCCGTATGCGTAACTCGATACATAATTAATGGTCAACGGTACGGTAAGGAGCGAGCAGATGATGCTGACGCCTCTGAGGGCAAACATATAGACTATATTCTTTTTTGCCCTTACCGAACGTCCGCTCCCTTTATTTATAAATCCGAGTATCTTGTTTGCGAATGACATCTATAGCAATAACGGCGACGCAATGATAAAATTTTACAGTTGGCGGCAGCTTCACTTTAACATTAAAATGATGATGCCGCGGAATCTTTGGGAGAACAGCCAGGCTATGGGCACGGACAGCACCGTACACACTGTGGCTACAATCCAGGGATTGATCATGGTGGTGGTGCGACAAACCATGAATATGCCGACGCCGATCATTGCGCAAAAAATAAACACTCCCCGTAAGATGTAGATCCAAACCTTGCCTTTTATTTTGTGGAACAGATTATTAGTATTGATATAGTCAGCGTGCCGAACCTATCGTCTGGTGGCGTAGATCATGAAGGTGACGGCCACGATGGCGATGGATATGCCGGCGATGATTCCGGGTGTCAGGGGCTCGCCGAAGGCGACGGCGCCCACGAGAATGGCGGTGATAGGCTCGAACACCTCCAATATGGAGGCCTTGGTGGCTCCGATATTCCTGGTAGCCACGGCCAGTGTGGCGGTAGATACGATGGTAGGCAGAACGGCCAGCCCTGTCAGGCTGAGTATGGCACGGGTATTGTTTAAATGAGCCGTCAGCGAGTTGCCGGACCAGCCCGCTATTCCAAGGAATACGAATGCTCCGACCGTCAGGACGTAAAACGTGAGTAATGTGTCGGGAATGTCGGCTATACGCTTGTTGTGGTTGATTATCACCATGAATATGGCGTATGCCAATGCAGATGCGATGGCGAGCCAGACGCCGCGGGTGTCGATGGCTGCACCTTCGTCGCCTCCGGTCATGATCACCACTCCGGCGAACGTGGCCGCTATGGCCAGCCATACCGGCCAGGAGGGCGTCTTGCCTAAAAAGACCATGATTATGGCCACGAACACCGGGGCGAGGAACACCAGGGTGGTGGCCAGTCCTGAGGCGACATAGCGGTATGCCATGAACAGGAATAGGCTGCTCGAGGTATATAGCAGGCCCGTGATGAGAAGTACGCCGAGTTGCCGGAGGTCTACTCGGAAATTCCGGCGGCGCAACAGCAGCCAGCCGCCCAGCAACACTACCGCGATGGCGTAGCGGAAAAACAATACGGACTGCACGGCCGCGCCGGCCATGAGCAGCGGCATGGCGAACAGGGGATTGAGACCGTAAGTCACACCCGTAATGATACCCGCCGGATAACCGATCAGCGCCTGTTTGCTAAGTTTCTTCATCAAATAGGTCGTTTCAGGGATTGAGCCTAATTCAACCAACGAACAACCCCGGCAACTTATTTCACGAAGGCTTGTGGGAAATCGAAGCCGAATATTCAATAATCGTGGCCGGGAAACCGTTAAAAGCATATCAAAGAAAAGGATATGGAAATAAAGAAATGGGAGATCATAAGTTCGGAATATAAGCTGCGGAGTCCGTGGGTGAACGTGAGGCGGGACGTGTGCCGCCTGCCGACGGGCGTGATAAATCCGGAATATTATATCTTCGAATTGCCGACATGGGTGAACATCATAGCGATAACCCGCGAGGGAAAGTTCGTGATGGTGGAGCAATACCGTCATGGACTGCGCGATGTATACACCGAGATAGTGGGTGGAGCCATGGAGGAAGGTGAGACTTTTCTTGAGGCCGCCAGGCGGGAGCTGCTGGAGGAATCGGGCTATGGCAACGGAACGTGGCGGGAGTTTATGACGATATCTCAGAATCCGGGCAATTCCGACAACCTGACTCATGTGTTTTTAGCCACCGATGTAGAGAAAGTGTCGGATCAGCATCTCGATGCTACCGAAGACATCAAGGTGCGGTTGCTGACCGAGGATGAGGTTTACCGCATCCTCGTCGAAGACGAGATGAAGCAGGCATTGATGGCCGCTCCGCTCTGGAAATACTTCGCCCTGAAGGCGCAGGGGCGGCTCCCGCTGTGAAACAGGATCGGGAAGCGTCAGTCAGCTGCTGTCATTACGTGAAATCGGCATTAATAAAACCGGGGCCGTGCGATCGAGCACGGCCCCGGAGTGTATCGGGAATATCAGGAATTATTTCACGAGGACCTTGCGCGGGCCGTCGGAGTCAACCACGATGTAGACACCGGGCACGATGTCGCGGGTGGCGACACGTATGCCCTGCAGGTTGTAAACCTTGGCTCTATGAAGCTCCTCGATACCTACGACTTCGACACCGCTGGATGTGATCGCAACTTCCACCTCATTGCTGACACGCGCAGCACCGTGATTGTAAACAGGCACTACCGAGTAACGGAACGTGTGGCTTCCGGTTTCGTTATAAGTGGCGACGGGAGTATCCGAGTAAGTGGTTTCGGGCACGGTAGTTTCGGTGATCTGCTTGCCGTTGCGGAAGACATGATAGCCTGTTACGGCAAGATCGAGCGGAATCTCGGGAGCCGCCTCGTAAGTCACATCGTCTATCAACAGGGCCAGTGTGTCTTCGCTGTCGTGATGGATGGCGAAATATTTCGCACCCTCAGGCAGAGGGGCCTTAAACTCGGTCCAGATCTCGGGCACCTCGCCACTGGCGGGATAGTTCTGCACCTCGACTGTCTGTGTGAAGCAGTCACGGGTATTGCCTGTGACGGAGTAAAGTACCTCGAACGATTCGGGCCAGGCCGACATCATGCTTTTAGCCCAGAACGATATGGTCTGCGCGTTGCCCGACAGTTCGGGAGATATGAGCCAGTTGTCGTTCTTGGCCTGGGCGCTGGGGGCCATCATGAACGAATCGCCGCTATGGGTCTCGGCATCCGGCTGATGCTGCTCGGGAATCTGAGCCAGCTTCGTATTGAACAGCTGGAAGGCCATGGGCTGAGTCTGGAAGGGATTATACTCTTCGCGGAATATGTTGTAAGTCTTGCCCTTATCGCCATCGTAGACGGTCCAGTCTCCGGCGCCGGAGATTGACATGGGCGTATAGTCCTCGCTCTCGAAGTCTTCGGTCACTGTCTTAGGACCGGAGAGGTTGTCGAGTGCGGGGGCGGACCATGTCAGACTGACAATATCCTTGCTGACATTTGCGGCAAGGTCGGTGACAGTGGGAAACTCATTGAATTTCACTGTCACGGAAGCTGTGTGGGAGTTGTTATGCTCCGCGGCATCGCCTTCGGCCACTATGCGGGCTGCGACTTCTATAATGTCGGTGGCATTGAGGGCTATGGGCAATTCGGCGGAAACCATCCTGATTTCGTTGGGCGAAATGGCAGACAGCGAGTTTTCGGCAATCTTCTCTCCGTTGATGCTCCATTCCAGCGTTGCCTCGGGGGTATGGGCGGTACCGACATTTTCTACGCGGGCAGTTACAGGCAGTTTTTCGCCGGCCTTGACTGATTCAGCTACGTTCAGTCCACGCAAGGCCAGATCCTTCTCGACGAGATCGTGGATGGAGATATGATCCAGCGGTACGCTCCACATCTCGGTGTCGGTGTTGTCGGTGGCTGTAAGGCGCAAGGCTACTCGCACGGTGCCATCGGACTTGAACTCGTCGAGTGGGACTCGGCACAGGGTCCAGTCATCGGTAGGAGCGTCCTTGAGGGCGATGGTACGCAACGGAGCGAATTCATCTTCGCCGTGCGCGGCCATGATATCGAGGGTGCTTCCCTTGCCCTGATACCAGACGTCGAGTACCGGATTCTTCGTCTTCGACAGGTCGACGCGCACTGACTGAAGACCCCACATTACATTGGACTCTATCGGCATCCAGAAGAAGAAACCGTTGTCTCCGTCCTGCGATTTCAGAGGCTTGGGAGCCTCGGGATCCTCGGGATCGAGCAGCGACTCGAAGTAAGAGTCATCGACCGTGCCGTAATCCTGGCCGCTGTAGGATGTCTGAGGATCGAGCACCCATACCTTGTCATAACTGCCATCGGTGAAGGATTCCACGAACGGAGCCTGGTCGGGCTTGCCAACCACCACGATGTTTGACGAAGTGTCGAGCGAATACAGGTCGCCGTTGCCTGCTGTGACCTGATAGGCCACGAAATCCTGAGCGTCAAGGTCGGAGTAATCGAAGGTGTAGGATGTGGTGCCTTCCACCTGGGCGACGGCCGGATCATAGTAGCTTCCGAAGGCATCGAAGATGTAGTAAGTCAGAGCCGAAGGATCGACATAGCCGCCCTCATGCTCGCCCTCGGTGACGACATCCCATGTCAGCGTGGCCTTCGTATAATCTGCCGAGGGTGTCAGTTTCACGTTCTCGGGGGCCTTCGGTGTATCGGGACCACACCAGATGTTCTTGTATTCCACCTTCTCGCCCGGGGTGTCGCCCACGTATGCCACGGCGGTGAAGCGGTTGTTGATACCGGCGTACATCTCCACCTCGCGTGTGATGGTCTGGCCCGGCTGGACATCGGTGTATTCAAACTTGTCCACATCCCATCGCGAGGTGATCAGCACCTTGGATATCTCGGTCAGGTCGGCGCCCGATACGGTCTTGGTGGGAGCCACGTATGTAACCGTTGCCTTCAGTTCGCCCCTGGGCGCAAGCGTCCAGCTGAGCTGACCCGCAGCCGGAGGGTCGGCGGGAGGTGCGACGGTACCGGCACGCATACCGACATTGGCGAGCTTCAATGTGCCTTTCTGCGCCTTGGTTGTAGTGCAATGGAAGCCTACATAATAATATCCTTCCTCGTCGATCGTAACGCCATACTCATATTTTTGGAACTGTGTCTGAGTCTGGGTAATCGGAGCCACTACCTGCGTGGTCAATCCTTCTACAGTAGGAGTCTTTCCGATACTTGCATCCAAGGATACGGAAACCGCGCCGGATCCCATCATTCCAACCTCAAACGAGAGGATGTAGCTACCGGCAGGCAGGTGAATTGGCACGGTAACAAGCCAGTCGTCGTTGGCGTCAACGTTGTCTGCGTTCGGCACCATACAGGCGGCATATCCGTTGACCTTGCCGTATTGCCATTTGCGATTGTCGCCATTGACATTGATGTCGGTGTAGTTCTTGACTTCCGTGCCTCCTTTGCCTAAGTCATGGGTAAAGGGTACTTCGACGGTGTTGGCCGGCGCCTCCTTGGCCACGGGAATCTGAACCCGTGCGTCGGGCACCTGCTGATGCGCAGCGCGCATCTGCCTCAGGGCTCCTTTCGACGTGACATGCGTCGTGCGCTCCGGAACTCCCGCCGTCGCCACGGAGGCCAGTGACAGCAAGCCGGATGCAATCAGTAATAATGTTCTCATTCGCATCATATTATGTTGTTTTAATCTATAGTACTCCCCGTTTTTCGACAGGGGGTTAAACTTCAATAATTTTCAGAACAAAGGGAGAAGCGGCGGAGGCCAACTCCTCCTCTTTGCCCCGACCTTGACAAGTCAAGGTTTTTGTTTTTCCACCCCGAAATTAGTTCTTTTCCCATTATTTTCCAAATTTTTATGCGATTAATCCGTAGCTTCGGGCCGGAAGGACTTCTCCGACGCTCTGATGGGGGCGTTCGTAGTT
>CADBNR010000034.1 GCA_902796035.1 uncultured Bacteroidales bacterium | reverse complement strand
CTCCTTTCTTGTTTCTGAAAGAACGTGCGATATAGGCATTGAAGTCACCCTTGCGGGTAGGTTTAAATTGAGCGAACATAGTTGTATATATAAATGGTAGCACAAAGATACTAAAAAAAATTTGACACCTACAAGCTTATGTGTCAAAAAGATTCGCCATTCTCATATTTTATTCTGTCAAAGACCCGCATAAAATAAACCGCAGACCCCGCAAAAAGCTTAATTTCGACTCTCCTAAAAATGTTTTCTTCAGATTAATCGCTAATTTTGCACTTGCCAGTTGAGAGTAGGATCTGAAAAGTCAGGAGTAAATGCTGTAATTTGTTTGGAATTCAATAATTTTATACTATTTTTGCGCAGAAAACATAGAATACAACAAATAACCTGACATGAAAAACCAAAAGACTTGCATATGGCTGACGATACTGTTGATGGCGGTGTCATTGGCCGGCTATTCTCCGCCGGCAGAAGCTCAGTTCCTGAAAAACCTTTCGAAAGGACTGGAGAAAGTGAACAAAGCCATCAAGAAAGTTGAGAACGCCACGAAAGGTACGAAAAATTCCGATAGGAAAACCGATTCCGAGAAGGCAAAGGACACAAAGGCTCCCGAATCAGGCGTCCAAAGCAGCCGGCAGGCAAATAATCCGGCATTTTCCGCCACTCCCGCTGACGCAAAGCCGGTGGCCAAGAAGAATAAGAAACCGGCGCTTCTCACCCCCTATCTCACCTGGGACACCAAAGTACTGAACTTTGATATATATTTTGACAATCTTCCTGATATCAGCGACGGTATCTTCTACCTGTCGGAAACCAACCCGAATTTAGGCGGATATACCAGATATTACAGTTTCTGGACTGTCGACGGCAAGCGTCTGTTTCCTCCGCAGTACGAGCAGATGAGTGGCTCGCAGGGCCATCCCCGTTTCGATTCGGGAGCCTGTGTGATGCGCGAGGCCAAGAAAAAGGACGCTCCCATCATACTCTATGCCGACGGCACCACCCTGCCGCTGTCCAAGGACTGGAAATCCGTTTCCCCCATAATGGACGGCGTCGCCATGGTGGAAGAAAAGGCGCCCAACGGCGACCTCCGCTATTTCTACATCAACACCAAGGGAAAGAAGATCTGGCCTCACCTCAACGACACGTATACCATTGCGGAACAGATAAAGACCCTGAAGCTTGGCGGCGTGTATATCCGTCCCCTCAAGGAAGGACGCAGGGCATTCTTCGACCGCACGGCTAAAAAATGGGGATTCCTGGATGCCAACGGCAAGATAGTGATAAAGCCCACTTATACCGAAGTACGCGACTTCTGCGGCGGCTATGCCCTCACGGTATCGCCCACGGCTGATCAAAACAAGCATAAACAGGCCTTTATCGGCATGGACGGCACCGAATATGCCTCGATACCCGAAAATTATTCCTCCCTGGCACCGATGTATATGGTTACAAACGTAAGCAACGGCATATTTGCACGTCGTAACTTCGATGCCCTGAACACGCATCTCACCGTCTATCATGACGTCGCCACCGGCAAGGAATTGAAACGCTTCGCCGGCGGAGGCAGCGGATTTTACGACGGTTATGCGTTCGTAAGGCTCGAACCGTATGCCAACGAAATATATGTGATCAATACTGCGTTCAACCCCATCCGGAAGTTCGGCGACTCGGATCATCACATCAACCTTGAGGAAGTGGAATTCAAGGACTTCCCCTGGTACACGGTCGACCATCGGTCCGCCATCAACAACGAGGGATACACCGAAATGTATGTGCCGCGCAGTTTTGAGCGTGACGGCGGATTGGGACAGTTTTCCCGTGACGGCTTCGCCAAGGCCCGCACCGTATTCAATGATCCCGCAGATCCGAACAAGATGCTGGAATATACGGGATATGTCGATGCGTCGGGCCGCATGAGGGTCGTTTTCAGCAAAAATCCACGGGTAAGAGGGCCGTTTGAAAAACTGCCCGGGCAACCCCAAGACAGTCTCCCGATAAGGGAACCCTGTCCACCGTGGCCAGGATATCCCACACCTCCGATTCGACCCATTCCACCGGTGCCACCCGTTCTCCAGATAGGTGACACGATTCCTGTCGGCCCCGTAGGTCCCGGACGCGAGGCGTTGAAGTATAAGGTCAGCGTGATAGCCAGTCCGCCCGAAGGGGGCACCGTCTACGGCAGCGGCGAATATTCCCTCGGTGACACACTTCGCGTCACCGGCAAGTCGGCTCCCGGCTATAAGATTTCAGAGATCACATGCGACAGGGCCAGCTCGTACACCTCGACCTTCAACAAGTTTGTGGTGGACGGCGACATGGAGATCACTTGCTATTTCGTGAAGGAAGACACCATCCGGCCTATAAACAAAGGAATCTTCGCAGGCCCGCTGACTTGGCTGGAATATCCACTCAAGGCTTACTTGGAGTTAGGCAAGGTCGACGGCAACGAATATACCGGCGAATCGAGCGGAGTGATGGCCGTGCTGACCAACGACAACAAGGGCGAGATAAATGTGACCGGCAGCGACAACCATGCGGCCTGGAACTCCAACGTGTTCTTCGCTCCGATGAACGTGCTGGGCATCATGGAAGACAACGGCAAGAAGTACATACGGTTCGACGGAGGCGTCATCAAATACACGCTCGACGTGAAGGACACTACGGGATGGGGCTTCATCAACAATCCGTTCCTGATGTTTGCCATGGCGTTCGACGGCGCGGGTCAGGGAGAGCTGGAACCCGGAAGCTATCGCGTGGAAATCACCCGGGGGTCGCCCGATGAGGGCGAGTTCACTCTCGGAATGCTCGAGCGTAAATCGGGGAAATACGGATGGATCCCGTCCGACGACCCGAGTTTTGTAAAGAAGTTGCCGGGATTCTTCACGCGACGCTATGACAAGGGACTTCCCGCCGATTATCTGGCCGGAGCAACGCTGAAGACCGGCGACACCGCCAAGATCCAGTGGGAGCCTTCGGACCAGTTCTTCGGCAATCCCTCGCTGCTCAAGAGTTTCATCGGAGCTCTCGGCTCGATGTATCGTAAGAAAGTGAAGTCCACAGTGCTTGAGGACTACGACATCTGGCAGTTCTCCAACGACATAGACAAACACATCTTCAAACCGATGTGACAATATGGCATAATGTAGACAAAAAGTCGTCGCGCAGTTGCGGCGACTTTTTCTTTACGGTATGGTCAGAAGTGTAACGTATATGTAACGTATATGTATTTTAAGAATGATGCTGAAGCAAATTAATTTATTACACCAATCACAGGATTTTTAGTAAATTCGCGAATTAAATTGATTTTGACAATGAATAAGGATAATTCACAAGAGACATTTCCGGTGGTGGATGAATCGGGCACAGTTATAGGCAAAGCCACGAGGGGCGAATGTCATGGAGGCTCGAAGTTGCTTCATCCGGTGGTGCATCTGCACGTGTTCGACCGCGAAATGCGTCTCTATCTGCAGCGCCGTCCGGAATGGAAGGATATTCAGCCCGGCAAATGGGACACGGCCGTAGGCGGTCATGTGGATTACGGCGAAAACGTGGAGAATGCGCTGAGACGCGAGGCCCGCGAGGAACTCGGTCTGCAGGGATTCGAGGCGGAGCATCTTGAATCATACGTATTTGAATCCACCCGCGAGAGGGAGTATGTGAACGTATACCGTACCGTCACCGACCTGACGCCCCGGCCCTCGGACGAGCTCGACGGCGGCAGATTCTGGACACGTAAAGAAATACTCGCCTCGATAGGCCAGGGAATCCTCACTCCGAATTTCGAGCAGGAATACCTCCGCGTATTCGGGAATCATACGACCGGCACCCTTGATTGAGTCAGCCTCAGCTACATCTGAGACAATGCCCTCCGTTTTGATATTCACGGAGTTTTTAGTAATTTAGCGAAGAAATCAATTGTTATAGTTATGGCAATGGCAGAGAAATATCCCATCGGTGTCCAGAATTTCATGAGTCTTCGCGAGAATGGTTACACCTATGTTGACAAAACCGAATATGTCGAAAAACTCATAACCAAAGGTAAATATTACTTTCTGAGCCGTCCGCGGCGGTTCGGCAAGTCTTTGCTGTTATCCACAATCGAAGCGTACTATCAGGGACGACGCGATCTGTTCGAGGGTCTGGCCATAAGCCGCGGCGACCACGACTGGCAGCCCCATCCGGTGCTGCACATCGCTTTGAACGCCTGGGATTATGACTCGCCGGAAAGCCTGCTGCAGAAATTCAGCTACGACTTCGAGCGTTGGGAGAAACTTTACGGATCCGAACGACACACCGCTCCACATTCGGAAAGATTCAGATATATAATCGAACAGGCATACGCCTTGACCGGACAAAAGGTGGTGATACTTATCGACGAGTACGACAAACCACTTCTGGACACAGCCGGCAACAAACCGTTGCAGGATACCTACAGAGCGCAGCTGAAATCCGTGTACGGTAATCTCAAGAACTGCGACCAATACATAGAGTTCGCGATGCTCACGGGAGTGTCCCGGTTCGGCAAGCTGAGCATTTTCAGCGACCTCAACAATCTGCAAGACATATCCCTTTCCGATGAATACAGCGCGATTTGCGGCATGACCATAGAGGAAATCCACGACAATTTCGATGCAGGCGTCCGCCAGCTGGCCGTCAGAAACGAAATGTCGGCCGACGAGGCATACGCGCAACTGAAGAAAAACTACGACGGCTATCATTTCTCGCCCACGTCGCCCGACATGTACAATCCCTTCAGCCTGCTGAGCGCGCTGTCAAGCGGTTATATCGGAGCATACTGGTTCTCCACCGGCACACCCTCCTTCCTTGTAAAGATGATCCGCGACATGCAGATTGACCTGCGCGACCTGGAACATATCGAGGAGAAGCTGAACAATCTGATGGATGCCTCGTTCGACCTGAGCAACGCCATTCCGCTGATGTATCAGAGCGGGTATCTGACCATCCGCAGCTATGACCGTCGTTTCGGCACTGTACAGCTCGATTATCCCAACGAGGAAGTGGAGCAGGGATTTCTCGATATGCTGATGAAGATATACACTCAAAGCCGGGCTGGTCGCAGCGAGTTCGACGTCAGGCGTTTCGTGCTGGATGTCGAAGCCGGCCGCGTCGACGACTTCATGACGCGGCTGCAGGCCCTGTTCAGTGGCTATCAGTACGACCAGATAGACTTAGGCAATCTCGAACTGCATTACCGCAACGTGATATATCTGGTGATGAAGCTGATGGGATTCTACACCCACGCCGAGATGCGTACCGCGGCCGGCCGGATAGACCTGTTGGTCAGGACTCCCGACTATCTCTATCTGTTCGAGTTCAAGGTGAACAAAAGCGCGCAGGCCGCCATGGACCAGATCAACGACCGCGACTACCTGCTGCCGTTCCATGCCGACGGGCGCAAGATTGTCAAGGTCGGTGTAAACTTCGACGACACCATCCGGTCCATCTCCGAATGGATTGTGGAATCTGAGTGAGGGTCTCGGCCTATCGGACCAAGGCTACATACCTCAAACTGTGATAACCACGCTTTAAACTGCGGCAAACACACATTATAGCCAAAATCTTATTTGGAAGATTCAATAAAATATCATACCTTTGCAACGGATTTGCACATAAATCTGTTATACCCACAGAGAAAAAGCCACATATTCACATATTTGAGCTCAAATAATAAATAAACCTTATCCAACAAACCAAAAAACAACCGGGGCCGATCTGGCAGCGATGTCTGGAGACCCCTACGAAAAACTAATTATGGAAGAAACGAAAAAGCCTAAACGACCTCGCATCGGAGAAACCGGTGCAAACATTGCTAATGATTACGCCCAGAACAATGACGGCGCTCACTATGAAAAAGTAAATTACCCGTCACACGACCCTCACAGTGCCACAGGCGCAACCGAAGGCCAGACAGGCGACCGTCCTGCCCGCCCCTATCAGCAACGTCCCTACGGTTATCAGCAGCGTCCGCAGCAGAGCAGCTATCAGCAGGGCGGTTACCAGAACCGTCAGCAGAACGGCTATCAGCAGCGCAACACCCAGGGCGGATACCAGCAACGTAACGGCCAGGGCGGCTACCAACAGCGCAACGGCCAGAATGGTTACCAGCAGCGCAACGGCCAGAACGGCTACCAGCAGCGCAACGGCCAGAACGGCTACCAGCAGCGTAACACCCAGGGAGGCTATCAGCAGCGTAACAATCAGGTAGGTTACCAGCAGCGCAACGGTCAGAACGGCTATCAGCAGCGCAACAACCAGGGCGGTTACCAGCAGCGTAACAACCAGGGAGGCTTCCAGCAGCGCAACAGCCAGGGCGGCTATCAGAACCGTCAGGGCGGTTATCAGCGCAACAACCAGGGCGGATTCCAGAACCGTCAGGGCGGATTCCAGAGAAACAACCAGGGCGGATACCAGAAACGCCAGTTCACACCGCGTCCCAAGCAGATAGACTATGTGCTGGAGGACATCGATCCGAACTCGGAGATCCGTCTGAACAAATATATGGCCAACGCAGGCCTGTGCTCGCGCCGCGAGGCCGATGAATACATCACGGCCGGCAAGGTCAAGGTGAACGGCCAGGTAGTGACCGAACTCGGCACCAAGATCAAGCGCAACGACGTGGTGGAATACGACGACAAGGTCGTTACGCCCGAGCGCAAATGCTACATACTTCTGAACAAGCCCAAGGACTGCGTCACCACGAGCGACGACCCCAACGGCCGCACCACCGTGCTTGACCTGGTGCGCAACGCCTGCGCCGAGCGCATCTATCCCGTGGGACGTCTGGACCGCAACACCACCGGCGTGCTGCTGCTCACCAACGACGGCGACCTGGCCTCCAAGCTGACGCACCCCAAGTTCGTCAAGAAGAAGATATACCACGTATGGACCGACCGCGACATCTCGGAGGAAGATATGCAGCGCATCGCCGACGGCATCGAGCTTGAGGACGGCGAGATCCACGCCGACGCCATCAGCTACGTAAGCGACGACCGCAACCAGGCCGGCATCGAGATCCACTCGGGCCGCAACCGCATAGTGCGCCGCATATTCGAGCACCTCGGTTACCGCGTCACCAAACTCGACCGCGTGTACTTCGCCGGTCTCACCAAGAAAAACCTGCCTCGCGGACGCTGGCGCTTCCTGACCCAGGAAGAAGTCAACATCCTGCGTCAAGGAGCTTTTGAATAATATGGAAAAGATTCGCAGAACAACAATAAAGCAACTGCTTGCCAACACCTCTGAACACGAGGGCAAGAAAGTAGACGTAAAGGGCTGGGTGCGTACCCGCCGCGGCAACAAGAACGTGCAGTTCGTGGCCCTGAACGACGGCAGCACCATCAACAACCTGCAGATAGTGTTCGACCTGTCGAAGACTCCGGAGGACGATCTGAAGGCCATCACCACCGGCAGCTCCATCCACGTGCAAGGCGTACTGACGCCAAGTACCGGCAAAGGACAGAGCGTAGAGGTGCAGGCCGATGAGTTCGAGCTGTACGGTACCGCCGACCCGGCCACATATCCCCTGCAGAAGAAGGGCCACACTCTGGAGTTCCTGCGCGAGAAAGCGCATCTGCGTCCGCGCACCAACACGTTCGGCGCAGTGCTCCGTATACGCCATGCGCTGGCTTTCGCCGTGCATCAGTTCTTCAACGACAAGGGATTCTATTATTTCCACACCCCGCTTATCACGGCCTCCGACTGCGAGGGCGCCGGCGCTCAGTTCCAGGTTACGACCCTGCCACTGAACGATCTGCCTAAGACAGAGGATGGTCAGGTAGACTATTCGCAGGATTTCTTCGGCAAGATGGCGTCGCTGACGGTATCCGGCCAGCTGGAAGGTGAACTCGGCGCCACGGCGTTGGGCAGCATCTACACCTTCGGCCCGACGTTCCGCGCCGAAAACTCCAATACGCCCCGCCACCTCTCCGAGTTCTGGATGATCGAACCCGAGATGGCATTCTACGAGATCGAGGACAACATGGATCTCGCCGAGGAATTCATCAAATACTGCATCAACTACGCCCTGGAGCATTGCGCCGACGACATCGCCTTCCTGAACGAGCACTTCGACAAGGAACTGATTGACCGTCTGCACTTCGTGGTGAAGAACGACTTCGTACGTCTCCCCTACACCGAAGGAATCAAGATTCTGGAGGAGAGCGGCAGGAAGTTCGAGTTCCCCGTTTACTGGGGCGTGGACCTTGCTTCGGAGCACGAGCGTTACTTAGTGGAGGAACACTTCAAACGTCCTGTCATCCTGACAGACTATCCGAAGGAAATCAAGGCCTTCTACATGAAGCTGAACGACGACGGCAAGACCGTACGCGCCATGGACGTGCTGTTCCCGAAGATCGGCGAGATCATCGGCGGCTCGCAGCGCGAAGAGAGCTTCGACAAGCTCAACGCCCGCATCGAGGAGCTGGGTCTCACCGGCATGGACTGGTATCTTGACACCCGCCGATACGGTTCGGTGCCCCACTCCGGCTTCGGTCTAGGTTTCGAACGCCTCGTGCTGTTCGTGACCGGTATGCAGAACATTCGCGACGTGATTCCTTTCCCGAGATTCCCGAACAATTGCGAATATTAATCAGACAATTGCGAATATCGATCAGACACATATTGACGACACTGGCAATCCTGTTTCTTGCGTTTCCCTCGATGGCGACGCAGAAACGGGATTCCATCGTTGTAAGTCTGCTCACGGCATGGCCCGGCCCGGAAGTATATCAGTTGTGCGGCCACAGTGCCATCCGCATACGCGGCGCCGAGGTGGATTCGGTATGGAATTACGGCGTGTTCGACTTCGACGAGCCTAATTTCGTTTACCGTTTCGTGAAGGGCGAGACCGACTATATGCTTGTCGGCTACCCCACGATGTGGTTCATGCCGGAATATCTATCCGAAGGGCGCAAGGTGCTGGAACAAGACCTGAACCTGACGCAAGACGAAGCCTGGAAACTGCGCTCGCTGCTTCAGACCGAGGCATTGCCGCAGAACCGCACGTACCGCTACAACTACGTCAAGGACAACTGCGCCACCCGCATCACCGACCGACTGGCTCAGGCCACCGACGCACGGCTGATATTTCCGGACACGATAGCCTACGGCACGTTCCGCCGTGAGATGCGGGCGTTCCACCGCGACTATCCCTGGTATCAGTTCGGCATCGACCTGGCACTCGGCTCCGGCCTGGACCGGGAGTTGAGGGCCAACGAGGAGATGTTCGTGCCCACGGTGATGTCCGACCGCTATGCAAAGGCCACACTCAGCGACGGGCGCCGGCTGGTGAGCGACACACGTCAGCTCACTCCCGACAGCGGACACGCGACGCTGCCGCCGACGCCCTGGTACCTGACGCCGAACTTTTGGAGCGTTATTTGTTTCATATTAATAGCGGCGTTCTCCATGTTCATGGCATGGAAACGCAGGATTCTGCGCTGGCTGTACTGCCTGTGGTTCGCGTTGATCGGACTGGGAGGGTGCATAATAGCATTCTTAGTGTTCGCGTCTGATCACGAAGCCACGAGCCCCAACATGCTGTTGCTCTGGCTCAATCCGCTGCAACTGATAGTGGCTGTGTGCGTATGGTGGACCCGGGCCCGCTGGCCCGTCAACATCATGGCATGGTACAACATAGTGGTGCTCGGAATCCTGCTTATAATCTGGCCCTTCCAGCTGCAGTCGGCCAACCCGGCCTTCTTCCCGCTGATGGGCGCCACACTCGCACTCTCCATAGTATACGCAATATTAGACTATAAACAGAGTTATAATATTAATAGTAAGATACATAATAAGATAACCAAGCCGAAGCGGCAACCGGCGAAACGGAAACGTTGATTCACACTTCGACAATCGATATAAAAAGATGTACAGGTTAGCGACAACCGGACTGTTGGGTCTGGCAGCATTGGCGGGAACTGTTTCCCTCGAGGTCAGCGGCGCGACGCCGCGGCTCGTGGTGGGAATAGTGGTGGACCAGCTGCGCACCGACCAGATAGACCAGCTGCAGAGCCTTTTCGGCGAGAAGGGGTTCAAGGTGCTGATGCGCGACGGCGCGTACCTGCGCGACGTCGATTTCAAGACACCGGGCCTTGACGCGTCCAGCGGCACCGCAGCCGTCATGACAGGCTCATGGCCTGCATATACAGGTGTGCCGACGGCGTTGGTGTTCGACCCCGAATCGCAGACCATGCGCCCTCCGTTGGCCCGGCCCATGTCGAACGGTTCCATATCCAACGATTCGTTCACGCCCGAAGGTCTGCGTCTGTCCACCATCGCCGACGAACTGGCAATAGCCTCCGACGGCAAGGCCGTGATATACTCCGTGGCGGCCGACCCGCAACAGGCCGTGATACTGGCCGGCCATGCGGCCACCAACGCCGTGTGGCTCAACAACACTTCAGGACTGTGGGCCACCTCGTCGTACTACGGACTTCTGAACAACGCCACCAAACGGGTCAATTCCCGCACGGCTCCGGCTCACCAGATAGACACTGTAAAATGGCGTCCCCTGCCTGCCACGGCGCGACTCTGCACCAACCTGGCCAAGGGACCCGCTTTCGATTATAAATTCTCCTCGCGCGACCGTGACGCCTACCGCAAGTTCGGCCTCTCGCCCGCAGGCAACCGCGCCGTGACCGATATGGCGGTGGAACTGATCAGCCAGATGCCGGCCGACCCCGCCGCCCAGGGCATGATCAATGTGGCGTATACGGTGGCTCCCTACAAGTATTCGCTCGGCACCGGCACGGTGGAAAGCACCGACGCCTGCATACGGCTCGACGCCCAGATAGGCCGACTCATAGAGGCCGTGGACAAATACTGCGGCAAGGAGAACGCCCTGATATGGCTCACATCCACCGGATACTACGACGCCACTGCCACCGAGGACAAACGGTTCCGCATTCCAGGCGGCGAATTCTCGGTGCGCCGCGCACGTTCGCTGCTCAACTCATACCTCGTTGCCCGCCACGGCATCGGCGACTATATCGCCTCGATACGCAACGGCAACATCTACCTTGACTCCAAGAGCATAGAGGCGCGCAACCTCGACCCCGTCACCATCGCCGACGAGGCACGCCAGTTCCTGGCGCAGATGAGCGGCGTGGAGCAGACATTCACACGCCGCGAGATCCTGTCCCCGTCGTCGCCTGAGACTGACGCGCTGAATCTCGGCTACGACCCCAAACACGGCGGCGATGTCATAATCCGCCTGGCTCCCGGATGGAGCGTGGTAGACGAGGACGCCCCCGTGGCCTCGCACCAGAAACCGGTGCGCCAGATGCCCGTGATGACCCCGGCGTTCATCATGACGCCCGGCATCCCCGCCCAGAAAATAGACACTCCCGTGGAAGCGGCCGCCCTGGCTCCCACCCTGACCGACATATTGAGAATACGCTCGCCCAACGGCACTCGCGCACGGTCCATACCGCTGCAAAAATAACCAAAAAAATCCCCTTGGGATTACCAAAAAAAACGTATTTTCAATTTAACATCAGAATAATAGCACAACCATGAGTATATTAAAGAAACTTTTCGGTAACCAGTCGGAGCGCGCCGTGCGTCCGTTGTGGAACCGCCTCAATAAGGAAATCAAACCTATCTACAACGAGCTTCAGTCGCTGAGCCACGACGAGCTACGCGGCCGCATCGAGACCGTTAAGGGCCGCATACGCGGCAACGCCCAGTCGTACAAGGACCACATCGACGAACTCCGCGCAAAGATCGAGACACTGGATTACGAGAAACGCGAGCCGCTGTGGAAGGAGATAGACCAGACCCGCGAGGATATGTTCGCCAACTACGCCAAGGATCTGGACGAGGCGTTGCCCGAGGTATTCGCCGTGGTCAAGGAGACGGCACGCCGTTTCGCCGAGAACGAGACCATTGAGGTGACGGCCACCGATGCCGACCGCAAATTGGCGACCCAGGGCAAGGACTTCGTGACAATCGAGGGCGACAAGGCCATATACCGCAACCAGTGGGTGGCCGGCGGCAATCTGATGAAGTGGGACATGGTGCATTACGACGTGCAGCTGATTGGAGGCATGGTGCTCCACGGCATGATGAACGGCAACAAGGTGTCGAACAACATCGCGGAGATGGCCACCGGTGAGGGCAAGACCCTGGTGGCTACGCTGCCCGTGTTCCTGAACGCCCTTACCGGCGAGGGAGTGCACGTGGTGACGGTCAACGACTATCTGGCCAAGCGTGACTCAGAGTGGATGGGCCCGCTCTATCAGTTCCACGGCCTGACCGTGGGCTGTATAGACAAGACCGAGCCCAACAGCCAGGAGCGCCGCGACGTTTACAACTCCGACATCACGTTCGGAACCAACAACGAGTTCGGTTTCGACTACCTGCGCGACAACATGGCCACCCGCGTGGAGGACCTGGTGCAGCGCGAGCAGCATTATTACGCCATCGTCGACGAGGTGGACTCCGTGCTTATAGACGATGCACGTACGCCTTTGATCATATCCGGTCCCATCCCCAAGGGCGACGACCAGATGTTCAACGAGTTCAAGCCCAACGTGGAGAAGATAGTGAACGCACAGCGCAAGCTGGCTCAGCAGCTTCTTCTCGAGGCCAAGGACAAGATCTCCAAGGGCGAGACCGAGGAGGGTGGTCTGGCGCTGTTCCGCGTCTACAAGGCGCTGCCTAAGCACGGCCCGCTGATCCGCTATCTGAGCGAGGACGGCATCAAGAACCTGATGCTGAAGGTGGAGGCCAAATACATGGCCGACAACAACCGCGAGATGCCCAAGGCGGTCGAGCCTCTGTACTTCGTGATCGACGAGAAGAACCACAGCATCGAGCTGACCGA
Source organism: uncultured Bacteroidales bacterium (assembly GCA_902796035.1). Lineage (GTDB taxonomy): Bacteria > Bacteroidota > Bacteroidia > Bacteroidales > Muribaculaceae > Lepagella. Next base: position 9,567 of record CADBNR010000034.1, on the reverse strand, counting down.
CAAGGGTATCGACATCCTGACCAGCACCACCACCGACCCCGATTTCTTCATCCTGCCCGACATCGCCGCTCAGCTCAGCGAGGTGGAGAACGAGGACCTGACTCCCGAACAGAAGCAGGAGAAGAAAGACTCGCTGCTGCAGAACTACTCCATCAAGTCGGAGCGCGTACATACCGTCAACCAGCTGCTGAAGGCCTACACCCTGTTCGACAAGGATGTGGAATACGTGATAGACGACAACAAGATCAAGATTGTGGACGAGCAGACGGGCCGTATCATGGAGGGTCGCCGCTACTCCGACGGACTGCACCAGGCCATCGAGGCCAAGGAGGGCGTCAAGGTGGAGGCCGCCACGCAGACCTACGCTACAATCACGCTGCAGAACTACTTCCGTATGTACCGCAAATTGGCGGGCATGACCGGTACGGCCATGACCGAAGCAGGCGAGTTCTACGACATCTATAAGCTTGAGGTAATCGAAATCCCGACCAACCGTCCGGTGATACGTAATGACATGAACGACCGCGTGTACCGCACCAAGAAGGAGAAATACGCGGCCATCATCCAGGAGGTAGAGGACATGGTGAGCCAGGGGCGTCCGGTGCTGGTGGGTACCACATCGGTCGAGATTTCCGAGCTGCTGTCCAAGATGCTGAAGCTGCGTCACATTCCGCACCAGGTGCTGAACGCCAAGCTGCACCAGCAGGAGGCCAACGTCGTGGCCCAGGCCGGTCAGAAAGGCACCGTCACCATCGCCACCAACATGGCCGGCCGTGGTACGGATATCAAGCTTAGCCCCGAGGTGCGCGAGGCCGGCGGTCTGGCCATCATCGGTACGGAGCGCCATGAGTCGCGCCGTGTCGACCGTCAGCTGCGTGGTCGCGCCGGACGTCAGGGCGACCCGGGCAGCTCGGTGTTCTTCGTGTCGTTCGAGGACACCGTGATGCGTCTGTTCGCCTCCGAGCGCGTGGTGAAGATGCTGGACCGTCTCGGCTTCAAGGAGGGCGAGATGATCGAGGACCGAATGGTCACCAAGAGCATCGAGACCGCTCAGAAGAAAGTGGAGAACAACAACTTCGGCATCCGTAAGCGCCTGGTGGAATACGACGACGTGATGAACGCCCAGCGCAACGGCGTGTACGGCAAGCGCCAGAACGCCCTGCGCGGCGAGCGCATCGGCATGGATATAGCCAACATCGTCTATGAGCTGGCAGGCGACATCGCCGGAGGCTCTTACTCCAGCTACGAGGACTTCAGCCAGGAGGTATATAAGACGCTTTCGATGGAGGTGCCTTTCTCGGAGTACGACTTCAGCCGCATGAGCACCGAGGAGATGACCGACCGTCTTTCAGACTCGGCCATGGAACTGCTGGCTCGCCGCAAGGAACAGATTGCCCACGCCGCGATGCCTTACATCAAGGACTTCGTGGAGGTGAACGGTGCCTCGGGTCCCGTGGGAGTGCCCGTTACCGACGGCCGCAGGATGTTTAACGTGTACGAAGACCTGCAGAACTGCTACGACAACGAGTGCAAGCCTCTGACCAAGGCATGGGAGAAGGCCGTGCTGCTGAGCAGCATCGACCACGCGTGGCAGGAACAGCTGCGCGAGATGGACGAGCTCCGTCACTCCGTGCAGAACGCTGCCTACGAGCAGAAAGACCCGCTGGTGATCTACAAGATCGAGGCATTCGAGCTGTGGAAGAAGATGCTTTGGGACATGAACGCCAAGGTGGTAGGCACCCTGATGCGCGGACGTCTTGCCGCTCCCGACTACGAGGAGGCCAAGAAGGCCCGCGAGGCTCAGGAGGCCGCACGTGCCGCCGAGGTTGCGACCCAGCGCGCCCGCAGCTATAACCCCTACGCCGGTTACAGCACCACACGCGAGACATACGAGGGCGAGAACGCCCAGCGCGAGGCCGCCAAGAACGCCACATACTCGTCGGGACCCAAGAAACCCCAGCCCGCAAAGGCCCAGACCAAGGTGGGTCGTAACGATCCCTGTCCCTGCGGTTCGGGCAAGAAGTACAAGAACTGCTGCGGCAAAAACCAATGACACCATAACTTATTAAGCTATGAATGAACAATATTTCATCATCGTCGATGGACAGCAGAAGGGTCCCTATCCGCGCGAAGTGCTGCGGATGCAGGGCATGACCCCGGACACATACGTATGGCGCGAAGGCATGGACGGCTGGGCTCAGGCCTCGTCCATGCCCGAGCTGACCGCTCTGTTCGCCGAGGAACAGGACTTAATATTCCCCAACTCCGAGCCGCAACCTCAGCAACAGGCTCAGCCCGGACAGCCGTATGGCCCGCAGCAACCGCAATACGGCCAGCAGCCCAACTACGGGCCGCAGCAGGGTTACGGTCCCCAGCAGCCACAATACGGTCAGCAACCGTATTACGGTCAGCAGCAGTACGGAAATCCGTATCAGCAGAACATGGGCGGCAACGTGCGCCCGCACACCAACTGGCTTCCCTGGGCTATAGTCTCGACTGTGCTTAACTGTCTGTTCAGTTGTTTCGGTGTAATATTCAGCATCATCGGCATAGTCCAGGCCAACAAGGCCAACAACCTGTATCAGACGGGCAACTACGTGGAAGCGGACGCCACCAATTCCAGTGCCAAAGTGATGACCATTATTTCGCTTGTATTTGCAGGTCTGGGAGTACTATTGGTTACCATGCTTATTATTAGTGCTGTTAGCGGCATTGGTGCTTTGGCCAGTCTGTCCGATGCAATGCAGCATTCATATTATTGATGGCTACGGCTTATTATGCAATGTTGGGCGACCGTCAGGTAGGCCCGATGTCTCTTGAGGAACTGGCGGACTTAGGTATCCGTCCCGACACCTATATATGGTGCAAGGGGTTGCCGGATTGGGAGCGTGCCGACGAGAACGGCGACGTGTGCCGCTTCTTCCGCCAGCGTCTGGCGGAGTTGCGCCACCCCTCGCCCAAATCCTCGCTGCCGGCTCCCTCCGCAGACCCGGACAGCGGGACCACGGACACCTCTCCTGAGCGCGACGACAGCTACGACGCCGTGCCCCCGGCTTTCCGCTATTACTTCCGGAAAGGGGACGTGCCGGCGCCTGAGAAAGCGGACCACGACCCGGCGGACCATGACCCTTCCGTTCCGCCGCCGTCAGGACTGCTGTTCTTCGCTACCGTTGTCACCGTTTTATGCTTCTTCCCTACCGGCATCATGGCCATATACTGCGCTTTCAACGCCCGCAAGGCATGGGAAGAATCAAACAGAAGCGTATCGAAGTCGTCCAACCACCTGTACTCCGATCAGGAACGCGAGCATCTGCGCGCCACTATGGCCGACTACGTGCGCAAAAGCAAGATGTGGATCGGCATCACCCTGTGTGCCGGCCTGATATTATATGCAGTAACTTTCTTTAGACCATGAATATATCTGCATTCGTAAAGGAACATGTCATAGAACGCGACCAGTCGCTGTTCGCTCCGGATATTCTCGCCCGTCACGACGAACTGGAGCATGAGATAAAAGGGAAATCCGTGCTGGTGGTAGGCGGTGCCGGATCAATCGGGTCTTCGTTCATCAAGGAGGTGCTGAAGTTCCATCCCTCCGAGCTGGTGGTGGTGGACCTCAACGAAAACGGTCTTGCCGAACTTACCCGCGACCTCCGCTCCGATTCCGGCATTACGGTGCCTCCGGTTTTCCTGACCTACACGCTGGATTTCGCGAGTCCCGTGATGGCCGAGATATTCCGCGAGCACGACGGCTTCGACATCGTGGCCAATTTCTCGGCCCACAAGCATGTGCGTAGCGAAAAGGACCGCTTCTCCGTTCGCGCCCTGCTGGAAAACAACGTAATCAAGGCGCGTGGATTCCTGGATCTGCTTGAACAGTATCCGCCCCGGCATTTCTTCTGCGTCTCCACCGACAAGGCCGCCAATCCCGTGAACATCATGGGGGCGTCCAAACGCGTGATGGAGGACCTGATCATGGCATATCGCCCGAAGTTCAAGGTCACTACGGCACGATTCGCCAACGTGGCTTTCTCCAACGGTTCGCTGCCGGCCAGCTTCCTCGACCGCATGGCCAAGAACCAGCCCCTGGTGGCGCCCAAAGACGTGAAGCGATATTTCGTATCGATGGAGGAAAGCGGCCAGATATGTATGTTAGCGTGCATCCTTGGCAATAACGGCGAGGTGTTCTTCCCGAAACTCGGCAAGGAGAAACTGAAGACATTCTCCGAGATATGCGATGCTTTCCTTAAGGAATCGGGCTTAGGCAAACATGAATGCGCCAACGACGACGAGGCCAAGGCATTCGCGGCGGCACATCTTCCCGGTCCTGTTTATCCCGTGGTGTATTTCAACAGCGACACCACCGGCGAGAAGGATTGCGAGCAATTCACCGTCAGCGGCGAGACCACCGACATGTGCCGCTTCAAGTCATTGGGAGTGATTACCGAGACCGACAACCGGTCGCGTCAGGCAGTAGACGGTCTGATCGACGACCTGGAGAACCTTTTCTCCACAGGCTCATATTCAAAAGCCGACATAGTGAAGGTATTGGCCGCATATCTTCCCAATTTCCATCACGAGGAATTAGGCAAGAACCTGGACGATAAAATGTAGACTGCCATGTACGTACTGGTTGGAGGAGGCGGCCACGCCCGCTCGGTAATAGAGGCGGCCGGCGACACGATGTTCGGAGGCTATGTGGCCCCCGAGGAATCGGCCGAGCCTCCCGGCGTGCCATATCTCGGCACCGACGGGCAACTGCTGTCAGGCGACATTGATTCTGAGGCTGCCGTGCATATAACCGTGGGCATAGACCATGGATGCCATCTCCACATCAGGCGCAAGGTCATAGACAGGTTCGCTTCGTTTCCTGCGGTAACTGTCATTGCCGATCATGCCGTGGTGTCACGTCATTCGCATGTGGGCGAAGGCTCGGCCATAATGAACAGAGCAGTCGTGAACCGTGCCACCGTGGGGCGACACTGCATCATCAATACCGGGGCCATCGTGGAGCATGACTGCAGGCTCGGCGACAATGTGTTTGTGGCTCCCGGAGCGATACTTTGCGGGGAGGTCACGGTAGGTGACGATACCTTCATCGGAGCCGGGGCCATAATCCGCAACGGGGTTTCCATCTGTGGAGGCGTATCCGTGGCCATGGGGGCAGTCGTAATCAGGAATATAACCAAACCCGGCCTTTACGCCGGGAATCCAGCAAGATTCGTGCCATGCTGAAACCAAATCATACCATTATAATAGCCGAAATAGGCGTCAATCACGGGGGCGACCTTCAGCGGGCCGTATCCCTGGTGCATTTGGCCAAGGAGGCTGGTGCCGACTATGCCAAATTCCAGACATTCAAGGCCGAGAACTTAGTATGCGCAGATGCGAGCCGCGCCGAATACCAGGAGCGCAATTGCGGCGGCGATGAAAGCCAGCTCCAGATGCTGCGACGACTGGAGCTCAAACCCGAGGATTTCAATATTCTGGCTCGAGAATGCCGCGAGGCGGGCATAGGATTCCTTTCCTCTCCGTTCGACATAGAAAGCGCGGATTTCCTGGCCGGTCTGGATATGAATTACTGGAAAATACCTTCGGGCGAAGTCACGAACCTGCCTATGCTGGAACGCATATCGCTATATGGAGGGCCGGTAATCATGTCTACAGGTATGTGCGACATCGACGAGGTGCGCCAGGCCGTAAAGGTGCTTACCGACAACGGCGTGGAACGTGAGGCCATCTATCTGCTGCACTGCAACACCCAGTATCCCACTCCGGCCGAGGACGTGAACCTCTGCGCCATGGAACAGTTGGCCACATTGGGGTGCGGTGGCGTGGGATTCAGCGACCACACCGAGGGCATTGCCGTGCCTATAGCCGCCGTGGCCCGTGGCGCGAAAATAATTGAGAAGCATTTCACTTACGACAAGAACGCCGCAGGTCCCGACCATCGCGCATCGGCCGACCCCGAGGAATTCAAGGCAATGACCGCGGCTATCCGCATAGTGGAGAAGGCCGTAGGTTCGGCCGAGAAGCATGTGACGCCCAGCGAGAGGTCGAACCTGAATGTGGCGCGCAAAAGCATCGTGGCGCGCAAGCCTATCCGTGCCGGAGAAACGTTCACGGTACGGAACGTGACCGTAAAACGGCCCGGCACGGGCATATCGCCCATGCGCTGGTATCAGGTGATCGGACAGAAGGCTTCGCGCGATTTCAACACCGACGATCTCATAACCCTCTGACCATGGCCCGCAAACTTAAAGTATGCATATTCACCGGCGCGCGTTCGGAATACGGTCTGCTGCAGTGGGTCATCACCGATATGGAGCGTGACCCGGACATTGAGCTGCAGCTGATAGCCGGAGGAGGTCACCTGTCGCCCGACCAGGGTATGACGGTGCGCCAGATTGAGGCCGACGGCCATCACATTGACAGGAGGGTGGAATTCCTGTTGTCGACATCCACCGACACAGGCATTGCCAAGTCGACGGGAATGTGCGCCATATCCCTGGCCGACGCGCTGTCCGAACTGCGCCCGGACGTGCTGTTGGTATTAGGCGACCGCTACGAGCTGCTGGCCGTATGCAGCGTGGCTCTGATACTCAACATACCGATAGCCCATATCTCCGGCGGCGACATCACGGAGGGCGCCATCGACAACCAGATACGCGACGCCGTCACCATGATGGCCGACCTGCACCTGCCCTGCACCGAACCGTCGGCACAACGTGTCAGAACCATTACCGAGGGGTGCAAGCCTGTTGTAAATGTTGGCGAACCCGGACTGGAGACTTTTGTGCGCACCGAACCTATGTCGCGCGCCGAACTGGCCGAAAACTTGGGACTTGACCCAGGCTGCCGCTGGATTCTCTGCACCATCCATCCTGAGACCAAGGCCTCGATGGAAACAAGCATGGCCATGGCCCGCAATGCAATCGAAGCTATGGCCGAACTGACCGACACCGAGGTGGTGATTACAGCCGCCAACGCGGACGCCGGCGGCGCGGAACTGAACGATTACTACCGCCGGGTTTGTGACGGCAATCCCATGTTCCGTTTCATTCACTCCCTGGGTCATCACCGGTACCTGTCGATGATGCGCCAGGCTTACGCCTTGGTTGGCAACACCTCCAGCGGAATCCTTGAGACTCCGTTTGTCGGCGTGCCTACCGTAAACATCGGCAACCGTCAGAAAGGACGTCATCTGTGCGCCAACATCATCACTCCCCGTGGCATATCAAAGGAAGATATCGCCGAGGCTATCGCCCTTATCCCGACTACGAGCCGGGAGTCCGACACATTCTTCGGCGACGGCCACAGCGCACAGCGAGTAATAGCTGAAATCAAAGCCCGTTATCTATGAAGACACTCGTAATCATACCGGCACGCGGCGGCAGCAAGGGCATTCCGCACAAGAATATCCGTCCGTTGGGCGGCAAGCCGCTGATATGCCGTGCTATCGACCATGCACGCTCCGTTGCTGCGGATGCCGATATCTGCGTCTCAACCGATGACCCGGAAATAATCCGCACAGTCGAGGATTATGGCCTGCATGTGCCTTTCGTGCGTCCGGCCTGTCTGGCCACCGACACATGCGGCACTTACGAGGTTCTGCTTCATGCCCTGGACCATTACGAACAGCAGGGAATCCACTACGATGCCATAGTGTTGCTGCAGCCTACATCGCCGTTCCGTCGCCCGGAGGACATCAAGGGCGCCATGGCTCTGTTCGGGCCCGGCACCGACATGGTGGTGAGCGTCACAGCCGCCAAAGCGAATCCTTACTACAATTGCTTCGAGGAGAATTCCGACGGCTTTCTGAAGTTGTCGAAAGGGAACGGGCAATATGTACGCCGTCAGGACGCCCCCGAGGCCTGGGAATACAACGGCGCGGTGTATGTGATAGACCCCGAGGCACTCCGCAAGTCTCCCCTCTCCAAATTCAGGCACATACGTAAATATGTGATGGACGAGATTCATTCGCTGGACCTCGACACAATGCTGGACTGGAAGATAGCGGAACTGATGATTCGGGAAGGGCTGATTAACGACAAGGAGAATTGAATATGACAATCGAGGATTACACCATAAATATATCGGAACCGATTCGCGAGGCACTGAAGCGGCTGAACCTGGTTAAATCGCGCTCCATGACACTGTTTGTGGTCGACGACAATGGCGTTATGGTCGGCACCCTGACGGACGGCGACGTTCGCCGCGCGCTGATAGCAGGACACGAGGTGAACAGTCCGGTCGGGAACGCCATGCACCGCGATTTCTCGTATCTCAGCTCGTTGTCGCAGGCATACGAGCTGAAGCGGATGCGTCAGCGTGGCATTCTGCTGGTGCCGGTACTTGACGATGAGCGTCACATCCTTGACGTCATCGACCTGACACGCGCCAAAGCGGCGTTGCCTGTCGATGCGGTGTTGATGGCCGGCGGCAAGGGTGAACGCCTGCGACCGTTGACACTGACAAAACCCAAACCGTTGCTGAAAATCGGCAGCAAGCCCATAATCGACCTCAATATAGATGCGCTGGCTAAATACGGAGTGAGAAATTTCTCTGTCACGGTCAATTATCTTAAGGAACAGCTGGTGGAACATTTCTCTGTGCCGACCGAAGCCGGCGCCGAAGTGAAATGCGTGGCCGAGACACAGTTTTTCGGCACCATCGGGTCGCTGAGGCTTGTACCCGAGTTCCACAACGATGCCATCTTAGTGATGAATTCCGACCTGCTGACCGACATTGACTACGAGGATTTTTATCTGCATTTCAAGCAGACCGGCGCCATGATGTCAGCGGCGGCCGTGCCTTACACCATTTCGGTGCCTTACGGCATCTTTGACATTGACGGCCGGAACATCCGTGGCGTGGAGGAAAAACCTGTCTACAACATGTACGCCAACGCCGGCATCTATCTGATTCGCCGCGAGGCGTTGCGTTACATTCCCGAAGGCAAGGTATTCAACGCCACCGATCTGATACAGGCTCTCGTGGCCGACAACCAGTCCGTGATCCGCTATCCCCTCACCGGCCTCTGGATCGACATAGGCACCCCCGACGAATACCGCAAGGCCCAGGACCTGGCCAAACACTTGTAGAATATCAAAATAATTTGTAAATTTGCATCCGAAACCAACGGCACATAGTTTAAGTTCCGGCATTTACGGTTTTAATACCAACATCATGCGGTAGTAGCTCAGTTGGTAGAGCATCAGCTTCCCAAGCTGAGGGTCGCGGGTTCGAGCCCCGTTTACCGCTCAAATAATTCACCACATACTGACTCCGCACCTCGTCGATGCGGAGTCGTTTTTTAGGTCTGTCGGTAACATTATAGTCGCAATTCAGATTATTTTATTATCCCATTTTTGACAGTTGATATAGCTTATTCAAAGATACACAGCGAGTTGGATAGCCTCAAAATGTGCTACCTAACTCGCCATGTGGATTTTTAACATTATTTTAACACATTTTTAGCTGCTTGATAATCTTCCGCATTGCGGGCTTTGGGATGATTTCAGTGTCTATCAGTATATTGACATTGGCCTGTAGTTCATCAGTGAG
>CADBNR010000033.1 GCA_902796035.1 uncultured Bacteroidales bacterium | reverse complement strand
GGTAAAAAAATCCCCCATTTTACAATAGGATAGGACAAAACTGTAAATGAAATCCATTTTAAATGCGATATAATGAGCATACAAGCCATTTTCATGTAATTTTAGTACTCATATACGTTTACGACATCGGATGTCCGGCAAACTTATAGCCAAAAACTCATCAAAAGTTTTACCGGACACCAATAATCAGGAAACGCAGTCCGGACTGACGGTGAACGTTGTGTTCATCTTCGCCATAATCATGACCATACTGGTGCTGGCCGCCCAGTATGAAAGCTGGAGCGATCCCATAGCGGTGGTGCCGGCCATGCCTGTGGCCATGTTGGGCACCGTGTTCGGATGTATGTGCATGAACCAGAGCATCAGCATCTACACGCAGATCGGACTGATTCTTCTGTTGGGTATGGCCGCCAAGAACGCCATCTTGATCGTAGAGTTCGCCATTGACTACCGCAAGAAGGGCGTGCCCCAATACTCCCAATACTCCCACCTCTCCCACTACCGGAGCCTCAGGGTAGCGCCGGCTTTGTCGCGGACGCCGGGGTTCAGGGCCTTGAGGCGCGACAGTTTCATGCCGTAGCGCTGGGCGATGGAATGCATCGACTCGCGCTCCCCTATCACGGCCTTGTCGATGTGCTTCGGCGCGTCGTCAAGCTTTGACTCGAGGTACACTTCCTCCCAGTCCTTGATCTTGTCGTGTCGTCCGGCGTCGTTGAATTCCCTGAGCTTCTTCGCGTCCAGCTTGAATTCCCGCGCTATCGAGGTGTATGTGTCGCCGGGTGCGGCGATGACGTAGTGCAGCCCGCGTGCGCGTCTCACAGGATGTGTCGAGATTAGCGACGCCTGGATGAAGGCGGCGTCCTCGTCGGCTTCCCGTCCTTCGGGTGTGTCGTACAGATAGAGGGCGTAACGCTCGATGATGGCAATCAGGCGCGAGGCGTAGTTGGGGTCGGTGGCGTAGCCGCAGCGTCTCAGCTCGCGCGCCCAGGAGGCATAATCCAGCGGGTCGAGCTTAAAGAGCGAGGCATAGCGCGAGCGCAACAGAAACCGGGAATGGTCGTCGAACGACTGACGTACGTTCTTGTACGATCGGAAACAGTCGTCGGGACGGTCGTCGCTGCGTATCAGCGTGTCGCCGGTCCACGAGCTGTGGCACTTTATACCGAAATGATTGTTGCCTTTCACGGCGAGTGTGGAACGTCCTGCGGCACTCTCCAGCAGGCCCTGTGCCAGAGTGATGGAGGCCGGGATGCCGTGCAGCTCCTGCTGTTCCACGGCCATGTCGCTGTACAGGGTTATGTATTCGCTGTAGCTGTCGGCTCGGCACGGCGCCAAATAAAGCGTTATGGCGGCAATCAAAAGGATAATTGATGGGAATCTCATTGCGGAAGGAGTAATTGCGGGAAATCGCGTCTGAATTCGTCCAAGAGGCGTTCTGTCTCTGCTGAGAATTCCGGATCGGGCGCGCCTGACATGGGACGATGCGACAGCCGCTTCCGGATTTTCTCTCCGCGGGCTATGGCCTGACGTGTCTCCGCGCTCATGTAGGTGTCGCAGAAGTGCTGCCACACGTATTCCACGGCCATCTCCGACGGATGGGCCATGTCGGCGGCATAGAAACGGTAGTCACGCAGGTCGTCCATCACAAGTTCGAATGCCGGGAAATAGCGTGTGTTTTCGGTCTGTGAGCATATCCGGTCCACTGCAAGATGCAGAGTGGCTTTGGAGAGTGTGTTTTCGTGGAAGCCGTCTTTTAGATGCCGCACGGGGCTGACGGTGAATATGAATCGCAGTCCCGGATATCGGTCGGTCAGATCCCGGATCAGCGGAATCCACAGGTCGGCGATTTCGTCAGGGTCGAGGCGATAACGGCGGAACAGCGCGGCCGGCTGCTTGTGGCAGTTTGCCACAGTCATGTCGTTGCTTGCCAGGGCATAGCACCACGCCGTGCCGAAAGTGACCAGGATTGTGTCGCATAGGGTCATGGTACGGCTCACATCCAGCCGCAGACGCGCGAAGGCATCGGCAAGTCCCTGCCGTGAATCCGCTATGAGGCGCGAATCGAACATCCACGAGCGCCATCTGCCGTTGGCTTCAAACGCCGTGTCCTCGAACTGACGCATGGCCGTAGCCGGGTCGGTCAAAAGCATCAGTCGCATCACCATGGCTATGGATGCCGGATTGTACAGCATTCCGAACGGGAACGACGCCGGCCAGAGGCACTGCCGCATCCGCACCGCCATGTTCTCGGCGAAGCAGCTCCCGGCGCTCAGCACCGGCCTGTACGCCGCCAGTTCTATATCAGCCGGACTACTTGTTATCTCCGTCCTGAACCGCATATTCAAAATTCAAAATTCAAAATTCAAAATTATCACAGCGCTCCCTGTTCTATCAGCAGGGCGATGCGTTCGATCATGGCGTCGTCCTTGTTTTTCTTCGGATTGAAGCCCGAGCGCAGGTTCATGCCGAAGAAACGGCCGAATGTCTGCCAGAATCCGGCCCGGAAGCTTCCTAAGAAGGCCTTGACGATACCGTAGGACGTCTGGTCCGTCTCGCGGTTTATCAGCTTCAGCAACACCTTGCCCTGGTTCTTGGTCATGTGTTTCACCACGGGCTTGTACTGTTCGAATATGTCGTGCTCCAGCGTCTTGAGGTGACGTTCGCGCTCCTTCTTGTCTGGAATGGTCTGGATGTATTCGTATGTCTCGCACAGTGTGGCGAAGGCCAGTTTGGCGTAGGGTAGGGTCTTGCGCACGTCGCGCACGGTGCGCCAGTAGAACTGCTCCTGCTTCTTGTTCTTGAATTTCAGGGGCGGGAACACATATACGTCGCGGATGTAGGTGAGGCGGCAGGTATCGCCGTATTCGTCCACTATGTGCGTGAATCCGCGGTAGGCCTTCACCTTCAGCTCCATGTCGGGCACTTCGTCGGCGCGGCAAGGAGTTGTGCCGACAAGACACACCAATGCCGCCACAGCCGCCGCTATGACGAGCGGCAGCCGCGACAGGTTGTATGATGTATGTCCGTGGCGCAGTGTCTTCATTTATTGTTCCGGCTTTTGATCCATCCGTTCAGCAGGACGAACAATGTGTCTTTACCAAAACGGAAAATCGCGTCTAAAATTGAAACGGAATAGTTAACTTTTGTTTCAATGTCGGCGCAATAATTAATTAAATCAGTCTCCGGATCGCGGGCGATGGCTGTTGCGGCCATTGCCGCGGCCTCGGTATCGATCCATTTCGATACGAGGTCGTGCATGGCCCGGTTCAGTTCGGGGAGTGTCCCGGGCGTGTTATGGTATAGAGCGGTCAGAGGATCGAACAGATGCGGGAAATAAGGCGTGCGGCCATATATGGCGTTGAGGGTGCCGAGGTGTACGTGCGGCCAGTTGCCGTGGTCGGAGAGGACCATGCCGTGACCTTTGGCCACTGGCACGGACAGCAGCGTCACGTTGTCGCCGTCGGCCACGCGGGTGCGTCTCAACGACTTCGGGTCGAAGTCCGGGTCATCACACGCCGTGCGGATGGCTTCGGCATCCGAGGCGCCGTCAAGACGCGCCGCAAGCCAGCGGGCGTACCAGCCGGCCGATGCCGCAAACGGCGGTATCACCATTTGCCGCCCTTCTTGTCCGGATTCGGGTTGCGGAACATACGGTTCCATCTTATCTTGCCGTTGGTCAGTTTGCGGTCTTTGTCCATCGAGATGATGATGAGCACGGGCGAACCTACTATGTGGTCCTCGGGCACGAAGCCCCAGTAACGCGAGTCGGCGCTCCGGTCGCGGTTGTCGCCCATCATCCAGTAATAGTCCATCTTGAACGTATAGTAATCCTGAGGCTTGCCGTTGATGTAGATTTTGCCGTCCTTCATCTGCAGGTCATTGCCCTCGTATGTGCGGATGGCACGTTCGTAGATAGGATAGTTGGCAGGGGTGAGGTGCAGGGTGGATCCACGTTTGGGAATCCATATCTCGCCCATGTTGTTTCGCTGCCAGTTGTAGATTCCGTTGTAGGGGAACACACCGCCTAAGTCCAGAAGTCCCGATTCACTTTCGGATATCAGCTGTCCGGCAATCTCGGGCCATTTCTCCACCTGGGCCTTCATGGCCTTGGTCAGAGGGAGGTCGTAATAATAGCGGCCGGTAGTCTGGTCCTGAATGGGAGCCTGGTCGAAGTCCTCGACGCGTACGCCAAGGTCCATCCATTTCTGTGCGGCTATCGGTCCGTTGACAGGTATAAGGTAGTTGTACTGCACGTTTTCAGGCTCGGCTATGGCCTTGCCGTTGATCAGGATAGTGTCGTTCACTATGCGTATACGCTCGCCGGGGAGGCCTATGGTACGCTTCACATAGTTCTCGCGGCGGTCCACGGGACGCCACACCAGTTCGCCGAACTTCTCCGGATTCTGCTGTATGTATGCTTTCGGATCCTTAATGCCGTTCTTGACCAGCTCGTTGCATATCTGGTAATAGTCGGGATTCTGAATCTTTAGCGCCACGGTGTCGCCCTGCGGATAGTTGAACACCACGATATCGCCGCGCTCGATGGAACGGAACCCGGGCATGCGGTGATACTTCAGCTGCGGTTTCTCGATGTAGCTCTTGGTGTTGACCAGCGGGAGCGTATGCTGAGCCAGCGGGAAGTGCAGCGGGGTCTGGGGCACGCGCGAGCCGTAGACGGTCTTGTCCACCCACAGGCGGTCGCCGACGAGCAACGACTTCTCGAGACTGGACGACGGTATCTCGTACTGCTGGCCTACGAATCCGAATATGAAGTAAATCAGCACCAGGGCGTAGACTATCGCGTCCACCCACGCCATGACGGTGCGCGTGAGGCCCTTCTTGTTTTTCCACCATCCCCACGGGATGAAGGCCGTGATATAGATGTCGATGATGAGCAGCCAGCCGAACAGCAGCCAGGGATTGCCCATCAGCACCACCCACAGGATGTATATGGCGCTTACGATGCCGAACCGCAGCCAGCGCGTCAGCTTTACGGCCTTTAAACGATCTTTAATTGAAGTCATAACCGGAGATATCGGAGAGCATTTCCTGAATGGTGTGGATGCCCGGATGGTTTACGAGCCATTCCGCCGCAAGGATGGCTCCGAGAGCGAATCCGTCGCGGTTCTTGGCGCTGTGTGTTATCGAGATGATGTCCGAGGGAGAATCCCAGCGGATGGTGTGTATGCCGGGCACCTCGCCCTCGCGCACATGGTCTATGGGGAGCACGCCCGGTTCCATGGTCTTGCCCTCCTCAGGCTCGGCCCATGACGTGATGCGCCCGGTGCTGTCTATGATCTGTTCGGCCAGCGTCACCGCCGTACCCGAAGGATGGTCCAGCTTATGGATGTGGTGCGTCTCGGTCATGGAGGGGGTGTACTGCGGGAAGGCGTTCATGATGCGAGCCAGCTGACGGTTCACGGCCATGAAGATGTTTACGCCCACCGAGAAGTTGGAAGCCCATATCAGCGAGCCGTTCATTTCGCGGCACAGATCCTTTGCCTCGGGCAGACGTGCCTGCCAGCCGGTGGTGCCGCTCACCACGGGCACGCCGCGGCGCAGGCAGCGCGCCACATTGTCGAAGCCTGTAGCCGGAGTGGTGAACTCGATGGCCGCGTCACACTGCATGAACACTTCGGAATCGAAGGCATCGAGATTGTCAACGTCGATGACGCAGCCTATCTCCAGTCCGCGTTCCAGGGCCAGACGCTCTATTGTCCTGCCCATCTTGCCATATCCTATAAGCGCAATTTTCATAATTGAGGGGTGTTTAGAATCCGAAGGCAACGTTGTCGATATACATTGTGATGCCCTCGGTGCCGACGAACGGTTCGCCGCACGATGTGGATGCCATCACCAGCACGTGGGTGGGCTGAGTGCCGACCGGTGCCCAGCCTACTTCCTTGACAGGCACGAGTTTGCCCTTGGAATTATAACCGTAATATGCCTTCTCGCCGTTCAGCAGACCCATGTAGGGCTTGTAGAAGGGTTTCCTGGTGATGTCGCCGTAATGGATGGGAAGCTGATGTCCCTTGGTCCATGGCACGGAGTTGCTGTAACGTTCGCGGCCAGTGCCCACACGTTGTGCGTAGACATTCCCTTTGGAGTCCTCCCAGCGCTTCTGAAGCAGGACATACACCTCGGCCTGGTCGCGGCCCTGAAGCGTCTTCTTGCGGCTCAGGCCGGTGGACTTGACGCGGGTGTTGACGTTGGGCATATCGATGCGGTAGTCGAACACCAGTGCCTTGGGACTCTTGCGGTAGGGCATGCCCATAGCCATCTTGGAGAAGGGTGTGGAAGTGCTTGTAACAGGCTCATTGAGCTTGCCCAAGTAGAGGGTGCCGGCCACCATCACGTCCATGTTGATCACGCCCAACACCTTCACATGCTCCATCTTGGCCTGCAGCTTGGCTACCTTGTTGCCGTTCAGCACGGCAGGCTCCACCGAATTCGAAGCCTTCACTATTCCCGATACCTTGGCATATACGTTGCTCGAGGCCCACGGCGTGCCACCCTGAGGATGGTAAGGGTTGTTGCCCTTCAGATGTTGCGTGGGGCCTACGGCATACACCTTCTTGGTGTCGCCGCCCAGGACTGACGATTCAGTTATCTCGCGAGTGACCCACTGCGAGAAATCGCCGTATTTGATCTTCTCCAGCGTCAGAGCCGATGCCGGAGCAACGCTTAATAAGGCAGTCGCTCCCAGCAATATGATATTTAACTTCTTAAACATGACGCAAAATTACGAAATAAGCACCATATAACAAAAGAAGTGTTCCATCTTGACCATTCTTGGTCAAGATGGAACGTAATAAGATGCCACATATTTGATTTTCGGAAACAAATCAAATGCATAATATCATAGAGCTTGTTTAAAAATAAATGTTAACGATAGGGTCGCATAGCTTGAGACGATTTATACCTTCACCAATTGCGGTGATTAATGTACAGTTTGCTGCCAATAATTGCATTCCGCCGGGTGATGAATAATAAGATTCCGCAGAATGGATATTCTTGTTCCATTCAATTAAATTCGCGATAGTATCTGATACTGAATTTAGCGTCAGTACCACACGTTCCATATTTCCTATGTCAGAGGATTTTGATACCATCGCGATTTATTTGATTTAGAAATTGTGAGGATAGATGTGAATGCCTTCTGATTAAATCCACAGAAGACTGAAGCAGACTTTCCAGATATCTGTGTAAGGCACTCAGGGCAAATATTCTGGGAGGCATATCCACTAAAATATCAATATCGCTGTCAGGGCGATTGTCGCCTCTGGCCATTGATCCGAACAGGCACATCCCCGTCACTCCATATTCCTTCTGGATATATGGAATGTTTTTTCTAAGTGTTGCGATACAGTCATCAGTAGTGCACATTGCTTTCCTAATCCGATTACAATGCAAAGGTAATCAAAATAATTGAATTTTAGAGTAAGTTTACTTTTAACTTTTAATTAAGAGAAATCGAGATGGCTTAAACAGACAAGGCACCCGTAATATGGGCACCTTGTCTGTTTTTAATGTTGTGATTCTGTCTATCAGTTTTTCATCGAATTCACGAAGTGGTCGGCCCATTCCTGGCGGTTGGGGGTGGCCATGATTACGGTGGTGACCTGCTGGTCGTTGACCGGAAGAATCAGCACCGTCACCTCATGGTTCTCCAGCATACCCTTGGCACGGGCACCTTTGGAGTTGCCGACGATCACTTTCTCCACTTTCGGATCGGTGAGCTTGTATTTGGTGGCGTACATGCGGGCCTTCTCGAATGCTATTTTCTGTGTGAGGCCGACAGACTCGTTTTCCATCGAGACGCCGAAGGATCCGTCCGGGTATTTCACCAGCATCTTGGAATCCTTCTGCACGATCGAGCCGGCGGGAATCTCGAAATCGAAGCCTCCGTAGCTGAGGGGCACATACCAGTTGGCCGATTCCAGAGCCTTGGTGCTCTCGTCCTGAGTCTGAGCCGTGGCGGGTGCCGGGCATACCATAACGGCCACTGCGGCAAGTGCCGCCATTATCATCTTTTTCATAACCTATGTCTTTTTATATTCTTATCAATTTCTAATATCTATAACCTCGTTTGCGGCAAAGTTGTTTAGAGTCCCAGCACTTTTGCCGAATTTGCGGCGATGACGGGCTCGAGGTCGGTGCCGAGGATGTTGCTCTGGATTCCGATGATTTCCTGAATGGAGAGTTCGGATTCATCGGTCTCGGCCAGCAGGCGTTCCTGCGGAATGGCGTGAAGTGTGTCGGGGTTGAAATGCTGTCCCAGGGAGATGTAGCAGCCTGCGTTGAGCAGCTGTCGCGCCGCCTGCGGTTTCTTGCGGAATCCGTGTATTATCCAGGGCTGCGTGGGCTTAAGGTCGCGTATCAGGCCGCACAGCACGTCCTCGGCCTTGACGCAATGCACTATGATGGGTTTCTTCAGGCTTTCGGACAGTTCGATCTGGCGCTTGAAGATGTTCAGCTGACGGAACATCATTCCGCCGCGCCCCGACAGGTCGACGCCGGCCTCCCCTACCGCCACGAACTCGGGACGACGCAGCAATTCCTCAAGACGTGCCCATTCCTCGGGCGTCACGTCGCGATGGGTGTCCCACGGATGGATGCCGGCCGAGTACAGTTGTCCGTCCACAGCCTTGAACTCCGGGTTCCTGATGAACGAGATGTCGACCACCGCCAATGGTTGCGGAGCCGCCTTGTGTGTATGGATGTCAAGTATCATAAGGGTAATTGATTAGTTTATAGTAAGAATTGGTAGTTGATAAAGTTGAAAGAGTTTAAAAAGTTAAGAGAATACCGAGACGAACATTCAGATAGCTGCACATTTATCTTGACTTTCTTAACTTATTCAACTTTCTTAACTTTTTTCGGAGGGACGGGATCGTAGCCTGACCCGCCCCAGGGATTGCAGCGCAGTATGCGCCTGATGGCGAGCCACGAGCCGGTGAATATGCCGTGGGTCATGACCGCCTCGATGGCATATTGCGAGCATGTGGGGGTATAGCGGCAGCTCGGCGGCAGCATCGGCGATATGCACGCCCGGTAGAAATATACCGGCAGCAGCACCAGCCGGCGTACGGTTCGTCTCAGCAATGACGGCATAGCTTGTTGGTAAGTTTGGCGAGCAGCTTCTGCATCTTTGGTTCCAGTTCGGCATACTCCGTGTTCTCATTGTGCAGATAGATGAATGCTATCTGCAGGAAACCGTCGGCGGCCATCTGAGCCAATGCCTCGCGCATTGGCATACGGTTCAGACGGTATGCCTCGCGTATGCGGCGGCGCATCAGCACGCGGTCCACGGCATGACGCCGCTTCTTCTTCGGAATGGTGACCATCATCTGCACCGGAGCAATGCCGGCGGGACGACCGTTGCGGAACGACGTGTCAATCTTCTCGGTCGGCATCCAGCGCCACACCATTCGCAGCGGAAACTCGTACATGCTCTTGCCCTCGGCGAACAGCCCCTCCACCAGCGTGCGGTGATGCAGCCGCTCGTTTTTGCCCATACGGAGCGGATGGCGCACGTCCTCCCCTCTCACGTCATGCCTCACGCCATGGCTTGCATCCGGCCTTACGTCCTGTCCGTTGCTGTCAGTTTTGATATCTTCCATATCATTCATACCGCAAAGTTAGCAATAAGTCCGCAAAATTCGGGCAAAAACGTCCTTAATTTATGTGTCCTGTTCAAATCCTACTGTTCAAATTTCAAACAAATGATGTGTCAATGCACTTGAGGCCTTCCTCATAGTAAAGAAAGGAAGGCTATTCGTTAAATCCGGTAACCTGGTCGTCTGGATTTTCCAATTGGAATGCCGTCCACATATTTACCTACGGCTTGGGTGAAGTTCTTGCGGTAGTTCTCGCTCTTTATTGCTGTAGGAATATAGTCGCGGTCGCGCCAGTTGATATATTTGGTTCCACCCCCGGCGCGTCCATTGATTGTGGCGATGACAATATCGAGTATGCGTGTGCGCAGTTGTTTGGCTTTTTCGCTCTCTGTGAGGAGCATCCCTATGTTCAGAAATGCACGGAATGTAAATAGGGTTTACTGAAAATTCAGCATGGTAGTGTTCCACGTAATTGGGACTGATGTTCCACGCGGGGCCACAGCCAGACTTTCAATGGTGAAATTATAATATTTGAGCCAAAATGGAGCATTCGGGCACATATTTCAGTAAGGACAAGACAAAGTTCTCTCATGAACTTTGCCAGATTCTTGACGAAGTAGCACATGGCCGTCCAACATCGAGCCGTCTCGGGAAGCCTTGCCCTTATGCCGTTCGCTCTGTAAACCCTCTTCCCGGTCCCGAACTGGGCTTCCGCCTCGTTTCGGAGAGCGACTCCGATCCGTTCGCGTCTGAGTTGCTCTTCGGAGGGATTCTTCGGAGGACGGCCCAGCGGGCGTCCCATTATCTCGATTCCCTTTCCCTTGAGTATCTTTCGGTTTGCCCGATTAAGATAGATTTTGTCCCCGAAGAACCTCTTCGGCTCGCAGCCGAACCGCTCCTTATACTTGTCTATATGTATTGTCAAGTCGGAAGCCTCGTTATATGCATCCCAGCTGTGATGGTCGATGAAGGAGTAGCCGTTCACTATGCTGACCCCCATCTTGGCTCCGAACTCCACCTTGGCCTTCGCTTTGCCGCGGACAATAGGTCGGATGTGGGGCTGGTGTATGCTTATTATCCGGTTCTCGCAGGTATGGGTCCTCAGACGCAGCATCTCTTCCTGCTGGTGATACATGTCGATGACAGCCTGTATGGTGCGCTTCTGCGTGCAGTTGAACCGAGAGTATGTCTCATCGTCAACGCCTATGAGGTTGAGCAGCGTGAGTATGTCGCGGTAAAGCAGGGGAAGCATGCGGGTGATGGCATCCTTTATGAGTTTGGCTCCCTTGTGTTTGCGCTTGATGACATTGAGATATGTCTCACGTATGCGGTTGCGTTCCAGGCCCGTCGGCCTGCGGATTCCCTTTATGCCGCAGACCTTGTCGATCATGCGGTCAATGTATCCGGAACCATCCTCTATGAGGTCGATGTCCGTAGGATACCTGACTTCCGCGTCGGCGCATGTGGCGTCCGCCTTCAAGTCGGTCGGCTGTGTCCTGTCGTCGGCGGGAGCGCCACCGTTGCCGTTGTCGTTGCCACCGTCACACCCACCGTTCTTTTTCTGAGCTTTTCTCGCAAGTTCAAGAGTGAGCGTATTGATGTCGTCGATGGTGATGCGCTTGCGGATAGTGACGAAAAGAGAAGGATCGAATATCGGCTTGTCGGTATATTCTGTCAGGCCGCACATATACTGCATGTATGGATTCTCCTGAATGGTCAGGATTGTCTCCTCGTCGGACAGGTTCAGCTTATGCTTGATGATGAGGGCGGCAACGACCATTCGTCCCGAACGGTTGGATGCGCCGACTGTGTCATTCTTCAGCCGCTTGTTGTAGACCTTCTCATATTCCGTCCATGGTAGCGTGTCACCCATCTGCACCCACCGGTTTGTTTTCGGCAGACGCTCCAGGGAACCTTTCATCTAGTCAAAGGTCATTTGACCGTTCAGGGATACGATTTTCATGTCGGATGGTCTTCTTTTAACATCAAAATTAGTACTTTTTTGTTAAAATTTATTGGTGTCCGGTAAACGGCTATAATGCTCTATTCTTATTGATTTTGATGGTGGACAAGCCCTTTTCAGCCTAATAATAACGGCTG
>CADBNR010000032.1 GCA_902796035.1 uncultured Bacteroidales bacterium | reverse complement strand
AGGTCTTTTTTGGCTGATTTTGCCAAGCTTCGTCGGTCACGGTGCCCGCACCGCTCCCTCCTTGGCTTGCAAAATCATCTCAAAAAAATCCTCTCAATCTTAATTTGATTTAAAAGTAAACACACTCTAAGAGTATTCATAAAGAGTCGACAAAACTACGGAAATTGTTCAAGTCGAGTGTTTCGAGATTGTCCGATGTTTCGGCTTCTCTCATGGCGGCGAGCGTGGTTTTATTGGGCTTGTCTGCCACAAAAGCCATTAAAACGCTTTCTACAAGATTGTTCAGACTGCGGTTATGCCGTTTGGCTTCCTGCTGAAGTCGGGCAAGAAGATCTTCACTCAGACGAAAGGATGTCTGTTTTCTGATTGTTGCAGGTGTATTCATTATGAAAGGATTTCTTTTGTTGGTGTGGTGCAAAGGTAATACATTTGTATAACACTTGCAAGTTTTTTGACAGTAGAACAGTAGAAACAGTAGAAACAGTAGAAACAGTAGAGACCATTTATGTCATACTTCAGTTCTCTTGGGAGTAACAACGGTCAGAATAATTGTCTCGATAGGCCCTATTGTTTCTACTGTTCTCCTGTCAACAAAATCACCTATACCAAATAAGGACTTTTGTCCGAGTTTATGCGCGGCTGGGGACAGCCTGCGCTACTTCCTCCTCTCTTGTTACTCATTACTTGTCACTCTGACTTCTGACTTATTTGACGTAGAGGAAGATGGGGTCGGACTCGCGGTTGAGGCGGTCGAGGGTGGTGACGGCGTAGCTGAGGCCGGGCTCGGGGTTGGCGATGCTGACGCGGTTGAAGGGGGTCAGCGCCACGATGGCCTGGCTGTTGTTGATGTCTAACTTCTCGCCGGGCAGGAACTCGTACACCACAAAACGGATGGCGTCGTCGGCCTTCTGCTCGCGGCCGTTGGCCGGCGCGTCCCACGACAGGAACGAGCCTTCGTCCGACTTATCAAGCTCAATCTTCTTCACGGCTTTGGGCCCTTTGCCGGGACCTTTATACACAGGAGGCAACGCGATAGTCGACTGGTATTTCTTTGCCAGCGAATCGGCCGCTCCCTTGTAGTTGCCGGTGACCCAGTAGCCGTGCCACCACACGTTGCCGCCTACGTTCTTGAGGTTGCGCGACATCGTCACTTTCGTGTCAAGCTCGTTGCGGTCGTGATTCTTGGGGTCGGCTGAGTCCATGGTGCGCTTCACGTCCTGACCTATGTACAGGTCGGTGTTGTGGATGTTGTCGTTCCACCATTTCACGAGTTTGCGGCTCGGCGCAGCAGCCTGGTCGAGACTCCAGTACAGCTGCGGCACTACATAGTCCACCCATCCCTTCTGATCCCAAAGCAGAACGTCGGCATAAAGGTCATCGTAATTCTGCAGTCCGGTGCTTTCCGAACCACGCGGATCCGTGCGCTTGTTGCGCCAGATGCCGAACGGGCTGATGCCGAAACGCACCCAGGGCTTTTCGTTCTTGATGGTGGTGTACAGCTGTTCTATCAGCAAGTCTACATTATGGCGACGCCAGTCGTTACGGTTCATGCCGTTGCCCTTGCGCAGATAGCTCGCATCGTCCGGGATGGCCTTGCCCGGAGCCGGGTAGGGATAGAAATAGTCGTCGATATGTATGGCATCCACATCATAGCGATGCGTTATGTCCTTCACCACCTCGCAGATAAAGTCGCGGTTCTCCTGATATGCCGGATCGAACAGAATCTGACCGTTGTAACGGAAGAAACGTTGCGGCTCCATGTTGCTGATATGGCTTTTGGGCAGAATTTCCTTGGCCGTCGAGGTCACACGGTACGGATTGAGCCACGCGTGAAACTCCATGCCGCGCTTGTGCGCCTCCTGGATGGCGAACTCCATCGGGTCCCATAACGGATTTGGCGCTTTGCCACGTTTGCCGGTCAGCCACGCGCTCCACGGCTCCAGGTCGGACTTATACACCGCATCGGCAGTAGGGCGCACCTGGAATATCACGGCATTGCAGCCGGCGCGCTGCAGCTTGTCGATCTGATCCACGATATATTCCTTGGCTTGCGCGGTGGTCTTGTTCTGCCACTGCGTCTGGCCGATGACATGCAGCCATGCCCCGCGAAACTCTCGCTTGGGATTGTCCAGAGCCAAAGTATTTGTGACGAATGCAAGGATTGTAATTGCCGTGATTATTATGTGTTTCATTTCAAAGTATTTTTGTGTTTTTGGCTGTGACGCCGATGCCGAACAGGGCGAAATCATAAAGTGCCGGGTCGTCCGGACGCCATTCCTTTAGAGTGGCCGTGAGCGACTCCACGGCCTTGCGGTCGTTTGCCTTGCGGACGAGCAATCCCAAGTCGCGGGCCACGTTGCCTACATGCACGTCCAGGGGTATGAACAATTTGCTCTTGGGTATGGATTTCCATACGCCCAGGTCCACAATTCCATCGTCGCGCACGAACCACCGCAGCGCCATGTTCAGGCGCTTCAGGGCTGTGTGCTGCAGGTCGTGGGGGAGGCAACGCTGCACCGGCACGCCGCCGTTGGCTTCGGTGATGCGCTGCTGCATACGTTCGACCAACGCCCATGCCGGCGCTTCGGAGTCCCTGATTTCCGGCGTCTGCGCGAATGCGTCCAGCGACGGATAATCCTTGTATATTGACCTCAGACCGGCCAGATATTGCTGCAGGTGACGTGCGAAGAACGTGCGGTGCAGGTTCATGTCCGGGTCAAGATCCAGGTAGCCCTGATCCATCACGTAATT
This sequence comes from uncultured Bacteroidales bacterium, assembly GCA_902796035.1. Taxonomy (GTDB): domain Bacteria; phylum Bacteroidota; class Bacteroidia; order Bacteroidales; family Muribaculaceae; genus Lepagella. Next base: position 3,930 of record CADBNR010000032.1, on the reverse strand, counting down.
GTAAGGATCATTGTCCATCAGGTTCAGAATCCGGTCGGCGTCGCGGCATATCATCTTGCGGTTGCCCCACGCGATGTTGGCAGCGAGCAGACCGGCTATCTCTATGTCCTGCACCTTGGAGAAACGGCGCGGAAACTGCACCGGATCCTGCGGTATGAATTCGGGAGCGTTGATTCGTGCCGCCTCACGGTCGAGCAGCTCTTTCAGATCGGAGTCGGTCATCGTCATTTGCCCCCGGCCTCCTGTTTCATAGCGTCCGCGGCCTCCTCAAGCTCGCGGGCCACGGACGGGTTGACGGTCTTGAGCGTCGATACGAAAGCCGAATCGAACGCCGCCGCGCTCTGCTGCTTGCCCGCGCCCGAAAACTTGCTCTGTTTGGCGCGGGCCTCGAGCAACTGACGCTGCAGTTCGATGGTGTCCCGCCACGGACGGTTCAGGAATATGCGGGCCGCCTCGCGTCCCTCCATTGCCGCAGCCTCGATGTCGGCTGCATTCTCGCCCCCCTTGTTCTCCTTATTGCCTCCGCATGCGGCAGGCAGAATCAGCAATGACGCTATGCCCAGAGATGCGATTATATTTTTGATATTCATTGTCTCAGTTATTTATACAGCGCGTTCCACCACGACGGATCATCCTGGAGCCACTTGGCGAACCAGGCCATGATGGTGTTGTGCCACGACAGTTTGTTGTTGAAATTTGAAATCACATGGTTTTCGTCCTGCACGGTGATGAACTCCACGTCGCGGCCCAATATCTTAAGGGCGTTGAACAGCTGGATGCTCTCGCCGATAGGCACGTTGGTATCGACCGTGCCGTGCAGTAGCAAGAGGGGAGTGTGTATCTTGTCGGCGTTGAACAGCGAACCCTGCTTTGTGAACAGCTCCGGGTCTGTCCAGGGGTAGCTCTTGGCCGCTGCCACCGAGTTGTAGCTATAGCCCCAGAATCCCTCGCCCCAGTAGCTCGTGACATTCGAGATGCCGGCGTGGCTGATAGCCGCGTGGAATATGTCGGTCTTGGTGAGCAGATACTGAGTCATGAAGCCGCCGTAGCTTGCGCCGAGACACCCGATGCGGTCTTTGTTCACGAACGGATGCGCCTTGCAGAATTCCTTGATACCCTGTATTATCTCGTCGGCAGTGCGCTTGCCCCACGCGTTGACGTGGCGCGCGGAATACTCCTGACCGTAGCCTGTGGTGCCGCTGGGATTCAGCACATACACCACATAGTCGCGGCTGGCGAACACCTGCGGCGAATAGAGGTGATAGAACGATGCGTTGCTGGGCGACGTGCCGCCGTAGTAATATACTATCAGCGGATATTTCTTATTTGCGTCGAAATCGGGTGGCAGACACATATAGCCGTCCACCACGGTGCCGTCCGTTGCCGTGAACTTCCAAGGCTCCATCTTGCCGAACTGTGTGTCGCCGAGCCATTCCTTCAGCGGGTCGTCCACAAGGGTGGACTTGCCGTTGTTCAGGTTGAGCAGGCACGCCACGCCGTCGTCGGTGAAGCTGCCGCCCCAGTATGCCGCATAGCGGGCCTCGCGGTCGCCGATGCTGAAGCCACGTACGGTCTGCAGGTTCTCCTTGCCAAGCATCACAATCTTGCCGTCCGAGGGGTTGAGCTGATACAGGTCGCGGAAGAAACCGCGCTCGCCGATGAAGTATATCTTGTTGTCCACGGCGTTCCATACCGGCGTTCCTTCCAGCGACGGATCGAAATCTTTTGTCACGGGCTTCACCGACCTGTCGGCCAATGTCATTATGAATCCCTGGTTGTCGAAGTTGTTGGCGATAGGCTCCGGGTCATGGTTGGCGCCGATTCGGTCGAACGCATCCGGACCGCCCACCACGAACAGACGCGTCGCGTCGGGCGAATAGATGGCGTTGGATACGAAACCGTCGGCATCGTTGATGATGGTGTCGGTGGCGAATGTGCTCATGTCCATCTGCACGAGCGACACGCGGTAGAACGGGTACTTGTCGGGCGTCTGGCGCTGGGACATGTACAGCAGTTTCGAGCCGTCGCGGCTGATGTCGCAGATTGACGTGGTGCCACCGCCGTAGGTCAATGGTATGGTCACTCCGTTCTGGATGTCGTAGCGGCAGATGTAGAATCGGTCGCGGTCACCCGGAATACGGTCGTCCGGATTGGAGTAGCGGCGCATCACGCCCTCGTTCTTGGCACCGTCCACTTTATCATAATAGAACAGATATTTCTCGTCGGGGCTGAAAGTGACATCCTGATCGGGAATTGCCGTGGCGATACGGGTGGTGCGCATGGAGGGCACTTCCATCACGTACAGGTCATAGTCCTTGACGCCCTCCTTGGTGAAAAACAGGGTGTTGGACTTAGGCATCCAGTCGGCCGAGAAGTCGATGTTCTCCGACACGGTGCGGCCGGTGGCGGTTTCGGTCATAACGACCCGCTGGCGTGATTGTTCGGCTGAAACCACCTCGCGGTATCGTGTCAGCAGATACTTGCCGTCGGGGCTGAGGGCCATCGACGACACGCGCTCGCCCTGCATGGTAGAGAGGGGTGAGACGCGGCGGTCCATATCAGCGCCCGAAGATACTTTGACGGACTCGAAATCTTTGTCGGGCACGAATTCCAGACGGAACTCCGGCTTGCCCGGGTCATCGGGCATGGTCAGCACGTTGACAATCAGCGAATAGTCCTGCTGCGGCAGCAGTTCGATGTCTGCCGACTGCTCGCCTGGCACGCTGTCGGCTGTGGTCTTGGAGATCTTGACGTCACCGTTCAGAATCACATCGGCGCGTGGTGATGAGGTAAGCTTCAGCTTACCCTTGGCAAACCGTTCGGCGCGCAGATGCGACGCGAAGGTGCGGAGCTGTGGAGCGTTCTTGCTGTCGACCGGCACTAAGTTGCCGGCCGTGTCGGGAACCATCGTGGTCCAACCGGCCGTCTCGGGCCACTGAGTGGCGAAACGGCGCGATTTCAGCAGTTTGTCGGCGCTGAAGGGATTTTCTTTCTGCACCGAATCGGGTTTCTGAGGCTGATGAAGCGTCACCGGTGCCGAACCCTTGAATCCTCCAATCACATAAGCCGATGCGCCGGCTGTCATAAATACCGCCAGTGTCATGGCCAGAACACTCTTTGCTCTCATATATTCTATTCTATCGTTGTTTTTAATTCAATAGAGGGTGTATCATAATTGGCATGAACCAATTTTGACACACCCTCGAATTCGGATGTCCGTATGGACCCGGGTTAATTATAGGGTTTCTCCAACGCCGGAATCTTTACGAGCTTGATGCGGTACACCAGGTTGGTGTATGGCCGCACGCTGCCCTGAGCATTCTTGCCGTAACCGGCGGTATAGGGAATAATCACCGACACCGAATCGCCGACGTTCATGTTCATCACGGCCATCTGGAACCCGATGATGTTGCGGTTAACAACGGCGGTGAATAGGGAATCGCCGTTCGTCTTGTACGATGTGCTGATCATGTTGCCCTCAATGTCCTCGAGTTCATACTTCACGCTGATGGTCGACGTGGAAAGGGGGCTAAGGCTGTCGGCGGTGAGACGGCGGTCGTTATACCATTTCATGTATATCTCATGATACGGCGCCCATGTGGCCGTTACCTTGTTGTATCCCGACTTGTCGACGGTGTCGAGCCATCGGTCGTTCTGCTCACGCCAGTCCTGGTAGTCCTCCACATCGCTGCCCAGACAGGATGAGAGAATGCAGCCGGCGGCCACGAGACCGAGTATTGCGAAAAATAACTTCTTCATCTAAGAGTGTGTTTACTTTTAAACCGTTTTAACAAATGAATAGAGTGATTATTTAAACTTCAAATTAATCTTGAGGTCTTTTTTGCTGATTTTGCCAAGCTTCGTCGGTCACGGTGCCCGCACCGCTCCCTCCTTGGCTTGCAAAATCATCTCAAAAAATCCTCTCAATCT